>NZ_JBVVQI010000004.1:0-214522 GCF_055811495.1 Mesorhizobium sp. WSM4830 | reverse complement strand
CCGCCGTTGTGGGGGGGGGTGGCGCGGGCGCCCCCGCCCCGCGTGTTGTCGCCCCCGCTCTTTTTGCCCCCCCCCCCCGCGGCGGGCTGCCCCCCCACCTCTCCCCCGCTTCGCGGTGGGCGAGGAACCCAGGCCTTGACAGGTCGAAGAAAACACTCCTCGTTGCCACCAGTTGGCATCTCCCCCGCAAGGGGATCGGCAGCGTCGCTGGTATCGCCTTCTCCGAAAGTGCGATTACCCTCTCCCGAACCAAGCCCAAGCTTGACGCCCCGGCGAAATGCAACTATGGAACGCCAACTTTTTTGCATAAGGCCGCCTGACCGAAACCGCGCGCCACCCGGCGCGGGTCGAATGTTTGGCCAGGACCGAGAACCGAAGGTTAGTATCATGTCCCGCACCTGCGAACTCACTGCCAAGGCAGTCATGTCCGGCAACAATGTGAGCCACGCCAATAACAAGACCAAGCGTCGCTTCCTGCCCAATCTCGTCAATGTGACGCTGATCTCGGAAGCGCTGAACCAGAATGTGCGCCTGCGCATTTCGGCCAACGCGCTGCGTTCGGTCGAGCATCGCGGCGGCCTCGATGCCTTCCTGGCCAAGGCCGATGCCAAGGAATTGTCGCAGCGTGCCCGCTTGTTGAAGAAGCAGATCGCTAAGAAGCTCGCCGAACAGCCGGCCGCCTGAGTTTTTCGGCGGCAGCTGCCTTCCAGGGCGTGACCGGGGTTCCGGATCGCGTTCCGCTGGTTCCATTACCCAGGATAAAAAAATGATTTTCCTCTCGCGGTACCTGCCCTTCGTGGCGGCCATGGCGCTCGTCGTCGTGGCCTCGAACATCCTTGTGCAGTTCCCGATGCAGGGTGCAATCGGCGGGTTGTCGCTGGCCGACATCCTGACCTGGGGCGCCTTCACCTATCCGTTCTCATTCCTGGTCACCGATCTCGCCAATCGCCGCTATGGGCCGGCGGTGGCGCGCAGGATCGTCTTTGTCGGCTTCATGACAGCGGTGATCTGCTCGATCGTCATCCCGCCACTGCTGTTTCGCCACGGCCTGATCGAATTCGAGACCGCCGCCGACCGGCTGGTGCGCATTGCCGCGGCGTCGGGCGCCGCCTTCCTCACCGCGCAATTGCTCGACGTCACCGTGTTCAACCGGTTGCGCCGGCAGAGCTGGTGGCGCGCACCGATCGTTGGCACGCTGGTCGGCTCCGTCTTCGATACGGTGGTGTTTTTCACCGTCGCCTTTGCGGCGGCTTTCGCCTTCGCCGGGCCCAACGACGGCTTTGCGCTGGAAACCGCGCCATTGATGGGCGTGCTGCCGGTCGAGACGATGCGCTGGATATCCTGGGCGCTAGGCGATCTCAGCGTCAAGCTGGTCATAGCGGTGGTGGCGCTGATCCCCTACCGGCTGCTTGCCTCCCGCTGGAGCCAGCCGGCACTGGCGGCATAGAGCATGATCCCGAACCGAAGGTCCGCGTTAGCGAAAAGTGGGAACCGGTTTTCGGACAAGATCATGCTCAAAGACTATCGAGCATGATCCCCTGGCTTCAACTGGACACGGCAAAAACGCCTGACGGCGGACAGGAACTCCGCCTGAAACGGCGCGGCGGCGAATTCTCGATCATGCTTGGCGCGAACGAGCTGATGAACAGCCGGCTCAGCGGTTCCGAAGAGGCGCTTGCGAAACTGTCCTGTCAAAGGATAGCCGGCCGGCAGAACGTAAGCATCCTGATCGGCGGCCTCGGCATGGGCTTTACCTTGCGCGCGGCGCTGGCCGAGCTTGGCGCCGATGCGAAGGTCACCGTTGCCGAACTGGTACCGGCGGTCGTGACGTGGGCGCGCGGCCCGATGGCCGAGGTTTTCGAGGGCTGTCTTGACGACCGGCGCGTCGGCATTCGCGAGACCGATGTCGGTCAGCTCATCCGTTCGCAGGCATCGGCTTGGGACGCGATCCTGCTCGATGTCGACAACGGCCCCGAAGGCATCGTCTACAAGGCCAATGATGCGCTCTACAGCGCCGCCGGCCTGATCAGCGCGAGAGCAGCGCTCAAGCCCGGCGGTGTGCTGGCGGTCTGGTCGCAGGGCCCTGACGCAGGTTTCACCCGAAGGCTCAAGCAGGCGGGCTTCACGGTCGAGGAGGTCAAGGTGCGGGCTCACGGCAAGCGCGGCGCCCGTCACGTCGTCTGGCTGGCAAGCAAAGCATAGCGGAAGCATTTCGGGCGGATTACTGTTTGGGCTCCGCCCGGCATGCCGCCACCTACTACTTCGCTTTCTGAAGCTCGGCGGCGAGTGCCTGCAGCAGCCCGCGCGTGCCCTCTTCGCGCCCTTGCGCTGAATCGACGCCATCGAAGAACGCACCCTGTTCGGTATAGGTCAGGCAAGTGCCGTCGCCGGAGGGTGCGAACTCGACGGTGGTGAGAGACGCCGACAGCGCCTGCGGCCCGACCGCCATCCGATAGGAAAATACGATGCGCCGGTCGGGGACGATGTCCTGGAACTGCGCATCGAGCCTGATCTCCGGGCTGCCCTGATGGCTGAACCGCGAAACCTCGCCGCCGCCGACACGGAAATCGAAGGTGAATTCGGCAATGGTGAAGCCGTCGCCGTCGACGCGCCAACGCCGTACTGTCGCCTTGTCGGCAAAGGCGAAGAAGACGCGCTCGGGCGATTGCGGATAGGTCCGCTCGATTCTGAAGGTCGAATGGATGACGGAGTGCTCGTCGTTAACCGGGGCAATCTGGTTCATTTCTTGTCGTCCTTTTCCTGGTCGTGGAGTGTTGCGTTCGGTTGGTCCGTCTCCGCCAGGATCTGGCCGAGACGGTCGAGGTGGCGTTCGGCCGGCATACGGCGCGCGGCGATCCAGTCGGCGAGCGGGGCAAGCCCGCCGGGCTCGATCCGGCAGGTGCGCACGCGTCCGACCTTCTCGCTTCGGATCAGCCCGCACGCTTCCAGCGCCTGGAGATGCTGGAGCACGGCGGCGAAGGTCATGCCGAACGGCTCCGCCAGCTGGCTGACGGTGGCCGGCCCGCGGCTCAGCCTTTCCAGGATTGCCCGGCGCGTCGGCTCGGCAAGAGCCCGCAGGATGCTGTCGATCTCGGAATACTTAAGCATAGACTTGAGTATTTCTTCGATGGCACAAATTGTCAAGTAGCGACTAAAGTATTTTTGCAGATGGTGAGAGCTGGCTGGAAAACCCGCGACGCGGGTCACTGCCAGGGGAATCGCCAGGAGAAATTGCATGCGCTGCGAAACGGGGCGGAAACGCCAGAATCGCCATCAGCCGATCAACGGCCGATCGCGCGTCAATCCTCGTGCAGGATGAATTCCAGGTAGAGGTTGCGCTGCAGGATCGAGTGGTTGTCGTCGGACATCATGGACACGATCAGCGCGCCGTCGTCGCGGGTCCAGACGTCGAGCGCTTCCATGTTGTCGATCTGGTAGCCCATGTCGGCTTCAAGCAGCACCGGCCCGTCGGCGACGGCGCCCTTCTCGACGCTTTCGCCATAGATGCGCCGCAGCCGCATCTTGACGCCGCGGGCCATCGAAAAACTGCGCTCCAGCAGCAACAGGTCGCCGTCCGGCAGGAAGGCGCCGTCGGTGATGTCGAAATCGCCATTGCGCTTGACGGTGAAGACGCCCTTGTGCGGCCCTTCGACGATCGCGGCAAAGATGTTGCCGGCTTTGTCGAGGCTTTTTTCCGACACCACGACCAGCCCGCCCGCGTGCTGTCCGTAGGGATGGGCGCGGGTGACGGTCTCAAAGCCGCGATTGCGGCGGAGTTCCCCGGCCGGGATCAGGAAGTCCAATTGCCTGAACGGCGCCTTCATGTCGTCCGGGTCGATCTTGAACTCGGCGATACGGTGATCGCGCTCGAAGCCGACCGTGGCAATACCGTCCCGGACCGCGAGCCCTTCCGCATCGACCGCCCATTTCTCATCGATCGGCTGGCCGGCGGCATCGACCATCTGCTGCATGCGAAAATTCTCGATGCCGGAAGGCCGCTTGTCGGCATCGTGGACGAGGGTGCCGAAGAACCAGAAGCCGGTGTCGGCGACGCCGATGAAATCGCTGCCGGGCCGGAGGAACCGAAGCGCCGACAGCGCGCCGAAATCGCGTGTCGGCGAGGTCATTTCGAGCCCGCCGACGAATTCGAGCGGCCCGAACTGTTTGTCCGTCCGGCCGATATGGAATTCGCTGATCGGCCGTGCCGAGATTTCGGCCGGCTCGACCGAGGCCGGGCCGGCAGCGACAGCCGGCGCCGAACTGATGCCTAACAACGCAATGGCGGCCAAAAGCTTCTGCCAAAAGCCGCCGCGGGAAAAAATCATCCGGCGCGCCGCATGCCGCCGCGCCGCGTGTCGCGCACGGTTTCCTCGCCGAACAGCGAGGCCAGCTGCTCGGTCATGGCGCCGGCCAATTCTTCGGCATCGACGATGGTGACGGCGCGGCGATAATAACGGGTAACGTCGTGGCCGATGCCGATGGCCAAAAGCTCGACCGGCGAGCGCGTCTCGATGAGCTCGATGATGGCGCGCAGATGCCGCTCGAGATAATTGCCGGGATTGACGGACAGCGTCGAATCGTCGACCGGCGCGCCGTCCGAGATCATCATCAGGATCTTGCGCTGCTCCGGCCGCGCGATCAGCCGGTTGTGCGCCCACAGCAGCGCCTCGCCATCGATGTTTTCCTTGAGCAGCCCCTCGCGCATCATCAGGCCGAGATTACGGCGCGCCCGCCGCCACGGATGGTCGGCGGATTTGTAGATGATGTGGCGCAGATCGTTGAGCCGGCCGGGGTTCGGCGGCTTGCCTTCCTTCAGCCATTTCTCGCGCGCCTGTCCGCCCTTCCAGGCGCGGGTGGTGAAGCCGAGGATTTCGACCGAGACGCCGCAGCGTTCCAGCGTACGCGCCAGGATGTCAGCGCAGGTGGCGGCGACGGTGATCGGCCGGCCGCGCATCGAACCCGAATTGTCGAGCACCAGCGACACCACCGTGTCGCGGAATTTGGTGTCGCGCTCCTGCTTGAAGGACAGAGGCTGCATCGGGTCGATGACGACGCGCACCAGCCGCGCCGGATCGAGATAGCCCTCTTCGAGGTCGAAATCCCAGGAGCGGTTCTGCTGCGCCATCAGCCGACGCTGCAGCCGGTTGGCCAGCCGCCCGACGACGCCGGAAAGGTTGGCGAGCTGCTTGTCGAGGAAGGCGCGCAGCCGGTCGAGCTCCTCCTCTTCGCACAATTCCTCCGCACCTACGGTTTCGTCGAAGGCCATGGTGAAGACCTTGTAGTCGATCTCTTTCGGCAGATTGGTGAAGGGGTTGTCGTTACGGCGCGCCTCGCCGGGCGTCTCCGCATCGGCGTCGTCATCGTCGGAGAGATCCTCGGCGGTAGCGTCGGAGGCTTCCGTCTCGGCCGATTGCTCGTCGTCCGACGATGCCTCTGTATCCTCGGACTGCGACTGCTCGGAGCCGGAATCGTCTTCGCCGCCCTCCTCGCTCTGCTCCTCGCCTTGCGGCTGGTTTTCGTCGTTGTCCTCGGAGTCTTCCGTCTCCTGGTCGTCGCCGAGCTCCTCGGCCATTTCCATGGAGGCGAGCATCTCGCGCACGACGCGGGCGAATGCCTGCTGGTCGTCGAGCTTTGCCGACAGCCCGTCGAGGTCGGCACTGGCCTTTTCCTCGACCCAGGGCCGCCAGAGATCGACCAGCCGTTCGCCGCTTTTCGGCACAGCGCGGCCGGTCAGCTTCTCGCGCACCATCAGCGCCAGCGCTTCCTCGATCGGCGCGTCGGCCTTGTCCTTGACGTCGACGAGGTTGGCCCTGGCGTATTTATCCTCCAGCATCGAGCCGATATTGTCGGCAACGCCCTGCATGGCGCGGCTGCCGATCGCCTCGACGCGGGCCTGCTCGACCGCGTCATAGATGGCGCGGGCCTGTTTGCCTTCCGGCGCCAGCCTGGTGTGGATGCGCGCATCGTGGCAGGCGCGCTTCAGTGCCATGGAATCGCCGAGCCCGCGGGTGATGGCGATGTCCGCTTTCGATGCCTTCTTCGGCAATTCCGGCAGCCGGGCACGGCTGCCGGCCAGCGCCGGCCGGTCCTTGGCGAAGCCGACCTCGAGATCCTTGTCGCCGGCGATGGCGCGCATGCAGACGGTGACCGCGCGCTTGAAGCTGTCGTTCTCAGCGCCGGTCTTGGATTTGTTTCGCGTGTTGTCGCCCGGACCCGCCATCGAGACTCTGCTTAGCCCAGCACCACATTCGCCGCCGATTCCGGCAGATCCTGGCCGAAGGCACGCTGGTAGAACTCGGCGACCAGCGCGCGTTCCAGCTCGTCGCATTTGTTGAGGAAGGTCAGCCGGAACGCCATGCCGATATCACCGAATATCTCGGCATTCTCGGCCCAGGTTATGACCGTGCGCGGGCTCATAACGGTCGACAAATCGCCGTTGATGAAGGCCGAGCGCGTCATGTCGGCGACGCGCACCATCTTGTTGACGATCTCCTTCCCCTTGGCGTCGCGATAATGCTTGGCCTTGGCCAGCACGATGTTCACCTCGTTGTCGTGCGGCAGATAGTTCAGCGTGGTGACGATCGACCACCGGTCCATCTGCGCCTGGTTGATCTGCTGGGTGCCGTGATAGAGGCCGGTGGTGTCGCCCAGCCCAACCGTGTTGGCGGTCGAAAACAACCTGAAGGCCGGATGCGGGCGGATGACCCGGCTCTGGTCGAGCAGCGTCAGCCGCCCCGATGATTCCAGCACGCGCTGGATGACGAACATCACGTCCGGGCGCCCGGCATCGTACTCGTCGAAGCACAGCGCGACATTGTGCTGGTAGGCCCAGGGCAGGATGCCGTCGCGGAACTCCGTGATCTGCAGTCCTTCCTTGACGACGATGGCGTCCTTGCCGACGAGATCGATACGGCTGACGTGGCTGTCGAGATTGACGCGCACGCAAGGCCAGTTGAGGCGGGCGGCGACCTGCTCGATATGCGTCGACTTGCCGGTGCCGTGATAGCCCGACACCATGACCCGGCGGTTGTAGGCAAAGCCGGCGAGGATCGCCATCGTCGTGTTCTTGTCGAACAGGTAGTCCGGGTCGATGTCGGGGACATGCTCGCTCGTCACCGAATAGGCCGGCACCACCATCCTGGAGTCGAAGCCGAATGTCTCCTTCACCGACACCGTTGTGTCGGGCAGGTTGGCGATGTCGCGATCGACCTTGTTCATCTCTATCAACGTCTCCACAAGCGAAACGCCGCGTTTCGCTGGCAATCGATTTTGTTCGGGGGCGGTCTTAGAGCCTTTTCCAACCTTATGAAAGTTGGAAAGCGACACGAACCGTATGGTCGCTCAGCACAAACCTGCCTGCTTGAGCACGCGATACGCCTGGAGCACATCGCGGAACCGGTCTTCCGAACCTCTGTCGCCGCCATTCGCATCCGGATGGTGGCGTTTCACAAGTTCCTTATAGCGCGCCTTGATATCCTTGCCACTTGCCTTTGTATCAAGGCCAAGCGTTTCCAGTGCCTTGGCCTCAAGCGGCTTGGCCTTGCGCTCGCGTGCTTCGCGCGGGTCCTTCGGGCCTTTGAACAGGTCGAACGGATCGCGCATGCGATTGTAGTAGCCGGCGCGGCCGGAGCGCGCCTGGGCGAAGTCGGGCGAGGAGCGTGTCGAGGCGCCGTTGACGCCCATTTTCCAGGTCGGCCGGTGGCCGGTCATGGCTTCCTTCTGGAAGCGGGCGATCTCGGTGTCGGGAACGCCCGAGAAATAATTGAAGCCCTTGTTGTACTCGCGCACATGGTCGAAGCAGAACTGGAAATACTCGCCTTCCTTCATGCGTCCGACCGGAGCGCGGTGGGTACCGGCCTCCTTGCAGCCATCCCACTGGCAGATCGGCGAACGCGACTTCAGCTCCGCGTCCTTCTCCGGGCGGATGCGAATCTTCTCGAAATATTTTGGGTACGGCTTCATCTCACCCATTTATGGGCTGTTCGCGGATGCGAAACAAGAATTGACATTTTCGCGATGATCGCCCTAACCGCTGAATCGCGGCATAAAACCGGCGAATGGCGAATTTTGTGCGATGACATAGATGTGGTGAAGGGAAGCGGCGATGTCCATACAGGCAACGATGGAAGATAAGCTGAAAAAGGCGTTTTCGCCGGAACGGCTGGCCGTCATCAACGAAAGCCATCTCCATGCCGGGCATCATCATGTGGATTCCGGCCATCACGCCACCTTCGACGGCGTCGGCGAGACGCATTTCCGCGTCCGCATCGTCGCGCCAGCCTTTGCCGGCATGAGCCGCGTCGAGCGTCACCGCGCCGTCAACGATCTGCTGGCCGAGGAGTTGAAATCCGGCGTCCACGCCCTGGCGATCGAGCCGGCAGCGCCCGGCGAAACGACCCGCTGGTAGTTGCCCTACCAGATTGTCTTTACATATCGATAGTCTCGCAGCTTCTGATCCGCGGTCACCAAAGGTGCCGCAAATTTTCGACTGGTCGCAACAATGATCCGATCGGCCGGATCCTTGTGAAATTCTCCCGGAAGTTCGGTACTGTTCACGGCAATCTCATTGTCGACGGAAATGAAGCTCAGTTTTTCAAGCTTGCTGACCGTCGCCAGCCATTCACCCACATCCATCGATAGCAGGAGGCGCCCCCTGGAAATCAGCATGGCGATTTCCCATGCTGATATCGAGGAGATCAAAATCTCGCCGCCTATCCTCTCCCGCTCGATTGCGCGAAGTGCTGGTTCTGAAAGCAGATCGGTCTCACCGCCGACCCAGCGGACGAGAACATGCGTGTCCAGCACGATCAATTGCTGGCTTCCCAATCATCTTCGGCCACCGGATCCGTGGGCCGGTCGTAACGCAGGACAGACCCACGCAGCACCTCCAAAGGGTCGCGCGCGACCGATTCATAGCGTCGTATCTCCAGTGTGGGCTGGCCGTGATCGGTCACAATGATTGGCTCGCCACTCGTTTCAACCTGACGAAAATACTCAAGAGCCCTTGCCTTGAACTTCGATTTCGACACCTGCGCGGCCATGCGCCACCTCAATGAACAAAATTGCCGTTCACTATGTAGGATTAGAAGTGACCATGGTCAATGACCACGGTCACAGCAATCGCTCGGCTTAGCCGTCCCTCGTTCCCCGCGTCCGCGCGCCCCTCACCTGCCTGCCGCCATCCAAAAGATGCGCTGGTAACTCAGCCGAGGCTCGCCCTCAGGAAAGCAATCACCGCAGCTGTCAATGCATCGCCTTCGGTGCCGAAGTCGCGATTGATCGACATGTGCGAATAGGCGCTGCCGTCGAACAGCGTGACCCTGGTTCCGGTTGCACGCAGACGCCCGGCGAAGGCCTGCGCGTCCGCCGCGCGGGCTTTCGCCCGCGAATGGGCGATGAAGGTCGGCGGGTGCTTGCGGCCTTCGACGTAGGTGACAGGCGACAGCGCGCGCCACTGCGCCGGATCGGGAAAGGCACGGGCATAGACCCCTGCCATGCCGCCGCTCCTGGCCAGTGCCGCCAAATCGTAAGCCCTGGTGTCGTCGAGGATCAGCGCCGCGACGCCGGGCAGGCCGCCGCGCAGCCCGGTCAATGCGACGAGATGGCAGCCGGCCGAATGGCCCATCGCGACGATCCGGTCCGGATCGCCGCCATGCCTGGCAATGTTGGCGCTGATGTAGCGATAGGCCAGTTCGACATCCGCCGCCTGGGTGGCGACGTCGGCCTCGGGCAGCATCCGGTAGTCGATCGAGACGAAGCAGAAGCCATTGTCGAGCAGGAAACCAGGCTTGGAGTTGACATTGTTGCGGTTGCCGACCCGCCAGGCGCCGCCATGGACGAAGAAGACGACCGGCAGGCCGCTTGCGCCGTCGCGGGAATAGATATCGAGCTTGGCCGGCCCATAGTCGAAGGTTTCGGGCGATGGCAAACGCAGCCGCGATGCGGCACGAGCCTGTCCCGGCAGCAGCGCCGCCATCGACGCCAGAAGCAGGCTTCGCCGATCGATTGTCATAAACGCCTGACTGCCCACGGCTGCCACACGGTGCGCACCGTCATTCTCCAAGCATCGCCGGCTTGATCCTCAGCCGCGCGATCCGATTCTTGTCGCGTTTCATGACGACGAAGCGCTTGCCGTGAAACGTAAAGGCCTGCTTTTCGTCCGGAATCGATTGGGCCTCGTGGATGACAAGGCCGGCAATGGTGGTTGCCTCCTCGTCCGGCAGGTTCCAGTCGAGCGCCCGGTTCAGGTCGCGGATCGGCACCGTGCCGTCGACGACGACGGAGCCGTCGGCCTCCTGCTTGACGCCCTGGATGTCGATGTCGTGCTCGTCGGCGATCTCGCCGACGATCTCCTCGATGATGTCTTCCAGCGTCACCAGCCCTTCGACCTCGCCATATTCGTCGACGACGATGGCGAAATGCGCCTTGCGGCGCAGGAAGGCATTGAGCTGCTCCTGCAGCGTCGTGGTGTCGGGCACGAACCACGGTTTCGACGCGATCTTCATCACGTCGATCCGGGAGAAATCGTTGCCGACCTCGTTCAGCGCGCGCAGCAGATCCTTCGCGTGCAGCACGCCGACAATGTTGTCGAGCGACCCCTTCCACAACGGCATGCGGGTGTGCGGGCTCTGCAGGATCTCGCGAACCACCGCTTCCGGCGGGTCGTCGGCATTGACCGAGCGCATATTGGTGCGGTGGACCATGACGTCCGACACTTCGAGCTCCTCGAGGTCGAACAGGCCGCCGATGCGGGCGCGGTCCTCGCGCACCACCTGGCCGTCGCGGCGGAAATCATTGACGGCGCCGCGCAGTTCCTCGCGCGCAGAGCGCTGCGGCTCGATGCGTTGCAGCTCGTAGCCGAAGCCGGCGAGCAGGTGCCGGCGCAGGACGAAGCCCAGCAGGCCGAGGCCGGCGAGCACGGCAGCCGCGATCCAGCCGGCCTGGCTCATCCCGGATGATTCTCCCTGAGGAATGCCAGCACTTCCGAGGCCGGCACATCCCGGGCGATAAAGGCCTGGCCGATGCCGCGCGTCAGGATGAAGGTCAGCGCGCCGCGCGACACCTTCTTGTCCTGGGTGATGAAGGAGAACAGCGTCTCGGCGTCGGGCAGTTCGCCTGGAATGTCGGCCATGCGCCAGGGCAAGCCGACGGCGCGAAGATGCGCCTCGACACGCGCCGCGTCGTCGGGGCTCGCCAAATTGACCCTTGACGAAAAGCGGTGCGCCAGCGCCATGCCGATGGCGACGCCCTCGCCATGCACGAGCCTTGCGCCGTCATAGCCGGTCGCCGCCTCCAGCGCATGACCGAAGGTGTGGCCGAGATTGAGCAACGCGCGGTCGCCGGTCTCGAACTCGTCGCGGGCAACGACGTCGGCCTTGGCGCGGCAGGCCTCGGCAATGGCCTTTCCCCGCTCCGGCCCGCCGGCAAACACTTGGCGCCAGTTTTCTTCCAGCCAGGCGAAGAACTCGGGCCGGTCGATCAGCCCGTATTTGGCCAGTTCGGCATAGCCGGCGCGAAACTCGCGGATCGGCAGCGTGTCGAGCACTTCGGTGTCGGCCAGCACCAACTTCGGCTGGTGGAACACCCCGACCAGGTTCTTGCCGCGCTTGCTGTTGATGCCGGTCTTGCCGCCGACGGAGGAATCGACCTGCGCCAGCAGCGAGGTCGGAACCTGCACGAAGTTCATGCCGCGCCGCGCGATGCCGGCCGCAAAGCCGGCGAGGTCGCCGATGACGCCGCCGCCGAGCGCGATGACGACGTCGCCGCGCTCCAGCTTGGCGGCCAGCACGCCGTCGACCACCTCTTCCAGATGCGCAAAGCTCTTGGTCTTTTCGCCGGGCGGCAGCGTGATGACGGCATGTTGGACGCCACCGCTTGTCAAGCCAGCCGCAAGCGTCGCGAGATGCGCGGCCGCGACGTTTTCGTCGGTGACGACCGCCGCTCGCGTGCCCGGCAGACGGCGCGAAATCTCGGCGCCGGCGCGTGACAGCAGGCCGGGGCCGATCAAAATATCGTAGGCACGCTCGCCAAGCCCGACTTCGACAGAGACCGTTGCATCAGCGCTCACGACCGCACCTCGTCGATGTCGGCAACGCCGAGATGGCCGCGCAGCGCGTCCACCACTTCGGCCGCAATGATCTCCTTGCGGTCGTCGCGGGTCGGCACGATAACATCGGCCGCGGCGTAAATCGGGTAGCGTTCCGCCATCAGCCGTTCGAGCACGGCGCGGGGATCGGCGCTTTTCAGCAGCGGCCGGTTCTGCTTCTTGGAAACGCGCTCCATCAACAGGTCGATCTCGGCCTTCAGCCAGACCGAAACGCCATGGCTGGCGATCGCCTCGCGCGTCTGCGCGTTCATGAAGGCGCCGCCGCCGGTCGACAGCACCTGCGGCCCGTGCTCCAGCACGCGCAGGATGACGCGCTGCTCCAGCGCGCGGAACTCCGCCTCGCCATAGCGCTCGAACAGGTCCGGGACGCTCATGCGCGAAACAGTTTCGATCTCCTGGTCGCTGTCGATGAAGGGCAGTGCCAGCATCGCCGCCACCTTGCGGCCGATCGCCGTCTTGCCGGCGCCCATCAGCCCGACAAAGACGATTGAACGGTCGCCCAGCCGGCCGAGCAGCGCGGCATGGCTCTCGCCCGGAGGATTTGCTGGTAGCGCGTTCATGTTTTCTAGGGCCTCTTTGCCGGCGTATCGACATCAAAAGCCTGTTTGCGTCAAGCGTGACGCAACCGGGACCTGTTATCGGCTTCACCCTTGAATTGGCCGGATTGGCGCCTCATAAGGGCACAGGGTTGGAAATGCAGAATAAGACGACAGGCGAAAATTAATGCCAACACTGTTTCGCTTTGTCGTGACGCTCGCGATTCTGGCCGGCATTGTCTATGGCGCGATGTTCGCCTTGGTCATGTTCGTCGAGCCGAGAAAGGCGGAAATGAGCGTGCGTATCCCTCCGGAAAAGCTCAATCCCAAAAAATGAACAGCGCCGCCCGCATCGAAGCTTTCCTGGAGATGATGAGCGCCGAGCGCGGCGCTGCCGAAAACACGCTTTCCTCCTATCGCCGCGACCTCGAGGACGCTTCCGCCGGGATCGGCGGCGGGCTTGCCGCTGCCACCAGCGCCGACATCCGTGCCTATCTCGACGACATCGCCGCGCGCGGCTTTGCCGCCACCTCGCAGGCGCGCAAATTGTCGGCGATCCGGCAGTTCTTCAAGTTCCTCTACGCCGAAGGCCTGCGCGGTGACGATCCGACCGGCACGCTGGACAGTCCGAGGAAAGGCCGGCCGCTGCCGAAGACGATGAGCGAGGCCGACACCGGCCGGCTGCTCGACCGCGCGGCGCAAGAGGCGATGGACCCCTCCATGCATGACGGCGACAGGCTGGCGGCGCTTCGCCTCCACGCGCTGGTCGAGGTGCTCTACGCCACCGGCTTGCGGGTTTCCGAGCTGGTCGGCCTTCCCGTGACGGTGGCGCAGCGCGACGATCGCTTCTTCATGGTGCGCGGCAAGGGCAACAAGGAGCGCATGGTGCCGCTGTCGGCTAAGGCGCGCACGGCGATGCGGACCTGGCTCACTGCCCGGGCAGCGGTGCCGGCTCTTGCCGACAGCCCCTTCCTGTTTCCGGCCGCCTCCGATAGCGGCTATCTCTCGAGACAGGTCTTTGCCCGCGAGCTGAAGGGCCTTGCCGCAAGGGCCGGCATTGCCACGGCGAAGATATCGCCGCATGTGCTGCGCCATGCTTTCGCCAGCCATCTCCTGCAGAACGGCGCCGATCTCAGGGCCGTGCAGCAGTTGCTCGGCCATGCCGATATTTCAACGACACAGATCTACACGCATGTGCTGGAAGAGCGGCTGGTGCGCCTGGTCAACGATCATCATCCGCTTGCCGACTAGGCGTCATGTCGCTATGTGAGAACGACGTTCCACCGCGCCCAGCCTGCATTTTCAGGCTTGCGTCAGTCATTGCCTTCCGACTTGCCGGTCCGCCCAAGAATGTACAATTACCTCGATTTCGAAAAGCCTGTGCAGGATCTCGAAGGCAAGATCCTCGAGCTGAAGAAGCTTGCCGAGAACGGCGAGGCGGTCGATGTCGGCGATGAGATCGCCCGTCTCGAGAAGCGCTCGCGCGATGCGCTGCGCGACGCCTACAAGGCGCTGACGCCGTGGCAGAAGGTGCAGGTGGCGCGCCATCCGGACAGGCCGCATTGCATCGACTACATCAAGGGCCTGCTTACCGATTTCACGCCGCTCGCCGGCGACCGCAATTTCGGCGAGGACCAGGCGATCGTCGGCGGCTTAGCCCGCTTCCGTGGCGAGCCGGTGGCGATCATCGGCCAGGAGAAGGGTTCAGACACGGCAAGCCGGCTGAAGCATAATTTCGGCTCGGTGCGGCCGGAGGGCTACCGCAAGGCGGTGCGGCTGATGGAACTCGCCGACCGCTTCCAGATCCCGCTGCTGACGCTGGTCGACACGGCCGGCGCCTATCCCGGCGTCAACGCCGAAGAGCGCGGCCAGGCGGAAGCCATCGCCCGCTCGACTTCGGCCTGCCTTGGCCTGAAGGTGCCGTCGATCTCGGTGGTGATCGGCGAAGGCGGCTCGGGCGGCGCCATAGCGATCGCCACCGCCAACCGCGTCTACATGCTCGAACACGCCATCTATTCGGTGATCTCGCCGGAGGGCGCCGCCTCGATCCTGTGGCGCGACACCACGCGGTCCAGGGATGCGGCGACCAATATGAAGATCACAGCGCAGGATCTGCTGGAGCTGAAGATCATCGACGCCATCGTTGCCGAGCCGCTCGGCGGCGCCCATCGCGCCCCAGAAACGGTGATCGCCGCCACCGGCGACCTCATCGCCAGGACGATGAAGGAATTCTCCGGCGCCAATACCGACTTCCGCGAGCATCGCCGCGAGAAATACCTGGCGATGGGCCGCAATCTGTAACATCCGGCAGGCACGCGGCCCGAAATGTGGCGGCGTGAACCAGTTTCGCCACAAAAATGCCGCTGCATTCGGCTCAGTGGACTTGCCGTAAGGGGATGCGCCAGCTTGATTGCGGTAAGGAATTTTCAAGTTTAACGGGCTTAGGGTCCGTCAGTGGTCAGTTTAGCAGCTGCGGCATCCGCGGCGCAGAGATGAAGACGATAGCCATATCCATGTTTGCCAAGCTTGC
Organism: Mesorhizobium sp. WSM4830; assembly: GCF_055811495.1. Lineage (NCBI taxonomy): Bacteria > Pseudomonadati > Pseudomonadota > Alphaproteobacteria > Hyphomicrobiales > Phyllobacteriaceae > Mesorhizobium > Mesorhizobium sp. WSM4830. The sequence continues at coordinate 199,350 of NZ_JBVVQI010000004.1, read as the reverse complement.
CCGCACCGGAGTTCTGATCGCTGCGATCGGCGTCGCCGGCTGCAACGATGCTTCGATGAAGGATTTTGCGCCGCAAGCCAACAAGCCGCTGCCGGACAAGATCCTGACCGAAATGAAGGCCAAGGGCATGGTCCGCACCTCTTCGGTGATGGCCCGCATCTTCAAGGAAGAAGGCAAGCTCGAAATCTGGAAGGCCAAGACCAACGGCCGCTATGACCTGGTCGCCAGCTATGACATCTGCAAATGGTCGGGCAAGCTCGGGCCGAAGTTCACCGAAGGCGACCGCCAGGCGCCGGAAGGCTTTTACACGGTCCGCCCGGCACAGATGAACCCGCGGTCGAATTATCACCTGTCCTTCAACATCGGTTACCCGAACGCCTATGACCGCGCCAATGGGCGCACCGGTTCCAACCTGATGGTGCATGGCGCCTGCTCGTCGTCGGGCTGCTATTCGATGACCGACGCGCAGATCGAGCAGATCTATGCCTTCGGCCGCGACGCCTTCCAGGGCGGCCAGACCGAGTTCCAGATCCAGGCTTTTCCGTTCCGCATGACTGCAGCCAACATGGCGCGCTATCGCAACGACCCGAACTACGAATTCTGGAAGATGCTGAAGGTCGGCTACGACAATTTCGAGGTCACCAAGGTGCCGCCGAAAGTCGACGTCTGCGAGAAGCGCTACGTCTTCAACCAGGTTGCGGCCGACGGCTCGACCTTCAATCCGACCGGCCCTTGCCCTGCAACCACCCAGCCCGATTCGCTGAAGAGCGCCATCAACGCCTATCAAAGTACCTATGAGGCGGCCTTCAACGGTGCCGTCAAGGCCAGCGTGCCGGCGCCCAAGCCGACCATCGCCGGGATCAAGGAAGCCAGCATCGTTTCCGACTGGTCGAAACGGCGTGCCCGCGGCGAACGCGTGCCGATCGAGCCGCCGTCGCTCAACCCGGACGGCACGGTGACCGAAACGGCGCGCATGGGCCGCGTCGATTCGCCGGCAGGCCGCAAGATGGCGGCGCTCGACGCCGAAAAGGCCGCCAAGCAGAAGGCCGGGGAACAAAGGCTAGCCGCCATAGAAGCGGCCAAGGCCGCGAAAGAGGCAGCCAAGGCGCAGGCCCTGGCCGAGAAGGAAGCTGCCAAGGCGCAGGCGCTGGCTGAAAAGGAAGCTGCCAAGACCGCCGCCGAGATGCCTGTCGCCACCGCCACCGTAGCGCCATCTGAGGCCCCAGCAGTCGAAACGCAGGCTGCGGACGCCGAAAGCACGGCGACAAGATTGAAGAAAAAGCTGCTCGGCATGTTTGGCGGCTGAGCTTCATGCTTGGACAGGAAGATGGGGGCCAAGAAAACAGGCCTTCTAGCCGCGCCGCCGTCTACGACCTCAAAGGCTTGAACTGCCCGTTGCCCGTGCTCAAGGCAAAAAAGCGCCTGGCCGCAATGCAGCCGGGCAGCCGGCTGTGGCTCGAAACCACCGACCCGCTCGCCGTCATAGACATTCCCGCCTTCTGCGCCGAGACCGGCCATCGGCTGATCGAGACGACGGCGATATCGGGCGGCCACCGCTTCCTGGTCGAGCGCGGCTGAGCGGGATAATCTCCCCCCTCGAGGGGGAGATGTCGCCGAAGGCGACAGAGGGGGTCGCCTCGCGTAAAGCGCCAACCTTGATCTGCCGCAGGAGGCCGCGTCCGGTCGGGCCGACCCCCTCTGGCCTGCCGGCCATCTCCCCCTCGAGGGGGAGATCGGCAGCTTCACCCACGCCCGGCAATAGCCAGCGGATTGCTTTCCAGTGCTGCACGATCCGGCGTGTCGATCGACGGCCGGTTGGTGAAGGCGGCGAACAGCCGGCGGACATAGTCTTCCGGCATGTCGAGCGTGACCAGCACCAGCCTGGTGCCGCGCTGGCTGTCCGGCCAGGCCGGCAGTTGCACCGGCGGATGCAGGATCTTCTGCACGCCATGGATAACCAGCGGCCGTGAGGGGTCTTCTGCAAGCTCGATGACGCCCTTCATCCGCAACAGGCGCTCGCCATGCGCCGAGCGCAGCAAATCGAGGAACATCTCGATTGCCGAAAACGGCACCGGCCCGTCATGGACCAGCGAATGGGAGCGGATACGGGAATCGTGCCGGTGGCCATAGTCATGGTGATCATGGTCATGCCCGCTATGGTCATGCCCGCTGTGGTCATGGTCGTGACCGGCTTCTTCGCCGAGCCAACGCCGCACATCGGCAGATTTGGTGGCCGGATTGTAGAGACCGCAATCGAACAGGGTCGCCGTGCTTGCCTCGCTCGCGTCGAGCACCACGGCGCCCGGGTTGAGCTGCCTGAGCCGCGCCCGCAACGCCTCGACATCGCCTGCATCCGTGGCCAGGTCGGCCTTGCTGAGCACGATGCGATCGGCGACCGCCACCTGCTTGACCGCCTCGACATGCGCATCGAGCGTCGCATTGCCGTTGACGGCGTCGACCAGGGTGATGACGCCGTCGAGCCGGAAGGCCTGGACCAGGGCCGGATGCGCCATGATCGACTGCAGCACGGGGGCGGGGTCGGCGAGCCCGGTGGTCTCGACGACGACGCGGGCAAGCCGGTCGATGCGGCCGGTCTGCAGCCGGTCGACGAGGTCGGCCAGCGTGTCGACCAGCTCGCCGCGCACCGTGCAGCAGAGACAGCCGTCGGAGAGCTGGATGATGCCGTCGGAGGCCTGCTCGACCAGAAGATGGTCGATCGCCACCTCGCCGAACTCGTTGATGATGACGGCGGTGTCGGCGAGCGCCGGATCGCGGAGCAGCCGGTTGAGCAGCGTCGTCTTGCCGGCGCCGAGAAAGCCGGTGAGCACCGAAACGGGGATGGGGAAGCCGGCCATGCGGCTAGTTCAGCGCCTTGGCCGGCTGCTGGACCTGCACGGCGGTGGCGGATCCGGCCACAACAGGCTCGGCGCCGGCCGGCGGCGCCCGGTCCGGCCGCCATGTCGGCAGCGGCACGTCGGCATATTCCTGCCCGGAGGCGTCGAGCATCGCCTTCGGCACCGGCCCCGTGGCACCGCCGAGGCCGACGGCGATCAGCGTCGGCACATGGTCGAGCTTTTCCTTATAGGGCGATTTCGGCAGGTCCTTGCCCTTGTCGCCGACGGCCGGTGCTGCTTCCGACTGCTCCGCGACCGGCTTCTTCTTGCAGATTTCGTCATTCATGTCGTTGGCCGACATGGTGTCGCCATAGGCGGGCAGCGCCGCGACCGTCAGCCCGCTCGGCGCCGGCGTTGCAAAGCCCTGGTCGAGCAGTTTTGCCGCCGTCTCGGCGCGGGTAATGGCCGACCGTTCGCCGAGCACTACGGCGACCACGGTGCGGCCGTTGCGGGTAGCCGAGCCGATCATGTTGAAACCGGACGAGCAGACGAAACCCGTCTTCATGCCATCGGCGCCCGGATAGCGGCCGATCAAGAGGTTGTAGTTGGAGATCGCCTTCTTGCCGACGGCAAGGCCTTCGATCGAGAACCAGGGGGCATATTGCGGAAATTCCGTGCGAATCGCCATCACCAGCAAAGCAAGATCGCGCGCTGTCGTATACTGGTCCGGCGAATAGAGCCCGTTGGGATTGACGAAATGCGACCCGCTCATGCCGAGCCGCCGCGCCTCGGCGTTCATGCGTTCGGCGAAAGCCGCTTGCGAACCGCCGATATTCTCGCCGACCGCCATGGCGATGTCATTGGCCGATTTGACCAGCATCATCTTCAGCGCGTTGTCCAGCCGCATCACCGAGCCCGGCTTGAAACCCATCTTGCTCGGCGGCTCGCCGGCCGAATGTTTCGTCACCTTGATCGGCGAATCGAGCTGGACCTCGCCCGCGGCAATCGCACGAAACGCCACATAGGCGGTCATCAGCTTGGTCAGCGATGCCGGGTACCAGCGCCTGAATGCGTCCTGGTGCTGCAGGATCTTGCCGCTGTTCAGGTCGAACAGGATGGTCGGATTGGCCAAGGCAGGCCCGGCCAGCGCCGGAAGCACCACCGCGCCCGCCACCAACAGTTTGAGGAAATGCCTGTAGCCCATCATAAAAACGAAATAGCCTCTTGCCGCAGTCGCACCTGGCTCCGTAAGATTTCGTTACACCATCGCCAGGATAATGGTCCGGCCCTCTGTTCCCGGACCACCGTCGCGGTGCTATTTACTCTATGTGACGTCAACATGGCAAAGTGCTGCCGATCACAATGTGGAAGCAGCAGCACAATGCAAAGCTGCGTGCATGGTTGCAAGGCAGCAGGCACAATTGCAAAGCAGCAGGCCAGGACCGCCTGCTCCAACAGCGAAATGGAACCATCATGCCGATCCTGAACCGAGCCGCCGAAATGCAGGACGAGGTGGCCGGCTGGCGCCGCCATTTGCACCAGACGCCGGAGCTGAATTTCGACGTCTTCAAGACCGCCGCCTTCGTCACCGAGAAGCTGAAGGCTTTCGGCTGCGACGACATCGTGACGGGTTTGGGCAAGACCGGCGTCGTTGGCATCATCCGCGGCCGCCACGGCGAAGGCTCGACCATCGGCCTGCGCGCTGACATGGACGCCCTGCCGCTCAACGAGATCACCGGCAAATCCTATGCCTCGACCGTCCCCGGCAAGATGCACGCCTGCGGCCATGACGGCCACACCGCGATGCTGTTGGGTGCCGCCAAATACCTCGCCGAAACGCGCAATTTCACCGGTTCGGTCGCGGTCATCTTTCAGCCGGCCGAAGAGGGCGGCGGCGGCGGTAACGAGATGGTCAAGGATGGCATGATGGAGCGCTTCGGCATCTCCAAGGTGTTCGGCATGCATAACATGCCGGGCCTGCCGGTCGGCCAGTTCGCCATCAGGCCAGGCCCGATCATGGCGGCGACCGCCGAATTCACCATCACCGTCAAGGGCCGGGGCGGCCACGCGGCGATGCCGCACGGCACCATCGATCCGATCGTCATCACCAGCCAGCTTGTCGGCGCATTGCAGACGATCGCCTCGCGCAGCACCGATCCGGTCGAGGCGGTGGTCGTCTCGGTGACGAAATTCCACGCCGGCGACGCCTATAACGTCATTCCCGAGACCGCCGAGATCGCCGGCACCGTACGCACGCTGAAGAAGGAGGTTGCCAAGAAGGCCGAAGAGCGCATCCGCGCGCTTTGCCAAGGCCTGGGCGCTGCCTTCGGTGCGACGATCGAGGTCGACTACAATGCCAACTATCCCGTCACCTTCAACCATCCGGAAGAGACGGTCTTTGCCAGCGACATCGCGGCCGACGTCGCCGGCGACAGCCATGTGCACCGCGCGATCCAGCCGGTGATGGGCGGCGAGGATTTCTCCTACATGCTGGAAGCGCGGCCGGGCGCCTTCATCTTCATCGGCAATGGCGATACCGCCGGCCTGCACAACCCGGCCTACGACTTCAACGACGAGGTCATCCCGCACGGCATGAGCTATTGGGTGAAGCTGGCGGAGACGGCACTGGCGGCGTAGCATTTGCCGAGTGGAATCAGTTGGCGCCGTAGAAATGCAACCAACAACAGACGGAGCATGAGACGGTTCAACTTTGAACGCATCCGCCTCCGTGTGTTGATGTTCACCGAAGGCCGCGACGCTCGAACGTAACGGCATGGATCCTAGGGTCTACGCCGCGTCGCTTCGCTCCTTGCTTCGCCCTAGGATGACGAAGGCATGATCGCTGAAAGCTGAGGCCAATGGCTGATGTCGGAGATTGGCAGTGCGTCTGCGTGTTATCGGACGACGACAGATGGCGAACTACAAACCTCTCCAGATTGGCGGAAACATTTTTCCCTTCGTCATCCTAGGGCGGAGCAGGAGCGAAGCGACGTCGCGGAGACCCTAGGATCCATGCCGTTACCATGGCCGAAGAGTGCATCGACGCAGTGGTTGGCCTGCGCCGTCAGGTGCAGAGCACGTGGTCGTTCGCCGGCTAATCAGTCAAGGCCCGCTCTTCGGATCCTCGACCTCCAGTGCCTCCATAACCGGCGCCAGCTCATTGTCGTCGGCGGGCTGCGGCTCTTCGCCTGTCCTTGCCTTCTTCAGGGCTGCCTCGATCGCCTCCTGGATGTTGCCGAGCTCGTCCTCGCGAACCTCGTGGCCATAGCCGGCAGCATCGGCGTCCTGCTCGAATTGCTGCACCAGGACGGCGACGCTCACCTCGCTCTCGGCCGGCAGATTGCCGACATTCTCCTGCAGCCAGGTTTCAAAGAACTCTTTTGTGGCGCTCATGCGGTGTCTCCTTCGGGACACTAAAGCGCGCCGGCATCCCGAAAGTTCCGCTATCTGAGCCGTCTTTGCGCCCGTTGCCGGCTGCCCCGCAATTCAGCGCGGCCAGGCGGCAACGGGCGCCGCCTGGCTCGGCTGCTTACCGGCTGGCAGCAGTCGTCGGTTCGCACGACACGTTCGGGTTCATGTCCGCGAACGCGCCGGTCGGGTTGCCTTTCCAGGCCCAGACATGCAGCTCGTAGAACGGGCCGAGGCCGTAGCGATTGGGCGCGCTGTTGAAGTTGAACAGATGCCCATCGAGCGAGGCCGGGCCTTTCGAGGTGATGTATTCGACCGCGATCAGTTTTAGCGTGCCGTCGGCCATCGGCTCGTACATGACGGCTTCAGGCTTGGCGACATCGACCGCGTCATCCTTGAGGTAGCCGGGATTGACGTAGTGGATGCCCATGGCGCCGCCGGTGATGCCGCTGGCGCAAGGAATCGGCGCATAGCCCTCGGCAGTCGCCGCCGCCACATTCTCGAAGCGGCTGTTGGCCGCGCGCACCTTGTCGGCCAGCGGATTGGGACCGGACGCGGGCGCTGCCTGATGCGCCTGCGCCAGCGCAGTGCAGGCCGACAGCAGCGCCGCGGCAGCGAGGAACTTGTTGCGAAAGTTGATTGTCATAGTCGTTCCATTCTTCTTGAAAAGCACAGCCCGGCCGGCCGCCGGAAGTAAGGAGGCCCGGCAGGTGGGCGCTGTGGCTGTTGTTGCTGGGAGATCCCTGTCCCGATGCGACGAATGCAGAGGAAGATCATCCCTTCGGCAAATACGGGATGGTTCCGGCCAGATCGGAGTTGTCGATCAGCTGGAAACGGCTGTCGCTGCCGCCCTGACGGGCCGAAACGAAGGGTGCGTAGGCAGGATCGTCGGTGAAGGCGCGCGCCGCGGCCTCGGTCGGGAACGCCATCAAGGCAATCAGCGTCGTGTCGAGCGGCTTGCCTTCGAGCGTCTTCACATTGCCGCTGCGCGACAGATATCTGCCGCCGTGCTTGTGTACGAGGTCGTGGACCGACGCGGCATAGGCCGGCATCCACTTCGGGTCCCTCACCTTGATGTCTGCGATAACGTAAGCGGTCATGGGTCATGTCTCCTGTCGTGCACAGGGGTATCCCGTGCAGCGGCAGAGGGGTCGCATGGCAAGGCCGGCGCCAGCCAGTCCGCGATCTGTACTGGTGTGGCGAATCCGAAATTCGCATTCACTTTGGAGCAACGCAGCGAGCGAATTCGGATTCGAATGCCACACCAGCAAATGCCTGGATTTCCAGTGTGGTTTTGGATTCGAAGTTCCTAACGCTGATGCCACCCAGAAAGCAGGAACTTCAAATCCACCACACTGGGCCGGTACAGTTTCTGTACTCGCCGCGTCGCCGGGAAAGGCCTATGGTTCCGGCTGAGTTTGAGGGGAAGGCAACATCATGACCCAGTCCGGATACAAGCAGTTCTGCCCGTTATCGATGGCCGCGGAGGTGCTGTGCACCCGCTGGACCATGGTTCTGCTTCGCGAATTGGTGGCAGGCTCGACCCGTTTCAACGATCTGCGCCGCGGCGTCCCCAAAATGTCGCCGACCCTTCTGTCGCAACGCCTCAAGGAGCTCGAGCTGGCCGGGATCGTCGAGCGCAAGGAAGTGCGCGGCGAGAAAGGCATCTTCGAATACCGGATGACAGAGGCCGGCCGGGATCTGCGTTCCGTCGTCGAGGCGATGGGCTTTTGGGGGCAGAAATGGGTCGAGTCGCGGCTGTCGCTGAAGAACCTCGATCCGTCGCTGCTGATGTGGGACATGCGGCGCAACCTCAACGCGTCGCCGCTGCCCGACGGCCGCACGGTGATACAGTTTCTGTATCAGGAGCTCCCCGCCTCCAAACGGTCGTGGTGGCTGATCGTCGAGAAGCACGGCGAGGTCGACCTCTGCTGGTACGATCCGGGCTTCGATGTCGATCTCTACGTCTCGACCGACCTGCACACGATGACCGAAATCTGGATGGGGCTGATCACCGTCGAGAAGGCCGGGCCGAAAGTGATCTTGACGGGCGACCAGGATATCGCGCGCAAAATGCAGACCTGGCTCGGCCTGAGCCCGTTCGCGGTCGAACCCAAGCGAGCAGCCTAGCTGCCTCTTGGCGAAACGATCCGAAGCGGTTATGTGTCGGGCGCGATGGTCCCGTAGCTCAGTAGGATAGAGCGGCAGATTCCTAATCTGTAGGTCACAGGTTCGATTCCTGTCGGGATCACCAACATTTTCAGGCACTTAGAGAACTTTCGCCGTACTTTTTTGCCAATTAGTACGGAAATTAGTACGGCGTTTTTTGCACGAATGTTGGCGGCAAATCCGCAGCCGGATCCGACTTGTCGCCCGAACCATGGTCTCTGTTGTTGCAAGGTGTGGCGCGGCGATCTCTTGACCGGGCACGAAGTCCGGGCAGTCACCGCATCGTGAAGGCGCCGATGAGGCGTCTGACGACCCAGGCCGCCGGCCCACAAGCCCTGCCTTGACCCACAGCGTCGCCGGCCGGTGTATGCCCTTTGGCGCCAGCCCCGCGTAGTCCTGGACGCGCCTCCAGAGGCGTTCGCGCAGTTCCCGGTTCAAGGTAGTCAAGGCGACCGACATTGCATCTGCGCCCTCAGCAGCGCGAGGGCGGGGCTCCCCTTTTTGTACGCCGGAGCATCCTATTTGCACGACGGCAGAACTGGATGGCTTTTCAAGGCGCACTGCCTTTGCATTTTATGCCTCCGCAACCGCGGCGCCGTTTTATTCCCACTCAATCAAACTTTGGAGACAGCGATGGAAATCGCGCACCTAATCGACATGGATGGCGTTCTTGTACGTGGGGGATTGCCTATCGAAGGTTCTATCGACTTCGTCCGGGCCTTAGTTGAAGACTCACGAGCCTTTCAGGTTTTTACCAACAATTCCAAGTACACACCGGAGGATCACGCGCATCGCCTACGCGAGATGGGTTTTCCCCTGGAACCTCGACACATTTACACTTCCGCCCTGGCAACTGCGCGGTTTGTCAGCACACAGATTCCGAACGCCTCGGCCTATGTCATCGGTGATCATGGATTGACCTCCGCCCTCCAAGCGGCCGGGTGTCGGATCACGGCATTCTCGCCTGACTATGTCGTTCTTGGGGACGCTACCTCGTATCACTACGAGGAAATCGCTGCAGGCTCATACCTCATTTCTGCAGGCGCCCGGTTCATCGCGACCAATTCTGACGCAACAGCACCGACCGAAAAAGGACTTCACCCAGCATGCGGGTCCGTTGCCGCCCTGATCGCAGAGGCTACTGGTAAGAAGCCATACTTTATTGGCAAGCCAAATTCCTTCATGACCCGATGTGCCCTCGAGAAACTGGGCGTTGATGCAGGGCAAACGGTGTTGGTTGGCGATCGAATGGATACTGATGTTCTCGCCGGCCTCGAGGCGGGTTTGCGATCAGTGCTTGTGCTTACAGGCGTGACTTCGTCTGCCGACCTTCCTCGCTTCTCCTTCAAACCCGACCTGATCGTCGCTCGCTTGGCCGATCTAGCCGGTCATGCGTGGGTCTAACCAATTGCCACTTCGCCTCCGTGTTGATCCGGTTCCCATGGGGAGCGATCCAGAATACTCCAATAACGCTCGACCGAAGCACCTCCGATTGGACGCCGTCAGTGCGCCGCGGCATTGAATTCGCGGACATGCCTCTCTTGAGCTCGATTTGACCAGCCAATTGTAACCGTTTACAGAATGCTTCGTGTTTGATGTTCCTGTGGGAGCCTAGATGGGAAATCGCCCAACAATTCGGGATGTCGCGAAACTCGCGGGCCTTTCCATTGCGTCCGTTTCCCGCGCCCTGACGCGCCCCGATAGCGTGAAGGAGGATACCCGAACCCGAGTGAACGAGGCTGCACAGTCGATCGGATTCCAGTTCAATCGACAGGCTATTGATTTTCGCAGGGGTCGTTCGGATGCGCTTATTGTGCTGGTTTCGGACATTGCGAACCCGTTTTTTCCGGTATTCTTCAAGGGCATCGAAAAGGAGGCCCGGGAACGCGGATTTACGATGTTGATCGGGGACACCTCTGCTGGCCCGCAGAGCGAGGCCACCTACGTTGGGATGCTTGCTGCTGGCAAGGCCGACGGCCTTATTTCCAACATCGGGCGGCTGCCCGAAGGCCTACCGCAACCAGCCGCGACTGACGACAGTTATCGCGGGCCGCCGATCGTCGCCTGCAATCACGATGCCGGTGCGAAAATCCCAATGGTCCGCATCGACAATTATACGGCGGGAAAAGATGCTGCCGAACATCTGTTGCAGCTGGGTCATAGAAGATTCGCCCAGATCCATGGCAGTCAGGAATTCGCCGATTTCCGGGCACGGCTAGCAGGCTTCTCTGACACGGTTGCCAATGCCGGATATGCTGTGCCGTCGAGCGCACTCATTCCTGGCGATCTTCGAGTCCAATCCGGACGGGATGCCGCGATGGCCTTGCTGTCTCAGGACGTTCGACCGTCCGCCATCTTTGCTCACAATGACGAGATGGCGCTTGGAGCCATGCATCAACTTTCCCTATCGGGTTTTCGTGTCCCCTCCGATGTTTCGGTGATCGGTTTTGATGACCTCAGCTACGCGAGTGCAACCATGCCGGCGATTACGACGATGAGATTGCCAAGAGAAGTGTGGGGAGCGACAGCCTGCAAAAAGCTCATCGACCAGATACTGGGCGTCGACAATGGCCCACTTGATCAGATGTTGTCGGCCGAGTTGGTCGTTCGGGAAAGCACCGCAGCATTCCTATAGACTTCCCTCCAGCCGCCGGCCCTCCGGATCGAAGCGGTGCAGATGTTCTTCAACCGGCACCAGCCCGAGCACCGAGCCGACCGCATAGTCGTGCTGGCCAGTCTCGCGAACGGACAATGTGCGCCCGTCGTTCGTCTTGATATGGATGATGGTATCACTCCCCAATCGCTCGACAAGAGAAACCGCCCCGTTCCAAGCCCCATCTGCGCCGCTGATCCTGAGATGCTCAGGTCGTATTCCGACCGCCGACGCATGGCCGTTGTGATCGGCCGCCAAGAAATTCATCTTCGGCGAACCGATAAAGCCGGCAACGAACTTTGAAGCTGGCTGGTTATAGATTTCCATTGGCGTGCCTACCTGTTCGACGCGGCCAGCATTCATGACCACGACCCGGTCAGCTAGCGTCATCGCCTCGACTTGATCATGCGTGACATAGACAGTCGTTGTTCCAATACGCCGATGCAACTCGCTCAGTTCCACCCGCATGTCCGTTCTCAGCCCTGCATCCAGGTTCGACAACGGTTCATCCATGAGGAAAACGCGAGGTTCCCGGACCAGCGCCCGGCCGATGGCGTCCCGCTGCCGTTGCCCACCGGACAACTGCCCTGGCCGCCTGGCCAGCAGCTCCGTTAGGCCGAGCGTTGAAGCGACCGCGTTCACACGCTGGTCGATCTCGGCGCGAGGCCGCCGCTCCAGAGTGAGCCCGAAGGCTATGTTCTCTGCGCTCGTCATATGCGGGTAGAGCGCATAGGATTGAAAAACCATGGCGACATTGCGCTCCCGCGGCGTCATTTTGTTGCTGACAACACCGTCTATGAGGATCTGGCCATCGGAGATCTCATCCAGGCCCGCCACCAGCCGCAGCAGCGTAGATTTGCCACAGCCGGACGGACCCACGAACACGACAAATTCGCCGTCGGCTATAGTCAGATTTATGTCGTCGAGGACTTTGGCGTGACCGAAGCGCTTCGATACATTTTTCAAGTCGATGCGTGCCATGAAGCCATCCTCAACGAATTGTTCCGCGGTTACGATTGGCGGCCATGCTGTGATCGTCATTAGCCGGTTGCGCCCCTGCGAGGTACGAAACCAAATCCGGTTGCGCACGCTGAAGATCGGCCGGTGGCTCGCCCCCAAGCATTCGCACCAGATCCTTGACAATCATCTGCCCAATCGGATGCCGCCCATCTTTGACCGCTGCACCACGAGCGGTGACAAGATCGCGTTCTGCAAAGTTCTGACGCTGTCGTTCGAAGGTACCGGCTCGGCACTGAACACGTCGATGGCAGCGCGGATGCGCCCTTCCCGTACGGCCACTTCAAGCGCGCCGAAATCAACCACGTGGGCTCTGCTGATCAGAACCAGCAGGGCGCCTGGCGGCATTGTCGCCAGCGTCGCCGCATCAACAAGACCCTTGTTAGCCTTGGTTGGCGACGCTGTGACAAACAAACACCGGCTCGATCGAGCAACCTGGTCAAGTGCCATCAGCTCCGCGCCATGTTGTTCGGCGATTTCAGAGCTTAGCCAAGGGTCATAGGCCAATATCTTCGGCATGAACGGCGCAAGCAGCCGACAGCATTCGCGCGCAATCGAGCCAAACCCGACGAATCCGATCGTCTGTCCATAGAAACTGAAATCGGTCATGGCATTATCGTCGAGCCAATGCTCCTTGCCGACCCGGAAGGCCTCGTGCTCCTGCACGATTCCCCTCGCCCCAGCCAAGGCAAGTCCCACCGCCATTTCCGCAACGGAAGTGCGGAAGCCGGGCGCGCAGCACAGGACTTCGATCCCGCGCCGAAAGCAGCTTGAATAGTCGATCGTGTCTGGAAAAGATCCCGACACCTCGATGACCGCTTGCAGATTTTCTGCTCTCGCAATGTCGCCGGCGTCCAGCTTGGGTCGCGCCGAAATAATGAAGCTCGCCCGATGCAGATTCTCTTCAAGAACGCTGCGCGGCATTGGTTCATCCCTTGCCCAGACCAACTCGCACAGCTGATTGAGTGCGCTGAAATCGACCGGGCTGAATAGCTCGTCGAGCTGGCGCCAATGGGGGTCGAGGACAACAACCGGTTTTTGCATTTTCGCATCCATTTCTATTTAACTGCACCCGCCGTCATGCCGCGGACAAAGTGACGTTGAAAAATAATGAACAGAAGCACGACTGGCAGCGCCATGATCACGGCACCGGCGGAAAGGCTGGTGATGTCGCGCGTTTGGCCTCCCTGAAACATCAGCAGTCCGACGGCGAGCGTTCTTGACGACTCGCGAGGCATCAGGACGAGCCTGAGAAGGAGGTCGTTCCAACTCCACAGGAATTCGAGCAATCCCGTCGTGACCACCACCGGCTTGGCGATCGGCAGGATGACCCTGCTGTATATCTCCCACTCGCTGGCGCCGTCGACGCGGGCGGCGTCATGCAACGACATAGGAATCTTCCTGAAATAGGACGCGAACAGAAACACGAAAATCGGGAGGGCCAGAGCGACATCGCAAAGGATCACCCCCAGATGCGTTCCGATCAGTCCAAGGCTTCGTATCGACGCATAAAGTGGCAGGACAATCGCCGTCACCGGCACCATCAGCCCGGCCAGAAATGCGAACCGGATCAGCTGCTTTCCCGGGAAGCTCATGAAGGTGAGCGCATAACCGGCAAGGGAGGCGAATACGATCATGACCATCGCATCGATAAACGAGATGATGAAGGAGTTGAAGAAATATCGGCCGAAACCGCCCTCGGTCCAAACCAGCACGTAGTGCTCGAATGTCCACACGTGAGGGAGCGCCCATGGCACGTCTGCCTCGGCCGCAGGTTTCAATGAGGTAGAGATCGCCAGAACCGAAGGCGCAATCATCAGCAGCGCAAAGAAGCTGAAAACGGCCAGAACCGTGTATCGCCTGGTCATGTCAATCTTCCGCTCTGCTTTGCAGCCAGGCATAGATGCCCATTGCCAGCGTCACGATAACCAGCAGCGCAACTCCAATGGCGGCCCCATAGCCATAGTCGTTTTCGATGGCACCGCGCTTATACATGTAGGTCGACAGGATCTCGCTGGCGCGAACCGGACCACCCTTCGTCATCGCCCAGATCAGGTCGAACGCCTTGAAAGCATGGGTTACCGTGAGAACGATGACGACGGCTGTCACGGGCCGGATGGCGGGCAACGTAACGTGCCAGAAAGTCTGTACCGGCGAAGCTCCGTCGATGACCGCAGCGTCATAGAGCTCCTCGTCGACGGCCTGCAGCCCGGCAAGAAAGATCACGATGCTCAGCCCTATGGTGGACCAGCAATGGGCAATAGCGATTGCAGGTAGCGCTGTATGCGGATCGCCCAGCCACGGCATTGTCAGCCAATCGAGGCCGAGCCGAAGGAGGCCTGCGTTGATAAGTCCGTCGGGCTGATACGTCCACCGCCATATGATGGCGGTTGTGATGGGCGCCATTACCACTGGAACCATGAAGCAGGTCTGGATAGCGATCCGGCCACGGCGCAGACGCGCGATGACTGCGGCTGCGACGAGCCCCAAGCCGACATTGATGACGACGATAATTGCCGACCATTCCAGAGTATTGAGGAACGCTTCCCAGAATATTCTGTCTCTAAGCAAACCAGCATAATTTGCCAGGCCAACCCACTGCTTGACCTTGCTGATGCCATCCCACTTCGTGAACGAGTACTGGATCACTGCCAGCGTAGGCAGCAGTGCGAATGCTGCGAAGAGGCCGAACGCCGGCAACACGAACAGGAACGCAGAAGCCGACGCATAGGAGTTTGAGACGCCACGCGTGCGCACACTGACAAGGGACATTTGATGATCCTCAGGTTCTTTGATGAGGCTTGGCAAATTCGGAGGCCAGACGTTGAGCCTCCGCTGCCAGCTACGGCTTCAGGCCGCCGGGCTTCAGTATGCTCCCATCGGCTTTGTCCGTCTGCCAGACCGCCTCGATCTCGTCAGCGAATTGCTGCGGTGTCGTCTGGCCAAGGAGAAGCGCCTGGAGTCCATCATATGTCAGTGTGGTTATGTTGTTGGGCGTAACGGTATCGAGATAGGCGTAGATCGTGCCGTTTGCGCGGTCGCGATCGTTAAATGCCACCATAGCCTGGGTAAGCTTCGGAAGATTTGCCTTGGGAAGCACGTCGGACAGAGGACCGACCGGGGTCGTTCCCGCATTGAGCAGCGTAACGCGGCTGGCCGGGGTAAACAGCAGGTAGTTGAGGAAGGCTGCTATCTTGTCCTTGTGGCTGGAACTCGCGCTTATGTACCAGCCCGATCCAATGCCTTCGGTTGGATACATTTTCTGGGTTGGCTCAAAAGGTGGCACTTGAAAGACGCCGAAATCATCGATGCGTTCTCCGGCTGTAGCGACACCGGTCTGGATCGCGAACGAACCAGTAAATGTCATCGGGATCTTGCCGGCCCAGAATTTTTCCATGATCTCGGCATATCCGTCGGCCACCGGATTTGGCCCAAAATAGCCTTGTTGAGTCATATCCTGGAGTCGCGTAGCGGCTTTGACGAATTCCGGCGCATTCCATGCGCCGCCGCCGAACATCACTTTCTGCAAACCGGCTGGCGAAGCATATCGTCCGAAGAGCATCGATTGCCAGTGGGAAATAGGCCATTTGTCGGCTCCACCGAGCCCGATCGGGGTGTCGTAGCCCGCCTGCTTCAAGGTTTTGATCACACCCTGGAAATCTTCCCAGGTTGACGGTACCTTCAAGCCCAGCTTGTCGAAAATCGCCTTGTTGTAGAACATGGCAGTCGTCTCGACTTCATTCCCGACAGCCCACAGTTTACCCTTCGATGACGTAACGTCGACAACCGACTGGGGGATGAACTTGTCCCATCCATACCGCCTGTAGTAGCCGGTGAGATCCGCAACCAGTCCACCGTCGATGATAGCTGCTGGTTGGCCGGGGCCTGTCCCATAGACGAAGAGTTCCGGCCCCTCGCCGGATGACAATGACGGGATCAGCGCGGGGTTGAACAGGTCAGAGCTGTTTTTGGTGATGACGAATTTCGTTTCCGGATGCTCGGCGTTGTAGCTGGCCGCCAATTGTTCATAGACAACGGTCTGTCCAGGCTCGCCAACCACCGAGACCTGTATTTCGGATTGAGCCGCCGCGGCTGTTGCAGCCAATATCCCTGCGGCTAAAAATGTTGAAGCTAGCCCGACGCTCTTCGGCATCATTTTCGTCTCCTCCCTTGCTGCCGCCCTTAAACTCACTTTGTTGACGGCGCCATCTTGTAACCGGTTACAGTTGCATTGTAAACGGTTTCTTTTTTGATGGATGCGCCGCAATCGCCGTGTCTAAGGCCAGATTTGCAATTGCATGTGCAATTCCGGATGCCCAGTGGCCGGAAGCTATTCTGCTGGTCCGGTATTGGAGGTCTGGAAGTCAAACCAGACCCCGCCATCTGCACTTGACCCAATCGCCGCCTCGACAAACTGGAGCCCCTCCAAGCCGTCGAGGGCTGTCGGGAAGGCAATGCCGGCAGGTGCCGGGTTGCCGTTGCGCGCACTCCGAATTGCTGCGGCGATCTCGCTATAGATGGCGGCAAATGCCTCCAGGTATCCTTCCGGATGCCCGGCAGGAATACGGGTGACGCGGGCGGCCGCAGCCCCTGCGGCTCCCCGCGAAATTCGCTGCCGCGGCTCGCCCAGCGGTGTGTACCAGAGGTAATTCGGTTCAAGGTGCCTCCACTCCAGGCCACCTTTGTCACCAAAGACCCGTATACTCAGATCGTTCTCGTTGCCGGGTGCAACCTGGGAAGTCCAAATGGAGCCCCGTGCGCCGCCTTGGAAACGCAACAACACCTGCGCATTGTCATCGACAGGCCTGCCTTCAACGAAGGTTGAAAGCTCGGCCAGAATTGCCTCACTCTCCAGCCTTGTGATGAAGCGCAGCAAATTGAAGGCGTGCGTTCCAATGTCGGCGATTGAACCACCCCGACCAGAACGGGCTGGGTCGGTGCGCCATTCAGCCTGTTTGGAGCCTGCGGCCTCCGCCCGCTGCGTGAGCCAATCCTGGAGATACTCGACCTGCACCAGCCGCAACCGGCCGAGGCTGCCAGAAGCGCACATCTCGCGCGCCTGCCGGATCATGGGGTAGCCAGTATAATTGTAGGTGAGTGCGCAAATCTTGCCGGCATCCCGGGCGATCCCGACGATTTCGGCTGCGGACTGGGAATCCGTCGACAAGGGCTTGTCGCAAATGACATGGATGCCGCGCGTCAAGAAGGCCTTTGCTATGGCGGCATGGGTGTTGTTTGGCGTCACGATGGAAACGGCTTCGATGCCATCAGCGCGAGCAGCCTCGCCTGCTGCCATAGCCTCATGGGAAGCATAAGCGCGCGCAGGATCGATGTTCAGGTCAGAAGCAGAGGCGGCGGCAAGTTCCGGATCGGAAGACAGCGCTGCTGCAACGAGTTCGTAGTGGTCATCGAGGCGTGCAGCAATTCGGTGTACGGGGCCGATGAAGGCCCCTCGCCCGCCGCCAACCATGCCAAGCCTAATCCGGTCCATGGTAACTCACAAATTTGCGGGGGTGTTGGGCGGCACAGCCGTTGATGCACAGCTCAGCTGTATCCCTCGCTGCCAGGTCCATGCAATGACGGGCCACGCGTCTCAATCGGCTCCAGAGCCTCATGCACAGGAACGTTCGGCGCGTCGCAGATGTTTTCCCTCGGCGCCCCGACGGCCGCTGCCCATCGCACGGCGTTGCGCAACACCCTGTGGACATTGCCGTCGTGGTATGTCGGGTAGGTCTCATGACCGGGGCGGAAATAGAATATCTTGCCGGCACCCCGCTGATAGGTGACCCCGGAGCGAAAGACCTCGCCGCCCTGAAACCAGGAGATGAATACGGTCTCCAGCGGCTCCGGTATGGCGAATGGCTCGCCATACATTTCCTCGCGCTCGAGCACGAAACACTCCGGCAAACCTGCAGCAATAGGGTGGCTCGGGTTGACCGCCCAAATCCGCTCGCGCTCTCCAGCTTCCCGCCACTTCAGAGAGCATGGTGCTCCCATCAGCGTCTTGAACACTTTGGAAAAATGACCCGAATGCAGGACAATTAGTCCCATCCCTGCCCAGACCCGTTTCGCTACATTTTCGGCGGCCAGGTCAGACACGGCGCCATGCGCCTTGTGCCCCCACCAAACAAGGACGTCCGTTTCTGCCAGCATATCGGCGGAGCAGCCCTGCTCCGGATCCTGCAAGGTGGCGGTGCGCGCGACGATTTCGGACTCTCCCGACAGGGCTTGCGCGATCGTAGTGTGCAGCCCATCCGGATAGATCGACGCCACGACCGGGTTTTCCCGTTCGTGGATATTCTCGCCCCAAACGGTGCATCGAATGGACACCGCTGGGCTTGACGACTGATTGGTCATTGTCATTTACCCGTTCAAAAAGCGAATGGCGGAAAAACACCTAGCCGCCTGTAACCGATTACAAACCGGCTGTAAACGGTTACATTTGCAACATCGCAGTGAGTCGCACGGAACGTGAGGAATGTCACGATGCAACTGAGCCGGTTGAGACCAGCCTCACCGTTCGCCACAACAAGAAACTGGCGGCGCCGGCTTGATGAGACTTATGCTTTCATGGCTGGCATCCAGCACAGCAGTTCAATGAAGGATGTGGGAGACGCTCTCCTCTCGTTCGCCGCACGGTTCGGCACGACCAGTATCCTTGCCGGCATCATCCCGCCCCCCAGCGCCTCACGCCGCGAGCAGCTGTCCCATGTGCTGCTGGATCACTGGCCGGCTGAATGGACGGATCGCTACTTCTCGAAAGGCTATCTCTATCGTGATCCGACCATCCGGCTCGTCGCGCAGGGAAGTCAGCCATTTTCGTGGAGCGACATCGGCAGCCTTGGCGACTGGCCCGGCGGCCGCCGCATCATGGACGAGGCAGCCGAATTCGGACTGCGTGAAGGTCTGACGTTTTCTTTCCTGACCCTCGAGCGGCAGCGGGTCGGGCTATCCATTGCCGGCGAAAGACTTGAACTGCCGCCCGGTGAACAGGACGCGTTCCTCCTCGTCGCTGCATATGCTTTTGGAAAAGCAGTAATTCTGGCCGAAGAAAACGGGCAGACAGGGAGGGTCGGCCTTTCGCCTCGCCAGAACGACGTCCTGCAATGGGCGTCCCTGGGGCTGTCTGTCGAGGCCATTGCCGATCGCCTCGGGATCAGCAGCCATACCGCCGATAGTCATCTGCGCGCCGCACGAGAGAGACTGGGCGTACAGAACACCGTGCACGCCGTGGCCGAAGCATTCAGGCTCGGTCTCATAGCCTGACCCCACGGAATCACGTGATGTCCGAACGTGAATGAGGCCGGCAGACTGCAGGTTGACCTCAATCTCGAAGGACAACCGATGCTGCACATCGTGACAAACGAAAATGTCGACCTCTATCGCGAGGAAATGCAACAGGCCTTCCGCCTTCGCCACAAGGTGTTTGTGGAGGAGAGAGGCTGGTCGGAATTA
This sequence comes from Mesorhizobium sp. WSM4830, assembly GCF_055811495.1. Taxonomy (NCBI): domain Bacteria; kingdom Pseudomonadati; phylum Pseudomonadota; class Alphaproteobacteria; order Hyphomicrobiales; family Phyllobacteriaceae; genus Mesorhizobium; species Mesorhizobium sp. WSM4830. The sequence continues at coordinate 179,814 of NZ_JBVVQI010000004.1, read as the reverse complement.
CGACGTGAGGACGGTCAGGAGATTGATCGGTTCGACAACGAATACGCCGTTCATATGCTCTTCATCGAGGACGATCATCATGTCATCGGTTACCAGCGCCTGCTACCGTCGACACGGCCACATCTGCTGTCCGAGGTGCTTTCCTCCCTCTGCGAAGGTGAGCGGCCGGTTGGTCCGAATATCTGGGAGTGGACACGCTACTGCGTCGAGGCCGGCCATCGCGAGCGCGGCCGGATGCTAAGCCCGGTGGCGAATGCGCTGCTTGGTGGCATCGTCGAGTGGGGCCTCCACAACGGCGTGGATACAATCATCATCGAGATGAATCCGCTCTGGCTCCTTCGGCTTGTGCAGTTTCATTTCAGGGTGACGCCGCTCGGGCTGCCCCAGGTAATCAGCGGCGAAGAGGCGGTGGCAGTCACCGCGAAGTTCGACGAGCGGACGCTCACCAGATTATGCGAAATGCGAAAAGCGACCCCCTAGGGGAAGGATGATGCGGCGACGCGTCCAGCTCGTTACGCTTGACTGCGCACTTGTCATCGCTGAGGAAGGCAGCTTTCTCGCCGCCTCCCGACGCCTGGGGATCCACCATTCCGCTCTCAGCCGGCGCATCCGTGACCTTGAGCAATCGCTTGGCGCGGCGCTTTTCGAACGTCACTCAGGCGGTGTCCGGCCAACGCTGGCCGGCGCGGGGCTCCTGCGCAACCTTCGTCGCGTTCTGGCCGACCTCGACGGGACGCTCACCATGGTCAGCACGGCCCGGGGAGTACAAGGCGGCAGCCTGGCCACCGGTCTGGAGGCGCCCCTGCATGCCACCGAAATTCTGGATGCGGTTACTGATGTCATTCGAAGCAGGCCGGACGTCAGCCTCCGCCTTGTGGAGACGAAACGCGGCGCGGCTAGCTCACCTTGACTTTGTATCACGCCGAGCCCGGCTGAACGCCCGATCAGTCATCATGAATCGGGCCAGCATCGGAGCGATCAGTTTTGCCGGATCGGAAACCGTCTGGCCCGTCTCACGGCCGAGCAGTTCGGCATAGGCGACGAGATCGCGGTGAACGGTGGCGGGTAGTTCGGCTGTGATCTTGACCGGCCGATCATCGGGAATGGCGGAAAGTTTCAGCTTGATCATGACGGCTCCCTTTTTGCGCCATAAGGCGCCAGTACAAGGTCGCGATTGACGATCACGCGGACCGGGAAACCCGGCCGGATTGTCAGCGTTGGCTGGACATCGAGTTGGTGGCCCACGATCTGCTGACCGATATTGCTCATTGAATTCTGCGTGCTTTCACGGATGGCCTTAGCGATGTCGCTTTCGTCGTTGCTGGAACCAAGTGACGTTCCGACCCCGAGCAGGGTTGAGAGTGCGGCGGCCCGAAACAGTTGACCCCAGTGATGATCGACCTCGTCCTCCAGACCGGAAAAGCCTTGAGCATCCGCGCCCTGCTGGCGCTCCAGTACGATCGAGGTGCCGTCGGGCATGATGAGCCGGTTCCAGACCAACAGCACACGCGACTGACCGAAAGCGATCTGGCTATCGTACTGACCGATCAATCTCGCGCCCTGCGGAACCAGCAGGTACGATCCTGATGGGCTGTCGTAAACGTTCTCCGTGACCTGAGCGGTGATCTGACCGGGAAGTTCCGAACGAATGCCGGTGATGAGGGCCGCCGGAATAACCGTGCCGGCCTGAAGGACATAGGGCGAAGCCTTTTCGGCGAGACGATCGGGACTGACGGTGCGACGATCCGTTTCGGCGTTGACGAAGGCGGCTTTGCGGTCCTGCATGTTTTGCGCAGCGGCAGAACCGAGCGGCGACTGTTCGGTCGGTAGTGTCAAGCCGGAAGTGGTGTTCGCCACGGCAGTTCCTGCACCAGTATCCTGCCGCGCGGTGAACGTTCTCGCGTTGGTGTCGGTAAAGAGCTTTCCGACACGCGCGGCCTCGATTTCCGCCAAGCGGCGCTGCTCCTCCGGATCGGCGCGCGGCGCACTGATGTTCGGCACCGCCACCGGCTGTCCGCGCTCCTTCGCACGCAGGATTGGCCGGCCGAGATCGCCGGGCAAAGGCGGCCCGAGTTTTGGAATGCCGGCATAATCCTTCGGCAGAGTTTGGAGCCCGTCGGCGGTCGCTCGATTTTCAGTGGTGAAGAGCTCGGATGGTTGCTCGTTGCCAAGCCGCCTGGTGTCGAGCGCCCAGATCAGTGTGCCAAGGATCGTAGCGCAGGCCACTCCACCAAGACCGATCAGCACCTTGCGCGAAAGGCGCGTGACCCTTGCGGGCTCGGGCCTCAGACGTAGTTCGGCCCTGATGTCCACGTCCGGGGGATTTGCAACGTCGCTCATCGGAACAGCCCCGCGCTGCGCTGCGGTTTTTTCCCGTCGGTGCGCACGATCCTGACACGCTTCTCGCTCGTCTTGTCGCCGAGCCTCAGCTCAGCCGCGGCGAAGAGACGGTCGACCACGTAGTAGTTTTGCCGAGCGCGGTAGTTGACCAGTTCCGAGCCGCCCGATGGGCCGATGACGAAGAGCGGCGGCATCTCACCCTGAGCGATGCCGGACGGAAACTGGATGTAGACTTTTGAGCCGTCATCGAACGCGCGTAGCGGCTTCCACGGTGCCGCGACGCCCTCGATGCGGTAGCGGAAATTGAGTTTCTGGATGTCGATGCCGGAAGCGACCGGCTGGGCTGCGGAAGCCTGCGCGTTCTGGCGCCGCAGCGCTATCAACTGATCCTGCGGATACTGCCACGACACAGAGGCCATATAGGTCTTCTCGGTCGATCGCAGCTCGAGATGATAGGTACGACGGTCGCTGTTTATGACAAGATTGGTCTGGAGGTCCGGCCTCGTCGGCTTGACGAGAATGTGGACCTGCAGCCGTTCCCCTGCCCCGCTCTGCGTGTCGCCGATGATCCAGCGCACGGTGTCGCCGGCGGCGACGGGACCGGAGCCGACGAGCTGCTCGCCGGGCTGCAGCGCGATGTCGGTGACCTGGCCAGGTGCTGCATAGATTTGATAGAGCGCGCCTTCACTCCAGGGATAGAGCTGGATCGCGTTGATAAAACCATCGCGGACAGGCTGCATTCGTGCGGCCTGATTGGCCTGGCTGATCCGCTGTTTGGGATCAGCCGGCTCCGCCTTCGCCTTAATGGTCCCTATCGGCTTCAACTGACCGGGCAGCGGAAGCGGTTTCGGCAGCTCCACCACTTTCACCGCACCAGGCGGATCGAGCTTCTGCACGGCAGGCACCGCATCGTCGTAGTCGATCTCCGGCGGAATGTACTTTTTCGAGGCGCAGCCTGCGAGCGCCGTCGCCGACAGCAGTGCCAGGACAAGCACCCGCGCTTTGGTCATGTTGCGGGTTGAATGTCCCCTTGCTCTTCCTGCATGTATCGCGCGCTTCATGAAAGCTCCTTCGACCAGTTGATGGCGTTGACGTAGACGCCGAGCGGATTGGCCTTCAGCCGGTCGGCATCGCGGGGTTGTTGACTGACGATCGTGAGGATGGCGGTCCAGCGTTCGGTGCTGGCCAGGCTACCGTTCTCGTAGCGGCGCTCGACCCAGGCGACACGGAACGAGTCCGGCGAGGCCCGGATGACACTGGAGACCTCGACCGCGACCTGGATTTTGCCCACTTTGGCAAAAGGGTCGTTCAGGCGGGCGTAGTCGTTCAGAGAGACGGCGCCGCGGTCGGTCGTATAGTCATAGGCGCGCAGCCAGTTCTGGCGGACAATGACGGGATCGTCCGGGATGCTTCTGACCTGTTCGATGAAGCGGGCGAGATGCCATGCGATCTGCGGATCGGTCGGACGATAGTCGGCGACAGCTGAAGCGACCACTTGTGCCTCGCCGAGCTTGTCGACCTGCACCACCCAGGGAACAACGGTGCCGCGTGTCGATTGCCAGATTAGCGCTGCAGCGAACCCGCCGGCCAGCACGAGTGAGCCAAAGGCCATAAGCCGCCAGTTTTTCGCCTGCACGCGAGCTGTGCCGATGCGCTCATCCCAAGCTTGGGCAGCACGTTGATACGGCGTCTCCGGCTGAGGGGTCGTTCCGTAACGAACGGAAGGTCGTCTGAAGAGGTTCATCGGCGATCGTCCTGGTTGAGGGAGACATTCATCGAGCCGCCGCCATGATCGCCGGACCGGACGGAATGCGCGGCCATGCTGGCGCCATGGCTCATGGTCTGGCCGCGCTTCATGCGATTGGCCCATGCCGGCGGCGATCCGACACTGGTTTCAGCCGTCGACGCACGTCCTGCAGCAGCAGCTGCTGCTGGCTGCTCTCCACCCGTTGCGGTCCATGCGGCCGAGCGGCCAGCCTGCTGGCTGGAAGACAGGGCTGAAGCCGCGCGCGACATTGCCTGCTTCACCGGCTGAACGGCTGCGCCGCCGCCGGCCTTGGCGACACCAGCAATGCCGGCGGCGATCGAGCCTGCACCGCTCTGTCCGGATGTTGCGGCGGCGAGGCCGTAAGCTGTCGAGGTGCTGCCGGCTAAATGCGCGCCGCCACGTGCGGCGGCCGCCGACATGCGCCCACCTGCACTGATCGCACTGGCGCCGCCGCTCAATCCGGCGCGGGCGCCCATGGCGCCGGCGGCACCTAGGCCGGCAGCTGCGAGGCTGGTGCCCACAGCAGCACCCGCGCCAAGCTGTGGTGCGCCGGAAACCAGGCCGGTCGCGATGCCGGGACCGAAGATCGAAAGCCCCATCAGGGACAGAGCGCCGAGAACGAGCGACAGCGCATCCGTGATCGTCGGTTGTTCAGCCCCAAAACCTTGGGTGAATTCGCCGAAGAGACCCGACCCAATGCCGACGATGACGGCGAGCACCAGGATCTTGACGCCGGAGGCCACGATGTTGCCGAGCACTTTTTCAGCGAGAAAGGCGGTCCGGTTGAAGAGTGCGAAGGGGATCAGCACGAAGCCGGCCAGCGTCGTCAGCTTGAACTCGATCAGGGTTACGAAGATCTGGACGGCGAGGATGAAGAAGGCGATGAGAACGATCGCCCAGGCGATCATCAGCACGGCGATCTGGACAAAATTCTCGAAGAACGAGACGTAGCCCATCAACTGGCTGGCGGCCTCAAGGATCGGATTGCCAGCGTCGATGCCGACCTGGGCGACGCGGCCCGGCTGCAGCAGCGCGGAGCCCGAAAGTGCTGATCCTCCCGCCTTCAGGCCGAGTCCTGAAAAACTTTCGAAGACGATGCCGGCCAGACGATTGAAGTTGCCGATGATGAAGGCGAAGAAACCTATGTAGAGCGTCTTCTTAACCAGGCGGTGCAGCACGTCCTCGTCCGCGCCCCAGGCCCAGAACAGGCCGGCGAGCGTGATTTCGATGACGATCAGAATGGACGTGAGAAAGGCCACCTCGCCGCTGAGCAGGCCAAACCCTGAATCGATGTAACGGGTGAAGGTTTCCAGGAAGCGGTCGATGACGCCGGTGTCATTCATGGCGTCACCGTGTTCGGGCGGCGTTGATCTTGATCACCCTGGGGCATCGACGGCTGAAGGGGCAGGAGCCGGCTCTGGTCTTTGTCGACTGACGGAACTGCGTACGGTGCCGTGGGCTGTGTCGGCTGAAGGAATCGCCGGCGGTTTTCCGCCCAGGCCTTCCTGCAGGCTTCGTCGGCGATCGCGGCCATGCCGATGTTCCGGCATCGCGCAAGTTCGACTCCTGCCGGCTCGCCGCCCGGATGTGCGGAGCGCGGGGAGGACGCGTCCTGCGGGCCGTCGCCACGCAACGCCATGAAGGCGGCGGTCATGGCGGCGCCAAGGGCAAGAACGGCTGTCATCCGGGCGGCGATCTTGAGATCCATGCGACTCTCGCCTCAGTCGTGGAACATCTTCACGGATGACGGGCTGTAGCCACTGCCCGTCATGAAGCGGCTAAACTGTTCACGTGCTTGTTCCTGTGCAGCCGCCCGCCTCGCCTGCTCCAATGCGTTGGCGCGTCCCTGCGCTGCCATCATCGCCGTCAAGTCCGACACCTGCCTTGCCTGGACGGCAAGAAGCTGGTTGCCGGCTTGCGTCGCCTGCAGCACGCCGACGGCAGACTGGCTGGCGCCGAGCAGCGAGCTCGTCTGTTCCTGTGTCCCCTCGATGTTGTCCACGGCGACTGCGCCGGTCTTCAGCGAGTGCTCGAAGGCCGAAACCGATGTCTGCCAGCGTTCACGCGCGCCATCGACAAGCTGCTGGCTGGAGAGGTCCGAACCAAAACTCTCGTACGTCGAGGTGAACTGGCTCTCGATGTCCTGGACGCTGTAGGCGAGCTTGTCGGCCTCGCCGAGCAGGGTCTTCATCTGAGAGAAATTGCCTTCGATCTGGCCGAGCAGCGAGGTCGGCAGCGAAGTGAGGTTCTTTGCCTGGTTGATCAGCATCTGCGCCTCATTCTGAAGCGAGGTGATCTGGTTCTGGATCTGCTCAAGGGCGCGAGCGGCCTGGAGAAGGTTCTGGCTATAGTTGGTGGGATCAAAGACGATGAACGCCGACGCCGGCGCCGATGACATCGCGATCGCGACGGTGATGACGCTGGCTGCCGTCATGTGTCGAAGACGAAGATTGTTGCGAACGGAATTCATGACGGAATCTCCTTTGCGGATTGGTCGATGACGTTGGTGAGATCGGGAATCAGGTCGGCCGCCCAGGAAAGGCCGCGATCGGCAAGCCAGACCTCGAGGAAATGTTTCTGGCCGGTGCCAGTGATGATCCGATCGATTGCCGCTTGATCGGATTTGGACGATGCGGCGCACAGCGCCAGCCCGATCGGACCAAGGCCCAGTTCGAATAGCCGGTTGCCGCGCCGCGACTGGCAGTAATAGTCACGCTTCGGCGTCGCCCGAGCGACGATCTCGATCTGGCGATCGTTGAGACCGAAGCGCCGGTAGATCTGGGTGATCTGCGGCTCGATCGCCCTCTCGTTCGGAAGGAACAGCCGCGTCGGACAGCTCTCGACGATGGCGGGCGCGATCCTGCTGCCGTCGATGTCGGAGAGCGATTGCGTAGCAAAGATGACGGAAGCGTTCTTCTTGCGAAGGGTCTTTAGCCATTCGCGGAGCTGATCGGCGAAGCCGCCATCGTCGAGCGCCAGCCAACCCTCGTCGATGATCAGCAGCGTCGGCCGCCCGTCCATCCGCTGCTCGATCCGATGGAAGAGATAGGCAAGCACGGCGGGCGCCGCACCAGTACCGATCAGGCCTTCGGTCTCGAATGCCTGGACGGAAGCATCACCAAGACGCTCGTGCTCTGCATCGAGCAGCCGGCCATAGGGACCGCCGATACAGTAAGGCCGGAGTGCCTGCTTCAGTGGCGAAGATTGCAGCAGCACCGATAGGCCGGTCAGCGTCCGTTCCTGAACCGGCGCGCTGGCCAGCGAGGTCAGCGCCGACCACAGATGTTCCTTCACCTCCGGCGTGACGGGGACGCCTTCTCGCACAAGAATATCGACGAGCCAGTCTGCCGCCCATGCACGCTCAGGTGTATGATGGATGCGGCCAAGCGGCTGTAGTGAAACGGCGTCGACGTCATCCGACAGGTCCGCCAGGGTGAGCAGAGCGAGCGGATCGTCCGGCCCTTGCCCGCTCGACGCATTGCTGCCGAGATTGTGCCAGTCGCCATCCATGGCGAGCATGGCAGCGCGGATCGAGCCGCCGAAGTCGAATGCAAAAATCTGGTTGTTCTCGTAGCGCCGGAACTGCAGCGCCATCATCGCCAACAGGACTGACTTGCCGGCGCCGGTGGGGCCAATGACGAGGGTGTGGCCGACATCGCCCACATGCAGGCTGAACCGGAACGGCGTAGCGCCTTCCGTCCTGGCAAAGAACAGTGGCGGAGCGCCAAAATGCTCGTCTTCGACAGGTCCCGCCCAGACTGCCGAGAGTGGGATCATGTGGGCGAGGTTCAGTGTCGACAGCGGCGGCTGGCGGACGTTCGCATAGACGTGGCCTGGGATGCTGCCGAGCCATGCTTCGATGGCGTTGACGCCCTCGACGATTGCTGTGAAGTCCCTGCCCTGGATGACTTTTTCCACCAGCCGAAGCTTCTCGTCGGCAATTGACGGGTCGCCATCCCACACCGTCACCGTTGCGGTGACATAGGCCTGGCCGATCTGGTCGGAGCCGAGGTCCTGAAGGGCGGCGTCAGCATCGGCCGCCTTGTTGGCGGCGTCGGTGTCCAAAAGAACGGATGCTTCGCTGGTCATCACCTCCTTGAGGATGGCGGCGACTGACTTGCGCTTCGCGAACCATTGACGGCGAATGCGCGTCAGCAATCGTGTGGCGTCGGCTTTGTCGAGCATGATCGCCCGCGTCGACCAGCGATAGACGAAGGCAAGCCGATTGAGATCGTCGAGGATCCCCGGAAAGGTTGTCGACGGGAACCCGATGATGGTGAGCGTCCGCAGATGGGAATCGCCGAGCCTCGGCTCCAACCCGCCGGCGAGCGGCTGATCGACCAGCAGCGCATCGAGATGCATCGGCATCTCAGGCACGCCGACCCGATGCCGCTTCGTGGAAATGCAGGAATGCAGGTAGGTCAGCGTCTCGCCGTCGTCGAGCCATGCGGTCTCCGGGACAAAACCTTCGACCAGGTTGAGCACCCGGTCGGTGCGGTCCACAAAACCCTTGAGGAGTTCCCACGGATCGACGCCGATTTTCTCCCGGCCTTCGTAAAGCCAGCTCTCGATGCGAGAAGCTTCCTCGGCCGGCGGCATCCAAACAAAGGTGAGAAAGTAGCTGCTCTCGAACAGTTCCCCGTGTGACCTGCTGCGGTCGGACCATGGGAAGGATCCATGGTCGGCCTCACCCTCGAACTGTTCACGACGTTCGAGATCGAGCAGTGCCGACGCGCTGTCGGGGAAGAGACCTTCGGGATAGTGCTGGGCGGCAAGCCGAACGGCTTCGACGAAGATCGCCCAGCCGGAGCCGAGACGGCGCAACGCGCTGTTCAGCCGCGCCGTCGTGCCGACGAGTTCCGCCGGCGTCGCACTGTCGAGATCGGGACCGCGAAAACGGGCGGTCCTCTGGAAGGATCCATCTTTGTTCAATACAACGCCCGGCGCGACCAGTGCTGCCCAAGGCAGGTAGTCGGCGAGGTTGGACGAGCGTTTGCGGTATTCGGCGAGGTTCATCATGGGCGAAAAAGCCTCTCAGCAGCCGAAATGCGCGGGATAACGCAGGTGCCGGCGAACCACGTCGATGAACTGCGCATCGCGCTTGGCTGCCCAGACAGCCGCGAAATGGCCGATCGCCCAGATGACGAGGCCGGCGATCCAGAGGCGGAGGCCAAGCCCGACAGCGCCGGCCAGCGTGCCGTTGGCGATGGCGACCGCGCGCGGCGCGCCGCCGAGCAGGATCGGTTCGGTGAGCGCGCGATGCACCGGCGCGAAAAAGCCGCGGACTTCGTCGTCTTCCAGCAGGGACCATGCCATCAGACGAGCGCTCCGCCGCCGAAGGAGAAGAACGACAGGAAGAAAGAACTCGCGGCGAAGGCGATCGACAGGCCGAACACGATCTGGATCAGCCTGCGGAATCCGCCGGACGTGTCGCCAAAGGCGAGCGACAACCCGGTGACGATGATGATGATCACCGCCACGATCTTGGCGACTGGACCCTCGACGGATTCGAGGATTTGTTGAAGCGGCTGCTCCCACGGCATGGAAGAACCTGCCGCGTGAGCGGGCGCGATCATCATGGCCGCGACCGCAGCAGTCGCCGTGGCCAGCGGGAACACCGCACCGAGCTTATGGATAGATGACGAAGTGAAGCGGATCGGATTCATTCTGAGACTCCATGGGGGATCGGGGATTCACGGTTGGTGCGGTCTCGAGCTTTGCCTCGAGCGTGCGGTAGTCGCCGGTGGAGGGGTCGAGCCCATCGACGAGCGCAATCTCAATGAGACGTCGGGCCGAGCCTCGGCCGGCGAGCACGGCAACAATGTCGATCGTCTCGGCAATGAGGGCGCGCGGGACCGTGACCACGGCCTCTTGCACGAGTTGTTCGAGTCGACGCAGTGCGCCAAGGGCGGAACTGGCATGGATGGTGCCGATCCCGCCCGGATGGCCGGTGCCCCAGGCCTTAAGCAGGTCAAGTGCCTCGGCTCCGCGCACCTCGCCGATCGGGATACGGTCGGGACGCAAGCGAATGGACGACTTCACCAGATCGGAGAGCGAGGCGACGCCATCCTTGGTGCGCAGCGCCACGAGGTTGGGCGCAGCACACTGGAGTTCGCGCGTGTCCTCGATCAGCACGACGCGGTCGGCGCCCTTCGCCACCTCGGCAAGCAGCGCGTTGACCAGCGTGGTCTTGCCTGTCGACGTGCCGCCGGCGACGAGCACGTTCTTCCGCCTTTCGACCGCAAGCCGCAGCACGCCGGCCTGGCTCTCTGTCATGATGCCGGCCGCGACATAATCTTCGAGCATAAACACAGCGACGGCCGGCTTGCGGATGGCAAAGGTCGGCGCCGCGACGACAGGCGGCAACAAGCCCTCGAAACGCTCCCCGGTCTCAGGCAGTTCGGCAGATACACGCGGGGCGCCGGAATGCACTTCCGCACCGACATGATGCGCGACCACCCGAACGATCCGTTCGCCATCGGCCGGGATAAGGATTTCGTCGGTGGCGACAAGCCCTTCCTTCAGCCGGTCGACCCAGAGCCGCCCGTCCGGGTTGAGCATCACCTCGACGATATCAGGATCTTCAAGGAAGCCGGCAATGGCAGGACCAAGGGCCGTGCGCAGCATGCGCGCGCCGCGCGAAACTGCTTCCCTGCCAGGCTGATGACTGGTTGCCACGATGATCCCCATTCCTTGCGGCGAGTTGGTCCGTGCCGCTGTCGGGGATGATTAGAAGAGGCAGGACTATCGGCCTTGCAACAAGCAAAACCGGCGATCCTGATGCGACGTGCAGAGACTTGCAAAATGCGGTGCGGCGGAAATGGCGAACTCGACTCAGACCTAACCCGCAGGCAAATCATCGGTGTCGGCCGGCGGTGCCGCGGGCACGTCCTCGGCGATTTCCTGCCGGAGCTTTGGTCCTTTGCTCAGCCTGCGACCGAGCGCGTCGACAAAACCATCGTAGCGTTGCAGGCCCTTCGCGCGAGCTTCGGCCTGGGCGGATTCCGGCAAAGCCGGGGTTGAGGTGAGCCAGAAGCGGACGAATAGCGCCAGCGTCTCGATGGCGATGCCGACGTCGCGCTCGACGCGCTGCACGCGCCGGTCGATCTGGTCCAGGCGTCGGGCGATCGCCGCTTCCTTTCGCTCGTCGGCGTCCGGCGAAAGCAAGGAGGCGATTGCAGCCTCGGCGATCAGCGACAGTGAGACGTCGCGCCGCGCTGCGTAGTCGGCGAGCGCGTTCATCACGTCTGGATCGAGATAGGCCGAGAGCCGTTTCTTCTTCGTGTTCTTCACAACTCAATGCCGTCGTTGGGATCAAGGGCGGCCTGTCGTGCGGCGCGCCGCATGACCTGGTCGACCGAGCGCCGACGGACAGCGTCATCGTCAGGTTCGTCCCGGTCAAGGTCGAACTCGCCGTCGCGCTGTGTTGTTCGCTCCGGTGCAATGTCCTCATGCTCGGGAATCCCGGGCTGGCGGCGGATGCCGCCATTTGCCGGATCCTCGTCCTGTGGATTCATGGAGGGCTTCGATTGCTGAGGATTGTCTTCCGACGCCGGAAGGACTGTTGTGCCGGTCCAGTCGTCGGGGCGCGACATTCCCTGGGCCGTTTCTGGCTTCGGTGGCGGCAGGACACGCTCGGCAAGGCGCTGATCGGCGAAGTACCGCGCCTTCTTCGCTCGGATCGGGAACAGTCCTGACACCATGACGATGGCATCGGTCGGCGGAAGTTGCATGATCTCGCCCGGAGTCATCAGGGCTCGCGCCGTCTCCTGCCGCGACACCATCAGATGCCCGAGCCATGGCGACAACCTGTGCCCGGCATAGTTCTTCATGGCTCGCATCTCGGTTCCTGTTCCCAGCGAGTCCGAGACGCGCTTGGCCGTCCGTTCGTCATTGGTGGCAAAGCTCACCCGCACATGACAATTATCGAGGATGGAATTGTTCGGCCCATAGGCCTTTTCGATCTGGTTGAGCGACTGCGCGATCAGAAAGCTCTTGATGCCGTAGCCCGCCATGAAGGCCAGCGCGCTTTCGAAGAAATCGAGACGGCCGAGTGCCGGGAACTCGTCGAGCATCATCAACAGGCGCTGGCGATGATCCTTCGCATGGAGATCCTCCGTCAACCGGCGGCCGATCTGGTTAAGCACGAGGCGGATGAGCGGTTTTGTGCGACTGATGTCCGATGGCGGCACGACGAGATACAAAGTGGTCGGCCGCTCGCCCTCGACTAGGTCGGCGATCCGCCAGTCGCAACGAGACGTCACCTTCGCCACAACCGGATCGCGGTAAAGGCCCAGAAAACTCATGGCCGTCGAAAGCACCCCGGACCGCTCATTCTCCGACTTGTTGAGCAGTTCGCGCGCCGCCGATGCCACGACCGGATGTGGACCGGCGTCGCCCAGATGCCGCGTTAGCATCATGGTGCGTAGTGTCGTTTCGATCGCCCGTTGCGGATCGGAGAGGAAGTTCGCAACGCCGGCGAGCGTCTTGTCCTTCTCTGCATAGAGAACATGCAGGATGGCGCCGACCAGAAGTGCGTGACTGGTCTTTTCCCAATGGTTCCGGCGTTCCAACGACCCCTCGGGATCGACGAGCACGTCGGCCACGTTCTGCACATCTCGCACTTCCCATTCGCCTCGCCGGACTTCCAGCAGGGGATTGTAGGCAGCCGATGCAGGATTGGTCGGATCGAACAGCAGCACGCGGCCAAAGCGCGACCGCCATCCGGCCGTCAGTTCCCAATTCTCACCCTTGATGTCGTGGACGATCGCCGAGCCCGGCCAAGTCAGCAGGGACGGCACGACGAGGCCGACACCCTTGCCGCTTCGGGTCGGCGCGAAGCACAGAACGTGTTCAGGACCGTCGTGACGGAGATAGTCGAGGTCGAGTTTTCCAAGCACAACGCCATCCGGACCGACCATGCCCTCGGCTTGGATCTCCTCGCGCGTCGCCCAGCGTGCCGAACCATAGGTGGCTGCGTTCTTCGCCTCCCGTGCCCGCCACACCGACATGCCGATGGCGACCGCGATCGTGATGAAGCTGCCGCTGGCGGCAATCAGCGCACCCTCGATGAACACTTCTGGTGCATAGGCATCGTAGAAAAACCACCACCAAAAAAATGCAGGCGGTGGATAAATAGACTGGCCGGCAAGCTCGAACCACGGATGGCCAAGTTGCGGCTGGAAGCCTAACCGCCACGCCGTCCACTGCGTCGCGCCCCAGGTGGTGAGGAGTACGATCAGGAGGACGGTAAGGACCTGACCCCACAATATCCTGGTCGCCGGCACGTCTCGTCTCTCGGGCTGCACAATCGGGAGTGGATAGAGAATGTCGAGTTTCCGGATATGCAAGGCTAAAGGGCAGGTCAGGACAGCATGGTGCGCCCGGACCTAGAGAGACGTGCTGGATGCGGTGCCGGATTCCGGGTTGTTACCTTGGTTCAGGGGCCTGTCGATGTGAGAAGAAACTCGCCTCCGATGGGAAATGGCCCTCGAAGAACTTTTCCTTGGGGCGACCGGCTGCTCTATTCGACAGGCATGGATGCGGACACAGGGATGTCGCTGTAGTACCATTAGAGATCAATCTGTCGCTATGAACCATCGTTCGCATAAAGGCTCCGGTGCATCGTCCGCATAAGGCTTCGCGTGATCGACGAGGGATAGCCCCTTGTCAGCCTTTGCGGCATCCCGTCGCACGTGTACATTTATGCCCATGACGACTCAACTTAGAAACCTGCGCCCTGTGATCACGCAACCCGAACACGAATTCGGCCTGTTGCTCGGCAAGGTTCTTTCTCCCGCCCAGCCGTTGCAGTCGGAGGAGTTCCTGAGAGGCCGCGAGGAGCAGCTCAGCGGCATCAAGAGGGCGCTCTACCAGTCGGGACGGCACGTCCTGATCCACGGCTTCCGGGGCGTAGGGAAATCGTCGCTGGCGCAGACCGCCGCTTACGGGCTTTCGGCAGGCGCCGATCCCATCGTCATAGGCTGCGACAGCAAGAGCACTTTCGGTAGCGTTATGCGCGATATGTTCGACGAGGCGGTCAACAAGAATCCGACGGTCGAGAAGAAGATCAAGGAATGGGCAGGAGGCTTCGGCAGGTTCGGCATCGCCGCCGGAGGCAAGATAACGACCTATGAGACGTCGGCGACAGAGCCGGGTTCGGTAAACGAAGCCGTTCGTCTGGTGCAGTTCCTCTGCGACAGCTACGCGGACAGCCCTGTTGTCGTCATCGATGAGTTCGATCAGATCGGCAGCAAGGAGGAGCAGGAGTATTTCACTAACTTCATAAAGCAAGTTTCAGACAAGCATGTCACTGCGAGGTTTATCTTCTGCGGCATTGGCGAGAGCGTCGATGCGATCATGGCTGCGCACGGCAGCGCTGACAGATATTTCCATACGGTCGGGCTGGCGCAACTGCCATGGGAGGCCCGCTTCGACATCGTGACGGTCGCGGCCGACAGGCTGGGTATCGAGATCGACGACAACACTATCTACCGCATCGCCAGGATCAGCGACGGTTTCCCACACTACGTCCACTTCGTGACCGAGAAGCTCTTCTGGCGCGTGTACGGGGCCGACAACGAGGGCAAGGTGACCGGAGAGCTGTTCGAACTGGCCATGTCCGATGCCGCCAGCTCTATGGAGATGAGGCTGAGGGGCCCATACGAGGAGGCGACCCAGAAGTACAACAACGATTACGAAGGAGTCCTTTGGGCGGCCGCCGACGGGCACGAGCTGCGACGGCGCAGCACGGACATCTTCGACTCGTACCAACGGATCATGAGGGATCGTCCAGAGGACGCGCTTGACCGTGACAGGTTCAACCAGCGCATCAACAGCCTCAAGCAGGCCAGCCATGCGCGAATCCTCACCGGAACGAGGGCAGGCTGGTACGAGTTCACGGAGAAGATGATCCGGGGTTACGTGCGCCTGAAGGCCGAACAGGCGAATGTGGTCCTTGAGGTCGATCATCCAGCGGTGAAGAGCCGGACGAAGAACTTCCAACTTTCCGAAAGGTGACGAGCCTCACTAAGCGTTCCGCTTGGCTTCCTGATCGCCACGACCCACTTGTGCGCCGAGGCGCGCGTCGATTCCGCGGAGTGTTCGTCGTGGTATGCACGAACGATCCGTATGAAGCCTCCATGATGTGCTAGACCGAGTGCCAGTCCAAGGGCGCGACAGCAACAACAGGGAGGGGCAGGCATGCTGGATATTGAGAAGGACACAGCAAAGCGGATTATCGACGCGATCGCGATGTCCATCGACGGCAAGCCTTCTTCGGCGAAGAGCTTCGATTCTTATCCGTACGAAAACCTCGCCGATTACGGCAACTGGGGGCAGGACAACAACGACTCCAAGCATGATACGCCTCGCACGCGAGCACTGTTTTTGTCGTACCTCGTCTTCGCTGGAGGTCGCATCCCGCTGCGCGGCATTGAGATGCATGGTACATGGTTTCGTCCCGACAAATGGGTGGCCGGAGCCCTCGTCAAGAAAGGTTACCTGACAGTTGACGAAAGCGTCGGGGAATTCCTAGTCACGCAGGACGGCTGGGCGTTCGTCGCCGAGACGCTCGAAGGACTCGGGAAATAGAGCCATGCAATACGCCTTGGTCGACGGTAACCGCCGGGAGGCCTTTCCAGGAGGTAGGGGCAGCTGTCCCTCATGCGGATCGGCGATGGTATCCGAAATGCGGTCCTCGCATCCTGCATCACTGGGCGCATTTCGGCCGCCGGAACTGCGATCCATGGTGGGAGAACGAAACCCCGTGGCATCGTGAATGGAAAAACAGGTTTCCCGAGGAGTGCAGGGAGATCTCCCACGTCGCGCACGACGGGGAAATCCACCGCGCCGACATAAAGACTTCGACAGGGATCGTGATCGAGGTGCAGCACTCATCGATGACGGACGACGAACGGCTGTCTCGTGAGACCTTCTACGGCAACTTGGTCTGGGTAGTGGACGGCAGTGGGTTCAAACATAACTTCGACATCTACCACGAGCTTCCGGCTCCGGAGTCTGAACTGGGTCAAGATCTCGTGTGGGAAAAGGCCGAGCGGCACATGCGCGGGGGGACCGTCGGAATGTGCGTCAAGCTTTCCGAATGCAGGCAGGAATGCCCGGAGGCCACGAAGGCGCGCACTCGTGGCGGGACGTATTATTTCATGCACCAGATCAGGCAACAGGTGATCGAGTCCTACCGAGGGCATCACCAGTACGACTGGATCCGGCCTCGCCGCACATGGCTGGATGCCACTTGCCCGGTCTACATCGACCTCGGCGGCGAGCTTATGGCCAGGCTTGAAATCTATGACGAGTCAGGGCTGCCTTGCATTTATTGGGTGAGCAAGCGCAGGTTCGTCCACGACGTCGTGACGGAGGTCGACGCGCGCGACATCGCGACACGGTTTTCTCCGATTCCAACGACGTAACCAGCTGTTACTTCCCGAATGCATCGGCCAGCTGCGTCGACACAAGCAGCATGATCGCAGCGTCGGCCAAGGTATCCCCAGTGGCTCGCCCGGTCCGTCGTAGCTGCCTGTTTGTCACCGTTGATGCACTACAGTCCGAGTCCGCGCTTCCTTCCGAAGCTCCAATCCACACCGCCGCCATTGACGCGCATAACACCAGCAACGTGACTGCCGAGTTGCTTCTCGACCGATGGTGACCAGGGCACGAGCTGGAAGCCCAACCCGTCATCGATCATGGCGAAGCGGCCGGACGCGAGGGAGAAACGTTGCCGGTAGATGCCAGCTACCTGGTCGCCTTCCGAAGCCTTCGTGAACGGGAGTCCGATCTCGCCAGCCAGCCGAGCGCCAAGCGCATTCACCTCCCGATCGCGTAGCGTGTCGATCAGGTTGCGAGCGAAGATGACGCGTTGACCTTCGCGCCGTGCGAGACCCTGCTCGACAAGATGATCGGTGCGATCCTGACGCGCCTGCTTCACTTCTCTGGCGAAGCCGCCCTCCCCAATTTCGATCGGTTCACGCGCGATAAGCTGACGGTCGAGCCAAGTCGCGCCATGGGCATGAATTTGTTCTTCAATCGAGGGGTCGGAGCGGACGGCGAGTGCAACGCGGCCGCAGCCCTTCGCATCCTCGTAGCGACGAAGCTCGACGATCGAGCCCTGGGCGGAATCGCCGGTAGCGTCTAGATCTTGAAACCGGATGTGATGGACACGACCGTCTATACCGTCCACGATGGCATAAGCCGAGCCCCGTAGCTCATCGTCGAGCCCCCGCTCCAACAGCCGACCGATGATAGGTTTGTCGATCTGCTCAGCTGCAAGGACATAATCGGCTGTGCCTTTGTGGATGCCATGGCCGGTTAGGCTGCGATGCATGCGCTTGATGATGTCGCCGCGCTCACCAAGCGCGCGCAAGGTGGATTCGGCTTCATCCGCCATGATCCATTGGCCCGGGCCGACCTCGCTGCCGAGGCCGAGGCTTTCAAGCCTGCGGAGCCGCCCTACCTTGAGCGCCAGAAATTCGTCCGGCTGGCTATCAGGGTGAAGTGCGAGATCAATGATGCCATGGCGATCTGCGTCGCGAACGAGCTGACGGTCGAGTTGCGTCCAGCGCTCGGTGTCGATCTGCTGCTCGATGGTCCGACGGATGTCGTGGTCGGTGCGTAGCCCGAGTGTCTGGGTGAGGATGCCACTTGCGCGGTCGCGCATGCCTTGGCGGATGTAGTCGCGTGAGATGACAAGGTTCTCGCCATCGTCGGAAACGCCGCGCACAAGAATATGAACGTGCGGATGTTCGGTGTTCCAATGGTCAACGCCGATCCAATCGAGCTTCGTGCCGAGATCGCGCTCCATGTCTATCATCAGGTCTCGGGCAAAGCCTTTGAGGTCGCCCAACTCGTGGGCGTCGTCGGGCGATACGATGAAACGGAAATGGTGCCGGTCCTCCTTGCACCGATCTGCAAAGACGTCGTGAGCGGCCTCGTCCGTGTCAGGACCAAACATCGTCGCCTTCTCGCCGGCGCGTGTCACGCCTTCGCGACGAAGGTATTTGAGATGAGCAGCGAGCGGCGCCGAGCTTCTGAATTGACGAACGACGCGTGCCTTTACGACGGCACTGCGTGAGCGGCCGGTGATGAGGCGATTTGCGCGGATGCTTGCCGATCTGCCGCGACCGAACGTCGAGGCGCTTGGGGAGGTGATCCGGCCTTTTCGCGAGATATGACCGCCCGCCCGCTGTGCCGCTGCGAGCGCCTGGAATATGAACGGGCGAGCGCGCTGGCCGGCGCGGGAGCGGATACGGCCAAGGCGCACACGAAAACTATCGTCACGATTCATAGGCGCTGAGCCCGCGAGGTGCGATTTCCATTGTAAATCTTGAAAAAACAGCGAGCGTGCACATCGCCAATTACGCGAGTACATCGCAAAGCGAGACAAAAACCATAAGAAAAACAATCGACCGACCGAGCCGCACATCGCTGCCCTTTATCCTGCCATCCCCCTTCGACCTCTCTCGCGGCCAACCTACCCGCCGCAATGTCCGCGACGGGACACGCCGCAATGCGATTGACGGGAAAAACGGTGATCATTGTGATGGCCCGGAAGAACCCTGAACAAATGGGCCAAGAACAGTGGGATTCGGATCTGATGTATCTCCTCTGCGCGAGCCTTCCGCTTGCGGTGCGAGCGCCGTAAGATCGGTGACTGCTTTGCCCACCGGTGCTCGCAAACTGGGGGAGCGGATCGCAGTGAACACAGTCTCGACGGGACCATCGGTCTCGCGTTCGTCTCGCGAAGCTGAGCCATTCGGTTTGTTTACCAGGTGCGCGAAAATCGCCGAACCGAGTGCACTCGCTCTGCCCGCTCCCTGCCGTGCGCGCGTCGGAATGGGAACCGCACCATTGATCAGCGGGGCGAGTTTCCTGGCATAGTCGACTGTCTCCCGCGGCAGCGGCCGGCCCGTCGCAAGATGTTCCTGGTAGCGGCCGGGACCGGCATTGTAGGCAGCGAGGAAGCCGCTCCGACCGAAGCGGTCGAGCATCTCGCGGAGATAAGCGGCACCGGCAAGAATGTTATCGTGCGGTTGATAAGGATCGTCGCCAAGATGATGCTTGATCCGCAGTTCTTCCCACGTCGCCGGCATGATCTGCATCAGGCCCATCGCGCCCTTGCTCGACACCGCATGAACATCGCCAACGCTCTCGACCTGCATGACGGCGCGCAGCAGCCGCTCAGGTATAGCAAAGCGTTTCGCGGCTTCCCTGATATGAGCCGACCAGGGATCAGCGGACGAAGTCTTGGCGTTGGAGAGAGCCGGCCCCTCGCCATGAGAAAGAGGCTCTGTGTAAACCGCCGATGCAGAAGGAAGGAGCATGACGCATGCACACAGCATCGTCACGCCTCGCCGGATGACATCGCATGCACCGCCGTCCCGACGCGCGAAAACCCTGCCACCGTGCTCGCTGCCGTCAAGGGCAAGGCTTCGCCGGACGGACTTGCCTGCCCCAAATTGCTGGGCGATGAGCGTCCGCAACGATTGGCAAGCGTCCGACCGCCCTTGACCTTCGCTGCGCGCGGCAGCCGCCTGACAGGCGATCGGGTCAAAGGGTTCGACCAGCGCCAGATCGATCAAAGGGTTTGACGCGAAAGGGTGGGTGCCGCGCAGTCGGCGCATCCGATCAACCTCGCTCGTCGCGCTTCAACTGCCTGCTCCAGTGCAAGGCCCAGATATTTTTCTCGGCATCGGACTGGACAGATTGGCGCGGATCGGTTGCGTGAAGGACGGATCATCAATGGAGACGGAGAGGTAGTTGCCAGCCTTCTCGCCGGTACGCTCCCACGCCGCGCCGATCTCCATGCCTTCACAGAAGACGCGGTGGTCCGGCGCGTTCTCGGCATCCGACTTCTCGGTGGGCAGGATGGCAAGCTTCGCGTCGGGCGTCAGCGTTGAGACGTTGCCGAAGAAGCCGTCGTTGTTGCGGATGAAGGTGCCGATCTGGGCCACTGCGGTGCTCCTTTCATGAGCGTTTGGGGATAACTGACGCGAGTCTTCACGGCTCGCCTGGAAAGTGGTCGTTGGTAACTTTCGGCGCTGGAGAGGTGCTGTCGGTGACCCAGACAGGAGCCGCGCGGCCAATGACCGAAGTGAGCGGCAGCGGCCCGAAATACCGGCCGTCGAAACTGTCGGCGACGTCCCGGTTCATGAGAAAGACTTCGCCGTCGGAGATCACGCGGCAGCCCTGCCAGATGGGCAAAGGTCGGCCGCGACTATCGCGCTCGCGCGCAAATCCAACGGTCACGCCATGGGTGATGATGGCGGTGCCCTGGCGGCAGACAGTCGTGCCTTCGAGTGCCAACACGCGCTTCAGAAGCGGCACGCCGTTCGGCAGATATTGACGCTCAGCCAGGAACCTGGCGAGCGGTTCAGGCGGCATGACGACGGCGACGTCGGCGACGCCGATCCTGCTGGCCAGCTCGATACGATACAACCCGACGGGGACGCTTGCAGATGCGTTCCAGATAAAGCTCGGGCGATGATCGATCCATGCTGGAGCGACGGCGAGAACCGCGCCGCCGAGCGTGCCGGCGATGATCGTTGCGCGCATGCTCATGGCTCAATCCTGCGGCGCAGGAGCCAGGCCTCATGGCGCTGGCGTGTGTAGGGCCTGGGCGTCTCGCGCGCCGCAAACCTACTGTGGGCATGCCGCCAGTAATCCGGTGACACATCGACAGGCTCGATGCCAATCGCCTCGATGGCGTCGATGATCTTCAGCACTTTTTCGACATTCGGCCATCCGATCGCTGTGAGCAGTATCTCGGCGCCGGGGCGCACATAGGCGACAGTCGTGCTGGGCTCGCCGGTGGCAACAGCGCGTAGGATATCGATGCGGGAAGCGACAGTGCCGAAGTCGTTCGCGGTCCACCGAACGAAAGCGAAGATACTGCCTGGCGTAAAGGAGACTACACGACGGCTACGGTCGATGTTCCTGTTCGAAGCAACCTTGCCGAAGCGGATGTAGTTCTCGATCCGCTTCTTCACCCACACCAGTTCGACAGTGGTGAGATCGCTCATGCCGGCCTCCGTGACAGGCGGTCACGAGCAAGCGTGGCGAAGCGAGGGGCGGACAAAGAAAAGAGGACGTCGATCGCTCTCGGCATGGCCGAACGATCAGGGCCTGGCCGTCGTCCATAGCCTCGCTGTTCGGCGCTTTCCGTTAGAAAGAATCCGAAGGATTCTCGGTTAGAAACGTTAGAGGAGCCGGTTCGGCAATCGCCACAATGGCTTAGGATCGAATCCGGTTCCTGATAGCACGGGAATCCGGTTCCCGATGGCACGGGAGTTGCGGTTCCTGATAGCACGGGCCTGTCCACAGTCATTTCACAGCCTTGGTCGTTCGAGCGCGTGGCGCGCGTTGCGCCGCGTACGGTTCGGGCGGAGTGGGTTGAAAGGTCAGGCGCGATCGACCATCAGGATCGAGAATGAGCCCCAGCCAATAGCCAGGCAGCGGTTGGCGACGGACGATCTCGCGCAGATCGAACGTGAAGCGCTTGAACGACGACAGGCCGCCTGACTTCAGATGGAGATGCTGAAGGTCAAAGCTCCAGCCATAGGTCTGGCGCCCCCCATGTTTTCGCACCAGACGGTAGAGCCATCGTTCCAGGCCGCCCGTCAGGCCAAAGTATTCTCGGTCAATGGTGAGGATCAGGGCATCGTCAAGAACGCTGGCATAGAACCAGTCGGGCAGGATGAGCTCGATGCCGAGCGGGCGCCCGCTGGCGTCCATACGCTCCTTCCACTCGTTGATCCAGGAGAAGCGATGGCGCCGCCGTTCGGCCGGCTGTCGGATCGACGTGGCAACCGTGGTCGACTGCAGCCGGTCAAGCGCGGCCTTCAGCCTGTGATAGCTGTGGGCGGAATCGCAGCGGCCGATGAAGGCAAGAATTTCGTAGGGCGTGGCCGCCATGAAACGCGACGTGCGAAGGCCGTTGTCTCGCGCGTCGACGATCTGGCTGGCAGCCCAGATCAGTATGTCGGCATCCCAGATGGTCGCCATGCCGTGTTCGACAGTGGCCTCGACGCGGATCGACACCTCGCCCATGCGAAAATCGATCGGCGTTGTGCGGCGAGATTTGGCAAGGGAGAAGAACGGCCACGACATGAGATCCTGCGCGTCGCGTGGCGTGACGACGCCGGCACGCGCGTGAAACAGATCGATTTGGCCTTCGGAGCGGTGCCGCACTGACGCCACCAGCGCTACGAGGCGCTACCGCGTCTGCCGGCATAGGCAGGTGCGCGGGCGGCATGGGGCTTGGCCGGCGGAACAAAGGTCGCGTTCGCATCACTGGTGGAGGTACGCGCGCCGAGTTCGATCCAGGCGTGCAGGTCATCGACATCGTAGAGCACGCGACCACCAACTTTTCGGTACTTTGGGCCGGTGCCGTAGGTTCGGTGTTTTTCCAGGGTGCGAGCACAGAGGCCGACGATCGGTGCTGCCTCCTTGGTTCGCAGGTATTTTTGGGGCGCGTCCGCGGGACCCTTCGACATTGCTCGATCTCCATCCGGTTTTGCTGTCATCCTGGCCTGCCGGGACGCGCGAAACGGACGATGGTCGAATTGAGGAAAGCGAGGGGGGGCAAACATCGGGGGATGTGTTTTTGCTCCTCTGCGAAGAAGGACTTCACCGATCGGATTTTCGGCTGCGGCTGTGTGGATAGAAAAGAAGGTCGCGGTAGCCGCCGGCGACCAGGCGATCCGCTCTTCGCAGGACGGCCCGTACCTTGTGCCTGAGGTGATGGTCGCGCCAATCCCGTGGCACGATTGGATTTCGTGACAGCAGCACCTCCGCGATGTTGCGATAGGAGGCCGCTGTGCGGCGGGCGTCGTGAGCGCGCAGATTGAGGGTATGCCTGATCTTCGTCTGCTGGGGCAGCGCGCCATAGAGTGGGCCGCCAGGCGGTCGGCCGTTCAGCGCCCGCCAGAACTGGCGTGCGGCGTCCAGTCTTGTTTCGAAGGCGTCATCGAGCGGGAGAATGATGGCATTGATGCCAAGTGAACCATCGCAACTCTCGGCAATCAGGCGATGCGTTGCGGTCGATGGCGACCAAAGAGCCTCATAGTCATCTTCGCCCTGCTCCCAAACGCTAGCGTTGCGGAGCTCGCGAGGAAGCACGCTCCTATGCGAGTCGATCGAGGCAGGCATCCGCGTGGCCCGGAGAACGCGCGGCGAGGCTTGTTCCGTCCAGACGATGTTCTCGGCAGATGGAAGTCCGTCACCGGTGACAGTGAAATCGCGCGCCCCACCGTGCGGCGAAGTCAGTTTGTCCGAGCAGGTCTCCGGTATTTGTGCCCAGCGACGCAAGCTGACTGCACTCGGCGATGAAGGCGTCGTTCCGGATCAGGTATTCGGCAGCGAACTCCGGCGCTTCGTAGTCGCGCATGTGCACATAGGCCGCTGGATTGGTCCAATCGCCTTGCAATTTGCCAGGTCCTCTCCCGATGCCAGCACCAGGCTGCGAGCTTCGGAATCAGCATCGGCGTCGATGCGCGTGCTGGGTAGTTGGAGAGTCAGCAAACCGCTGTGCTGATTCAGCAAAGCGTGGCGCATGGCAGGCTGCACTAATGGGGCGCACCTCCCGCCAGAAGATACCGATAACCACTCGTCGTCATCCACCGCGCGCGGGCAAGATGGGTCTCCCAGGACTTGAACGCTCTCTCCGGTTCCTGCTCAGGATCGATGTGCAGGACGATCCTGGCCACCTCGCGCCAGTCCGCATCTTCGGCCGCCGCGTCGAGCAGGCGGATATAGGTGAGCAGCCGCTCCTCATCATACCCGGTCAAGATCGAGGAATCTGGAGCAACGTCGGCAACATCGGGATCAAGCAGTGGTTTGAGCAAACGCGATTTCCATCCTTGAAGGCACTTTGTCGAGAATACTCCGTGGTTGAATACTCGACAAGGCGTTGCACTCCCATGCATGGAAATTCGCGAGGTGTTTGCGCGCAATCTGAGGCGGCATCGGCAGGCGGCTGGGCTTTCGCAAGAAGAGCTGGCCCACCGCGCGGAAGTCGATCGCACCTATATCAGTGCGTTGGAACGCAGCGTCTACGGCGCGACGATCGACGTCGTCGACAAGCTGGCAAATGTTCTCGGGATTGAGGCCGCGGACCTTCTGAGGCGACCTCCATTGCGCGTCACAAAATAGAAGGCAATTTTGCCCCCATTTGTCCTTTGTTGGCACTCATGACATCAGTTGCATCGCGAGCCGGGCGGAGCCCGGCGAGCGGCCGCCGAGTTCAAAAACGGCAGCACGCACCCCGATGATCTAGTCGGCAGATATCCTTATGCTATGACGGTATCGTTGATACGGCGGACCTGATAGGCCGCGCGGCGAGACGCTCGCTGCGCGGCCTTTCGTTTGCTCATGCCGCCTTTTCCAACAAGGCCTTCGCCCTGCCTTCGAGCTCCAATCGGCTATCCTGATGCGCCTTGGTACGCGCATGCGCAGTCATGCCCTGGACGAAATCGAAGATGCTTTCGGGCGGGCGGCCTTCCTCCTGCAAAACTGCCTCGATGATCTTGCCTGTTTCGCTCTTGGAGAAACCGCGCTTGCGCAGGAAGCTTTCGCGGTCTTCGTCGCTACGGGCGACGATCTTCTCACGCGCGGCCTTGATACCGGCGATGAACGGCGCCGGGCTTGAGTTCGCAAAGCTCGTCAAAGCGGGCGCTGCCTCATGAGCAAAACGAAGTGCTGCGAACTTCGAATGACGGATGCTGATTTCTTCAAAGCCTTCGACGCCCCACAGATTGCGGTTCATGCAAACGGCGCGGAGATAGAAACTCGCAATGCCTAGCGTCTTCGAACCGACCTCCGAATTCCAGCAATAGAAGCCTCGGAAATACAAATCCGGTTCGCCATTCGGCAGCCGTCCGGCTTCGATCGGATGTGTGTCGTCCACCAGAAACAGAAACACGTCGCGGTCGCTGGCGTAAAGCGTCGTGGTGTCCTTGGTCACGTCCACAAATGGATTGTGCGTCATGGTCGCCCAGTCGAGAACGCCCGGCACCTTCCACATGGTGTCGCCGGTGCCATTGCCGGCGATCTTCATGACGGCGGCGACAAGCTCGTGATCCCAGATGCGGCCATAGTCCGGGCCGGTCACGGCGCGAAGCTCGACGCGCCCGTCCTCCGTCTCGAGGGTCTTCATCAACTCCGCCCGATGGCTCAAAAGGCCATGCTGCAAATTGATGCCTGCCAGAGGCGGAGGAAGCTGGCGCATGTAGGTTGCCGGTGCGCTGACAAGACTGCAAAGCTGGCCAAAACTCCAATGCGTGGGCGCAATCGGTTGCTCCTGTCCGGGGAAGATAAGCGAAAGCCGCTCTGCATTGTCGCGGGTCGCTTCGACGCGAACCGCACGGCTCTCGACGGTGCGGGCGGTAGCGCGGTCCGCTCTCTGCTTCACGGCATCAAAAAGCTCGGTGAGGCTGAGATAGCGCTCGTCATCGGGACGCGAAAACCATTCCGAAGAAACTCGCCCGATCCGCTCGCCGCGCGAGATGTCCACTCGAAAGCCACTTGAAGCCGGCTGCTGCTGGCGGTTGCTCTCGCCGTCGATGATGGTGGTCATGTTCATTGTGCTCACTCCTTTTTCCGTCAATGCCGAAGGCATGTCCCTCGGCATGCCTTCCGGGGGCGCGTGAGCGCGCGGGAGTGATGGGGGCCGATGCCGGCGCGCGGAGCCGGGCTGCACGGTTGAGCGGAGCGGATGGAAATTGATGGCCGCTGTTGCTGCAGTAGGCCGCTTTGCGAGCCGGCGGCCCTGCTCTGCACAGGCGGCAATGGCGGGGAAGCGAGGGGAAGCTCCTCGCTTCCCAACGGATCGGCAAAAGTTGTCCGCAGCCGATCGAAACGATGAAAGCGAAGCTTGCCTTTATAATATTGGCTGAGAGATGTGGATTGTAGAGAGGAAACGGACTATTTGCCTGATTGGCGAATTGGGTAAATCCACGACTTTAGTGCGTACGATAAGACAAGAGGAAAACTATATGACCATTTCTTCCGAACATGATGGGCAAACGGATATCGTGTCGATCGCCGCCGACATTGTCGCGGCCTATGTGTCGAACAATCCACTGCCGGTCGGCGAGCTGCCGAAGCTGATCGGTGATATCCATGCCGCGCTGCAAGGGATCGGCACGCAGGCGACGGAACCGGTGGCCAAGCAGGAACCTGCAGTCTCGATCAGGAAGTCAGTGACGCCGGACTACATCATCTGCCTGGAAGACGGAAAAAAGTTCAAATCGCTGAAGCGCCATCTTGCCACGCATTACAATCTGAGCCCGGACGACTACCGCCAGAAATGGAACCTGCCGTCGGACTATCCGATGGTGGCGCCGAGCTACGCGGCCACCCGCTCGGCCCTTGCGAAATCAATAGGGCTAGGCCGGAAGGCAGCGGCACCCGCACCCGCCACAGCAGAAAAACCAAAACGATCCGCTCGCGTGGCAGCAGCGAAAACGACGCCAACGGCAGTCAAGTCGCCGATGAATAAGGCCCGCAGGGCATCCGCCAAAGCGTAACGTGCTGCACCTGACAGAGGGCCGCTATGGCGGACCTGAACTTAGCAAAGCCCCCCCTTGCGGCGGGGCTTTGTTTGGTGGGCCAGATTACTCGGCGGTACGGCGGGACCAATGGTGCTCTCACGGATGCACGACAGCACGGAAGGGGCCGTCAAGCAGCAAACTCAATCTAGTAGCGATCGACTTCCGCTAAATGTAGAGAACCGATGTACTCTGAAGAAACATATTCCAAACTAAGAGCCTGGGCCGAACAAGGTCTTTTCCTTTTGCGCGAATTGCTGCCAACCATGGCACCTGTAGCGCGTCATGAGCATTGGAAGCCTACCGAACGTCGGACTTTGGCTGATCTCCTCTCTGCATCTGCCCGATCGAGCGAAAGTGCCCTGCTGCTTGTTGCATATGTACAACTGTGGGATGCTGAGATTCTGGTTCGGTCGGTTATCGAAGGGTCTCTCAAACTCTGCTATCTTCTTCAGCGACGCGAAAGCTTTGAAGAACGCTACCAACAGTACTCGCATGATCTCTATCAAATCGGACTGTTCAAGGATCACAAGAAGGCAGCCGAGCTCCTAGCGATCGTGCCGGATCCGCACGACCGCGCCTGGAAGCCAATCAGGGACCGGCTATTGTCGGAGACGGAACTGACGTCGATCGGCGACGCATTCGGACCAACGGAACGGCGCTCACTTGAAGCTCGGTGGGGCTTCACTGGTCTGATTGGAGAACTATCTCGCTCAGGAGATGAACTGACAAAGGGCTTTACCGGGTTTTCTCATGGCTACTCACTGGCAAGCCATATTCATCATGCTGACGCGATCGGAACGTCTATCGCTATCGAGCGCGACCGACGATCTATCGAGAGGCGAGACACAATATTGCTAACCCACGGCGCACGGCTGATTTCCGATACCCTCTCGTGCTTTCATCTCCGACTGGCAGTTGGCTATCGCTTCATCCAACATGATTTTGAGCCGGTTGCATTGGCTGCCCAAAAGATCAGGAACTTTCAGCAAGCCTTTGAAGGCGCTTACGATGACTGGATGAACGTGGAATACCCAGTGTCCTAACTTAAGTTCGAGGCGGACATGAGCATGCCGAAGCCCCGTCCGGCGGACGGGGCTTCTTTGATTTGGCCGGCTCTCACTCGGCCGCGCGGCGGGACCAGATGAGGGAGAACTCGCCCTCGGTGTCGGTCTCGACCAAGCTCGCATAGATCGGAGCGGGGAAGCTCGGATCATCGAGCTTGACGGAGTGGTAGTCGCGGCCCTCGCGCGAGGTCTTCTTCCATGCCGCACCGAACTCGGTGGCGCCGGCGAAAATGCGATAGTCCGGGCCCTTCTCGTTGTCACCCTCGGCGGGGACGAAGTCCACGGTCTTGACGTTGAGGTTGAGTGTCTTGACGGAGCCCTTGAAGCCCTTGGCGGTGCTGGAGAACGTGCCGATCGTAGCCATTGTGGTGGTTCCTTCCGTTTGATCGGGCCGCGCCCATCGCGGCCTCGATGGTGGTCGTGAGACCGGGGACGATCAGCCCGCACCCGAAGGGCTGGAACGCAGTGGAAGGCGGCCGGCGACGGCTCTTTTGTTTCGCGATGCAAAGCCGAAGGCGGCGGAAAAAAGTCGTCGATGGACGTTGCGTGAAGACGATCGAGGCGCAGCGAAGCGAAGACGGTCTTCGGTCAGACCCAATCCATTCGAGGACGCCGTGGGCGTGGTTTGAGCCGGCATACGGAAGGAACCGCAGCGATGGCGACGGCGATGGTCGCGCTTTCTCTGTTACATCGCGAAAGGGTTTCTCCGGCCAAGGCCGGGACATCTACCCATACCTCCAGCAAGGCAGCCGCCATCGGCGACAATGGAAGGGACCGAGCTGTCCATGCTATCCGCCGAACAGTGTCATCGTGTCTGCCGCTGCTTGGACAACGCGCCGAGAGAACGGCGGCATCCTCATCCATCAAGCTCGACGATCCGAGCTTCCTCGATCCGGTCGATGCAATGCGGGCGTGGTCAAGACCGATGGCGAGCACAGTCTTCGCTCGAGCCGACTAGCCTCATCGCCCAGTGAGAACCGGCCGGATCGAAGAAATCCCCTTCGCAGAACGGGGCTTAGCCAAAGGAGGTTTCGCTGTCGCCGCTGAAACTGAAGCCCATCGATGGCGCTGTTCTGCCTAGCCTCTCATTGCTTCGATTCCTGATGTCGTGCGGTCGAGGTTCCGGCCGCGCCATTTGCGCGGCCGGAAAATTTTCATAGCGGTCGGAAAGGGTTGCCCGGAGCCGCCGACGCGGCTCCGGGGATGGCGGCTTATTCGGCTGCGACGTGGAAGGGCTCGCCTTCCTCGGTCGCGCTGGCGCTATCAATAGATGCGAGGTCCGCCTCTGGGGGCGCGAGGTCCGCATGCGGCTCGTCCGGTGCCGCCGCTTCCTCGCGAGTCACGTTATGCCGTTCCGCGTGTGTGGCAGGCTCCGGCGTGCGCATGACTGCTGGGAGCCAGCCCGTTCCGGCGAGCAACTGCTCGGCGGCTTCCGCCATCGGCAGCTTCTTCAAGGTCGAAAGCCTGTCTGCCGCCTCGTCGCTGGCGGCTTCCCGCACGGCGTCGAGGATATGCGCCTTGGTGATGCGCCCGAGATAGGTGCGCACGGTCGGCCTCCAGTGTGCCGTCATGTCGAGAGCAACCGCCGTTGCCAGCCTGTCCGCCGTCTCGTGGGCACGGGGCTTGCGTTCCCAAAGCTGCTTCACAGCATTGACGGTGAGCGAGGCACAATGTGCAAACAGCGCCATGACGCTTGCACGGTCGAGCGAGACGATGAAGCCCCACAAGTCGGCCACGTCGCGCGGCATATCCGCCGCCCATGCCGCATGACGATCCGCCAGAGCCTTGCCGGCTGCCGTATCCTCGATGCCGTCCGCGTGACCGGCGAGATAGGCGCTGGTCGGGCGGATTTCGAGGCAGTGAGCTTCCGCACCCTGATAGAAGGCCTGCGCGGCAAGCGTATGGGTCACCGCGACAAGGGCGATGTCCGGCTGGTCGCCAAGCGCAAGCCGAAGCCCAAGCGTCCGATGAGCGGTCAAGTCGCGAATGAGAAGGTCCGACAACGGCTTGCCGTCATCCTCCGCTTCTTCGTCGCTGCCACCATCGGAATCCGAACCGCTGACGTCTTCGATGATCTCGCCATCGTCGTTGACGGTGTAGTCCTCGCCGTCTGGCCGCGTTTCGGCTTTCGATCCCGCCTGCTCATCCTCCGCGCGGATGAAGCCGCGTTCAACACGCACCGTTCCGTCGTGGGAAAGCACGATGAACACGCCGCCACGCGAAACGACATCGGGATCGTAGGCGTGACGCAGAGCGTCGATGCGCTCGATCTCGGCTTCAAGCTTGCCGAAACGTTGATCGATATCGTTCGGCAGTTCCTCGGCGCTATCCCATTCATCTGTGAGCCGGTTGAACTCGTCGGATGCCCTTGCGTAGGCAGCTTTGTCTTCCTCTGACAAATCCACCGGCTGCGGGTACGCCCGCCGCAAGCCGTTTGCGTGTGGAAAGTCGATATGGACATCCGCCCATTTCCAGCCCTCGGCGTCCCTGACGGTTTCCGAGATGCCTTGCAGCTTCTCGATCACCAGTCGGTCGAGCAATGCGGCATCCTCGTAGAAGCCGCCGCGATCCTCGGTGAACAGATCACGCAGGATGGCACCGCCGGCTTCCATGTAGGCTTCCGCGCCGATGAAGATGGCGCGGCGGTCGTTCGCCGCAACATGCGTCCGCGTCAGCTCGCGACGGATGATGTAGGGCTCGCGATTGTAGGTCAGGTTTTCGAAAACCTGCTCTTGCCGGGTTTGATCGTCGGTGATGCCAAAAGCCATCAACTGGTCGAGGGTCAGGTCGCCGTCGCGATAGACCTGAATCAGCTTGGGGCTGACCGCGCCGAGCCGCAGGCGTTGCCGCACGACATGCGCGGTAATGCCGAAGCGGGCTGCGATTTCCTCCGCACCCCATCCGCGATCCTCGTGAAGCTGACGAAAGGCCTCGAACTGATCTGCGGGGTGCATATCCTCGCGGGTGATGTTCTCGTCGAGGCTGATCTCATGCGCGTCGTTCACGGTGTCGACGACGCAGCGGATCGGTTCGGTCTTCTTGATCTGCTTGCGCTTCACGCGAAGCAATTGCGCCAGTCTGCGGCCCTCGCCGATGCTGACGAAGTAGAAGCCTGTTTCCGCGCCCTCGCCGTCACACTCCGGCTCCACCACCAGGTTTTGCAGGATGCCCTTGGCGGCGATGCTTGCCGCATAGGCTTCGATGATCGCTCCGCTATGCGGCGTCTTGCGCGCATTGCGGGGCGACTTCTTCAGCTTGTTCAGCGGAATGAAAACCTCGGTGCCAATATCGCTTCCAGTTGCGGCCTTCGCGCTCGTTTCATGGGTCGTCATGGTTCAAGTCCTTTCCCGTTAGCTGCCGAAGGCATGCCCCTCGGCATGCCTTCCGGGGGCGCGTGAGCGCGCGGCAGAGAGGGGGGCGAATGCCGGCGAGCGGAGCTGGGCTGCGCGCCGAGCGGGGCGGATCGGGTCAGTTCAGTAGGTGATGATCATGCGCAGGCTTGCGAGCGGGCGGCCCCGCTCTGTGCAGGCGGCATTCGCGGGGGAGAGATGGCCAAGACCATCTCTCCCTGCGACTTCGAAGAATGAAATGAGATCAGTACACGAGGGTCAGCGATCAAATTCCAGACTGTATCCGGACTCCCCGATCTGCGGAGATGTTTTGAATCCGGTATCGGATCGCAGCACATAATCCGAGTGCTCTCTGAGGAGCGCTCGTATGAGGGGCTCCGCACGAACATCGCCGCCTAAGAGCTGAACCCGAAGCAGCGTGCAGAGGCTTCCACGAACCCACGAAGTTCCTTGTCACTCCATGGAGTGTTCGACCTGTCCTCGTATTGACTGCCGTCCTTCCTGCCATCGCAGTGAGATTCAATATGCTATCGTCGAAAGCCGAGTGACCTAGCTTCCTCAATTATTTTTTCGCCGTGCATTGCCTGCTTGCGCGAGGGCTTTCTGCCTTCGCCAGCAAGTCGCCCAAGGCTGAAGGACAGCGACCGCTGCCAACCCTGTAGGGTATGCGTGTCCTTTGCCCATGCTGCAAGGTCGAACCAAATCTGCGCCGGAACGGATGCCACGCGATCAATCTGGTCCGACTCCGTCGGGCTCGCCTGCTCTTCGAGCACACTTGCCGATCGACCAACCTGCGTCTTTTCACGGGAAAGGAGAACAGTTTCGACGTCTGCGGGTATTTCAATCAGGGTGTCTCTGAACCGGTCCCAGCATGCCTCTTTCTTGCACCACTCGGTCACGTTCTGGCCACCCGGCGGCATCGTGATGTGGGCGTGCGCGTGGACGCTCAGAACTTCCACGAAGGCCGCGAGGGCAGCGGGGAGTTCCTGCGCGAGCCAGATGGCATCGAGATCGACGCGCTTGGCAGTGTGATGCGACAGCCAGGCGATGAGATAGGTCACGATGTTCGCGCGGTACCCACCGAACTTCTGACGCGATACGATCCGTTCTGACTGCCGAAAGAGGATCGCTCTGGCGACGGTTCGCTGGAAGTAGTGCTCGTCAGGTTCGAACCCGCCGCGCTGATCAAGCGCATCCATGAAATCGAGATAGCACTTCTGTCCCCCGCGGCTCACAATATGTGGCAACTGGGACCAGCTGTGCTCGTACTTTGCGAGATCGGTCTTCGTCATGAGCTGGTTTCGCGGGTGGATGAGCTCCCACTTGCGACGCTCGGCATCGGTGCGGTTCTCGGCAAGCGCGTCATGATACTGACCGCGCGCACGTTCGTAGAACCAGCGTGACTGACGTTGCATGCCGCCTGCCGGGGGCGCCCAGATCGACCGGGAAAGCTCCTGCATCTGTCGGTGGAAGGGATGGTTGGACGAGAAGTCCGCCATGTTGACCTTGTTCTGATTGTTGGCCGACTGGGAGATGCGCGGCGCGATCTCCTCGATGTCGCCATCATCCAAAATCTCGGTTATCTTGACCGGCACTTGCAGGCGGCTCGCATCCACATCGTCCTTGCGCCAGGCGCGGAAGATCGACCCGGTCGTCTGGCCGCCGTTGACGATCTGGAAGTCGTCGGCTGCCAAGAGATCTGCCGTGCCATCGCCATGATCCAGAATGCGAAGACCGGTCGCCGTGACAGACAGGCCATTGTTGAATGCGAGGAACATCTGCGGCTCATCGATGATCGTTTTCCGGATGCTTTGATTCACCTTGCCCTTGAGCTGAAGGAAACTGCGGACGTTCCGCTCGAGCAGCCTTGGGCCATGTAGCCGATACATCTCGACCAGCAGATTGCCCGGCATCATTGTGAGAAGGCAGCGATATCCGCTGTTCGGCGGGCTGGCGATGACACATCTGAGCCTGGCGCCCAGCTCGTGGAAGTCGACATGGATCGCCTCCCTGCTTGCACCCGAGGAAACGGCGCGATGAAGCCGACGCAAATCCCACAGATGACAGGATACTTCGATCGAGCTCAAAATATAGCTCTCGATCTGTTCAACGGTCGCGAGACCATCGGTGATCACAAACAATCGGACATGGCTGAGTTCGTTGCGCGCCTCCCAGATCGCGCGGCTCATGTCATATCCAGCAAGCGCTTCCTCGCGCTCCCTGTGCAACCCGCCAAGTGCCTTCTCAAGATAGGCACCGATGCGCTTGAACGCTGTGTCTATCTCGGCCTTGGGAACGATACCGGCGGCGCCGTCGAGACGAGGAACAACGAGGAACAGGTCCAGACGATCATTGTCTTCGGAGAGGAAGTATCCAGAGCAGCGAATGCCCCGGCCCTCCACCGGACAACCAATTCCGTCATCGATTTCGCCCGCATCGACGAGATGCTCGAACATCAGTTCCGCGAACGACTCCGCACGCAGGGCACCATCTTCCGCTGAATCGGCGCGGGCAATGACATCCTGCAGAATGTTCACTGCATAGGTCTGAAGATCGTCGAATTCAGCCATCGGTCGCCTCCACGAGGGACGCTACGTCCTCTCCTCCCAACTCGAATGGGCCAAGATCGGCCGCGATGATCGAATATCGAATGTCGCCGACGCCCGCAGGCAGGTTCGCCTCGGTCAGACGCGGAAAATCACCTTCTACACGATAGTAGCGTGTCCCGGAGCACTGCCACTTGTTGCGGTACAACGACGCATGAACATCGAGATAGCCGCCGAGCAGCAGGCGGTCATCAAAGAGACGCGACGCGACCGGATCGTACGCGAGGAGGCCACGCAGGCGATCAACAACCGCTGGAAGCGAGTCGCCGTGTGCGGCGCTCTCATCCAGACTGAGATGTGCGACTACCAAGGTGTCGTGCGGACGCTCATCGAGCTGCTTCTCGTTGGCGATCTGGATCCTGGCATGGCGCTTGGCCAGGCTTGTCTTGACCTCAATCGCAAGGCCGGAGCGGAGGAAGTCCTGATGCCCAGGATCAGGTCCCGCCCACGATTCGACTGTGGCCAGCGGATCGAGCCGGGGAAGGAGAAGGGTCTCCATCACAAGCAGCTCGCCGAGCATTCCACGTTGCTTTTCTTCGGAGAGCCCCTCAACCGGGATGCGCTCGAAAAGGACCTGCCACATGCACAGGCGGTCGATGCATCGTCTCAGAGCCAGCACCACACTCTGCTGGGCTGCGACGACATTTACCAGGTCGGCTGACATGACGGCGAAGATCTCGAGAAGCCGTTCGTCCTCGAGCATTACACGAACGAGTGTTCTGGCATTGGGTGCCGGCGTCACCTCGTGGACCATGCGGACGCCGCGACAGATTGGAATGCGGCCTGGGCTGGGCCTGTGTTCGCCCGCGCCTTCGACGAGCAGTCCTGGCTTCCGGCTTGGCCAGAAGATGCAGGCGAATACGTCCGTCGGGGTGTCGGCATCGAGGCGGATGCGCTGGACGCCCGCAGGGCTGGCGGGCTCGTCGGCAAGGCTCGACCAGGTAGAAAGCAGCCGGTCCGGCGTCATTCGAAAATTCTCTCGAGCTGCTTCACGCTGTTCTCCGCGTAGTCGATCAGCGGCGCGTCATTGTCGAACGGGAAGCTGATCGCAAACCCCATCAGTGGCAGATCATCGGCGAGACCCGCGTCGATCGGGTAGATCAGAAGGAGTCCACGGTCTCGATCTCGCTGCCTGCGGATGAACGGACCGCTCGCGGTCTTGGGCGGATCCTTCTTGGGCTCAGGTTTCTTGTCCCAAGCATCGAGCGTCTGTTCCATCGCGAACTCGCGAGCAGTTTCGTCCAAATCGGCAACCTCGTCGGCCGGACTGACGAGGCGCCCGATGCTGATGCGGCCGTCCCCGACGGAGTCGATCTCGCGCTCGGTCAATGTCACCTCATACCGATCTATCTTGCGCGGCACCTTCGACCGGCCTTGACCCGCTAGAACAACGGTCCATGTCTTCAGGCGGCCATTTGCGACGCGGTTTGCGACATAGTCAGCGAGGGCCTGCGCATTCGCTTTCC
This sequence comes from Mesorhizobium sp. WSM4830, assembly GCF_055811495.1. Taxonomy (NCBI): domain Bacteria; kingdom Pseudomonadati; phylum Pseudomonadota; class Alphaproteobacteria; order Hyphomicrobiales; family Phyllobacteriaceae; genus Mesorhizobium; species Mesorhizobium sp. WSM4830. The sequence goes on along the minus strand of NZ_JBVVQI010000004.1, from coordinate 144,655 downwards.
AGGAATCCCGCGATGTCTGTACCTGCCGCAACAAGGCGACGATCTCGCTTCCGTCGACCTCGTCCCACTGATGCCGACCGTGGCCGGTGCTGCGCGGCAGGTCGGCGAGAAACTTCTCAAACGCAATGAAATTCTGCTCGGCGTGGGCAGTCTCGAATGAGACAGTTTCGGAGATCGTGCCTGAGAAGCCCGCACGAACCCGCGTGCCGGCCCGCATCTTGTTTGCTGCCGTGATGAGCAATCCGTCGGGATGGGTTCTGACACGATGACCGAATTCGAGCGGCGTCTGTCCCGTATTGAAAGCGAGATCGAATTCCTCTCGAAGCTCGGCGGTGGCGGTTGCAATGTGCCGATACCATCGAACCAGAGTCGATGACGTATAGAGGCGGCACAGATCGGCGTAGCGCGGCCTGTATCCGAACCAGCGCCCCATCTGCATCAGCGTATCGTACATCTTGGTCGTACGGATGAAGTAGCTGATCGAGAGGCCTTCCAGTGTCAACCCTCGCGACAGCTTGTCGCCGCCTACCGCGACGACCGACAGACCATCCGGATGGTCGGCGTAATCCAGGGCGTCTTTCGCCGATCCGTTAATCTGCTTCACGCGAACGCGCTTAGCGGAGTCGAAGAGCTGCTCTCTCACCTGGCCCCAGGTCACCGGTGGAAGATCATGATCGGCAAGAAGTGTCTGGAGCTGCTCGGCCTTCGTGGCGAATTCCTTTGTCCAGAGCGCCTTCAGCCGAGCAAGCGCGGTTCCGCCCGTGCCGGGAAACTCCAGCTGTCGCACCACGTCCACTAGGAACTCGTCGATCAACCGCGTCACCTTATCTTGGACAGCGACAAGCCGGGTCACGTGGACGAGCATTGAGTTGTCGACATTGATATCGCCCCGTGCTCGCCGAGCTGCACAGACGAGAAGGAATGCGAGCATCGCTTCCTCCAGCGATGCCGGTAGCTGGGTAACCGGCAGATCCATCTTGTGACCCGGCGGAAAGATTGCTGCCGCATCCGAGATGAGCCGGATGATCGGCAGTCCCTTCCCTTCGCTCTCGACACCCGACCGGTTGAGACCAAACACCTTTTCGGGGCCAATGTAGTTGGAGGGTGCCGGCAGATTGATGATGAAACTGCTCGGGAACAGATCCTTGCCCGCCGTCTTGTGCGTTGCCTTATGGTGCATGAACACGTTGGCGAATGGCGTTGCCGTGTATCCGACATAGGCGCTCTTCTCGAAACAGACGAGCAGCTTGCGGATCAGCTTGTTTGTTTCCGTCGGATTCGCATCTTCGTCGATGCTACCGTCGTCCTTGCGATACTCATTGGTGTTGGCAGAAGCGTTGTCGGCCTCGTCATCGATCACCAGCATGGGCACGTCGCGGATGATCTTGCCGCCCGGCGTGCCGGGATCATCCACCGCACGGACTGACTGGACCCACGCCAGAAGATTCTCGAGGATGCTGACGCGCTTCTTGACGACTAGGATGATGGGATCACGCCCACCCGGGATCAGGCGCGTTCCGTTGGCGGTTCCAGCCTTGAAGTCTCCACCATCGGCACTGCTGGTGAGGGAATGCGCGACAAGGAACTGCGCGCTGGGCATCTTGCCGGCACCGATCCGCTGATTCTCCTGATCGTCGGCAAGAAGGCTCAGCCTTGTGTCGAAGCCGAGAAAGCCTTCGTCGATCCGCAGCTGGGTCTGGCTCCGCAGGCTGTTGTGCACGCCCGCCAACACAATGACCAGCGGAAAGCCTGCGTCGACCGCCTTGCAGATGAGCGCGGTGTAGTTGGAAGTCTTACCTGACTGCACGTCACCCACGACAAGGCCACGTCGATCCCAGGCGCCGGCGGTCTCCGGATTGCGAAGTCGATCTAGGATATCGTCAGTCAACCGATCGAGCTGGATCAGAGGCCCGTTTGCCCAGCGCTTGCCGCGATCCATCCAATGTCGGTACCGCTCCCAGAACGCGAAGGGGCGTTTCTCTCGGGCGGCCTTCACCCAAGCCACGAATTCCTTGTCGTCGATGATCGAATAACCGCCGACAAGCGTATTGTTGCGCGCCTCGAGTTCGCGCAGCAGGCGGGTTCGATCCACCGCCGAATAGGGAGGCATCGCGAGAACGATGTCGACCGTCCGCTCGAGCGCCTCTTGCGTGATCCGTGATTCGAGTTCGAGCAGTGCATTGGCTGTTCCATATGCGCTGCGCAGTTGCTGTTCAGGTGTTCCTGTCGACATTGTCCCCCCTGCCGTTTTATCTCTTTGCCTTGGCGACCTCGCGCGCAACCTTGTCCAGAAACGCGGTGACCACCTCCGGATAGGCATTGAATGGTTCCATGAGCAGCAGCCCCCGCGCCGCGTCGGCTCTGTCGCGCCCGCCCTCCACCATCGCGTCGAACACAGCCTCCATCGCGGCATGCAGCTCGCGTGCCGCGCCTTCGAACGGCTGGCCGAACGCGTCCGGCGTCTCGGCGTTGTTGATGACGATGAGTGGCGCTGGGATGGTCTGCTCGATGAGGCTGAAGAGCGCCTGCACCGATACACGCTCGTCCGCGCCCTCCAAAACCTTTCGCACAAGTGGATGATCGCGGTTGATGCGGTAGAATGACTTCCCGTGCTTGGTGAGATGTGTCCACAGGAAGGCCTCTCGATCGCCTAGCTGGCGCTGGATGAGCTTTCCCCGGTGTCGGTAGATACTGGATGCGCGGTTGCGTGCAGTGCGTGCAATTCGCTGGAGATCGACCCGCAGGACCGCAGGTGGGCGGGCACGCGATTTCTTCACGTCGATCTGCCAAAGTAGGTCGGCCGAACTGGAGAGGTCGATCCGGATGCGTGCAAGCTTGAAATGCTCCTCCTTCTGCATGCCTAGACCAAGCCAGTCTCCCGCCACCAGCAGGCGCCGGTTCCGATAGATGTAGAACCCCTGATGCGCATTCCACCCCTTCGGCCCCGCCGCGGCCGCATGCTGGTTGGGTGTGATGCGACTATGATGGGGCAGCACGAAGGGCTTGACCTCTGCTCGCTCGCCTTCGGCGATGAGAGTTTCCTCAGTCAGCGGCTCGGTGAATTTCACATCCTCAAGGAATGGATCCCAAGGTTCGATAGGACGGCCGTTGATGTGGATCTTGATCGAGCCGCGGCCCTTGAGGAAACGGTGGAACACCATAGCGAGATGGAGCTTGACCGCATCCGCCCGCTCTCGAAAATGCTTCTGCGCGGTCTCGTTATCGGCTGATGCGGTGCCGACGAGTGCATCCAGGCGATCCCAGAAAAGTATCGTCCCGCTTGTCTGCTTTGCAAGAAGTCGATGATCGGCGCTAGACAGCAGATCACTTCTCTTGAGGAGACGCCATTCGCCAGTCCCGGTGCCGGCGATGTAGTCCAGATCCCACCGCCTGAGTGCCTGCTTGCCAGCTTTCTTGCTTAGCACCGTGAGGCAGCGACATTGAGAGATCGATGCCGTCTTCATGCCGAGCCCGAAGCGGCCAAGGTCATCCTTTGCCCGATTGGCGAGGGGGCTGAGGCTGCCAGGCTTCATTGCCTGACGCAGCTCGTCTTCGCTCATGCCTTTGCCGTCGTCCCGGACAACGATGCGTGATTCCTGCCCGGCCCACTGCATATCTATCCAGACGTTGCGGGCACGGGCGGTGATGCTATTGTCAATGATGTCAGCCAGCGCGGTGGGTAGATCGTAGCCGAAGGCTCGGAGAGATTCGAAGAGCTCCGCAGCTCCCGGGCTCGCCAGATCATAATCATCCGACACGGAGTAGCCTGCCTTCGTCAGCCGTTTCGGAGCCTTCTGCATGGCTGGCGTTGAGGATCGTCCAGAGCGCCTCTCCAATCCAGTGAGCGAGAAGTGGCGGCACGGCATTTCCTACCTGAACGTACTGCTCCGTTCGATTCCCTTTGAAGAGGTAGTTGTCGGGAAAGGTCTGAAGCCTCGCCGCCTCGCGGACCGACAGGCTGCGGCACTGGAGCGGGTCGGGATGGATGAAGTAGTGCCCGTCCTTTGAGATGTGGCTCGTGACCGTGGTCGACGGCCCGCCCCACAGCTGCACACGGAACCGGTCGGCAAACTTTCCAGTATCCCAATTTTCATGATTGGGTGCGAGTTCGTCGGGAAAATCCGCCGCCTTGGGCGAACGCCCCGCAACCTCGGCAAACACGGTGGCAAAGAAGTATCGGGCTAGATCGCTTGCCATATGGCCGCGAGAAGCGTGATTTGGGAGAGTGGAAAGCCGGTCATCGACAAGCCATTTCCGAAGGTCGATGGGACAGTTGGGGGAAATCCCATCGCCACTTGCCTCGCGCCCAGGCAGGACGTTCATTCCCCGAAATTCAGCCAGATACTCTTGGGCTCGGGTCTCGAACGCAAGCTGAAGTTCATCGGAAAGATAGGTGTCCATACCGGCGACAAAGTTCATTGCGGTCTCGACGATCTTTCTCCATTCCTCGGCGCCGTCAACGCCGCGGCTGAGCCCACTGCGCAGTTTCGGCATACCGCCGAGCACATGCTCGACCGTAGCCTTGAGACTGTGGCGAACCATCAGATCAGCAAGCGAAGAGTCCGGAAGACCTTTGGCGAGATCTGCGCGAAGCCCAACGACAATCACACGGTGCCGGGCTTGCGGAACGCCGAAGTCTTCGGCACGGACAATGAAATCCGACGCGCGCGGCACGAAGCCTGTGAGATCGAGTTGACGGCGCGACCGCGGGTCAAGCGCGATAAGACGATACCGGGTTGCGCCCCGACGCTCGCCCCGAAGATCATGCAGCACTTGGTCGAAGATGCGGTTCTCGCCATCGATTGAGGACGAGAGCATGCCCTTGACGTTCTCCATGACGAAGGCGGCGGGCTTCAAGCGATCCAGGATCCGAATGTATTCCTTGTAGAGGAAGTGTTTCTCGTCTTTACTGGCATCATAGGTCTTGATGCCCTGATTTCGAGCGCGACCGACGAGCGAATATGCTTGGCAAGGCGGCCCGCCAATCAAGACGGTATTACCGTCGCTTTCTGTACGGATTGCATCGAGACGAGCGTTCAGACGCCTTTCCGGATCCTCCTTGCCGAGTTCCAACTGCCAGGCCTCTTCGACCGCCGCCGCCCATTGGTTGGGATATTCGATCGCCCAATCCGGCTCCTCGCCCTTGCCATTGATGTAGGTGTAGTATCGATTCGGCAAAGTACTGCCAAATTGCCTCAGGAAGCTTCGCAGCCGCAGCGTCGAAAAGGCGGCCGCTTCCTTCTCGATGGATAGCGCAATCCGAAAAGCTCGCCCGCCATCTCCCGCAGGAACACTGGAAAATCCTTCGGCCAGCCCCCCAGGGCCTGCAAATATGTCGACGACGGAATATCTTGGCAAGAATCGTATGCTTTCAGAGCCATGGCAAATACAGCAATGAATATCAGGTCCAGGCGAAAATGACAGGCTTCTGTTCATGATCGATGTGGTGGATCCACTTACCCGCTCACGCATGATGGCAGGGATCGGGGGCAAGGATACGAAGCCCGAGATAGTGCTTCGCCGGAGGCTCCATGCTGCGGGCCTCCGCTTTCGGCTGCATGTGGCAATGCTTCCAGGAAAGCCGGATATCGTGCTGCCTTCGCGACGAGTTGCAATCTTTGTCCATGGCTGCTTTTGGCATCGCCACGAGGGATGCCACTGGTGTAGCACGCCTGCATCGAACGCCGAGTTCTGGGCGGCCAAGTTCCAGCGGAACAGGGCGCGCGATGTCGAGGTGCGCGATGCCCTTCGTATTGCTGGCTGGCGGGTCGCCGTCGTCTGGGAATGCGGCTTGCGCGCGGCGAACCTCGATCAGACCGTTGAACGGGTTCTTGCCTGGACGGATGCGGGAGGCGGCGACTTCGAAAGCGCTGTTGTCAGACCGCTTGCCAGGATCGACGTCACCTGATGTCGATTTTTGACGAGTCGCGTTACATATCCTGGGTGTATATTCGTTATTCACCCAGGATATGTAACAGCAGCCATGTTACAAAACCTGGGTTGAAATTCAATTTACACCCAGGATATGTAACAGGATCATGACCTCACCGCCGACTCAACGCGAACGCCTACACGCCCTCCTCGACACCCATCCGATCATGCGCGCGTATGAACTGCGCAGGGCCGGCGTTTTCGCCCCGACGATCTCGCGCGCAGTCCAGGACGGTGAACTGACCAGAATATCCCGCGGACTCTATCAGCGCGTTGACGGCGAGGTCGACACGGAGCAGCAGCTCGCCGAAGCAACAAAGCTTGTGCCGAAGGGTGTCATCGCCATGAGTTCGGCGCTCGCCTTTCACGGACTCACCGACCAGATGCCCCGGCAAATATGGGTCGCCATTAGCGTCAAGGACTGGGCACCGTCACCGCCCTATCCACCGATCCGCGTCATCGAATTCAGCGAAAAGTACATGCAGCAGGGAATCGAGCACCATCGGATTTCGGGCGTCAATGTCCCGGTCTTTTCAGTGCCGAAGACACTGGCCGACGTCTTCCGCAGCAAGTTCGTCGACCGCTCGGTTGCCATTGAGTCGCTGCGTGCGGCGCTCGAGCAGCGCAAGGCGACTCCGTCCGCCATCGCGGAGGCGGCGATGGCGGGCGGTGCTTGGAAGAAGATGCGCGCATATCTCGAGGCGCTGACGTCCAATGGCTAGCGAAGGTGGCAACCGGGCAGCGTCGATCAAGCAGCAGCTTCTGAACCTGGCTCGGAGGGACGGTCGGGTTTATGAGGTCGTGCTGGTGCGATATGCGCTCGAACGACTCCTTTATCGTCTGTCGATCTCGGGGCAGACGGATCGGTTCATTCTTAAGGGAGGAATGCTCGTCACGCTCTGGCTCGAGGGCGGAAATCGCGAGACCCGTGATGCCGACTTCCTTGGTTTCGGCGACGCAGATCAGGAACGTCTGAGAACCGACTTTGCCGAGATCATGGCAATAAATTTGAACGACGGGCTGATCTTTGACATCGAAGAACTCAGGGCAACAATCATCCGCGAGGACATGGAATATAATGGAGTTCGCTTGCGGACGGCGGCCCTTCTTGAGCGAACCCGAATCCCGGTTACGATTGACATAGGCTTTGGCGATGTTCTCTCTAGCCCAGCGCCGTCTCTGGCATATCCGTCCATGCTGGGCATGGAAACGCCCAGCATCCGAACCTACCCGCCCGCAGCGGTCATCGCCGAGAAATTCCAGGCCATGGTCGCGCTCGGCGTCATCAACGGCCGCATGAAGGACTACTTCGATCTCTGGGCGATTCCCCGGGCCGTGACCATCCCGGATGCCGAGCTGGATGCGGCCATCGGCGCAACGTTGAAGAGAAGAGGGACGTTGATCCCAACCGATCTGCCTCCGGGTCTTTCGGAGGCTTTCCTGCGCGATGCAAGCAAGCAGGCACAGTGGCGGGCTTACACGAGGTCGATCCAGCTGGAAGGCGTCACGCTGGATGAAGTCGTCGCTGATATCTGGAAGCTCGTGGGACCATCCTGCGCTCGATTGTCCGCGCAACGTCCCTAGAACCGGAGTGTTCCCGGTCGCATGGCATGGGTCGCAACATGGACGAGGATCGTGGTCAGCAGCTGCTCGCGCAGGCGCAGCGTCGCGGGAGGCCACTGCTGGAACTCCTCGGACATGATGGTTGTGACCAAGCGCGCATGTATCAGAAGACTGACGGGCTCTTCGTAGCCTGCGAGTTCGAACTTCTCTTCACAGAGTTGGATTGCAATGCTGCGCTTCTTGTCTGTTGACAGCGCCCCCGACGGAACAAGCATTCCAAGCAGAAGCGGTATCGGACCGGCCTGACCTTGCGCCTGGTCACAGTTTGCACCTCCGCGCACCACGATCAGCTGACCCTCCAGGCGGCGAGTCTGCTTCAGCTTGAACTCGTGGTCACGAAGATCCGCCGCCGTGAGGCCGAACCTTGCGATCATTGCATGATCGGTCAGCCTGGCCTCGTCAAGCGCAATGATCGCGCCCCAGTCAGTCCGGTTGACGACTTCGCCAGGAGGCACCGCAAGGTGCAACATCCTATGCATCCGTGCCTTCTGGGGAGCTGTGAGTGCCGGCCCATGCTGGAAAGTGACAGCCTGTTCCCACAGCGGGTTTCCCTGCGGATCCTGCGGGCGGTTCAGAATCCGATCGCTCAGCAACGGCGATAGTGCCGCGGCAACAGCGCCCTTCCGGTCGTTCGGAGCGTTTGTGGAGCCCGCAGCCGCAACGGCAAGGAGGCTGAGAATTCGATCGAGCGCCCCCGGATATGTACCGACACGTCGCTGATCGTCGGGAATGAGGCTGCCAAGCAAAGCCAGCGTTTCGTTTGCCGCAGCGAGAACATCGCGCTCCCAGCTGAGCAGTGCCTGCAGCTGAGGCATTGATGTCACCTGCTCACGAATGGCTTGACGAAGGCCTGCTGCATCCCAGGCATTGCCGTTCCGAAATGTGGTCTTGTCGAGCGCGAGAACCGCAAGGGGGCGCTTCGGGGCCGGCAGAAGTTCTTCCAGTCTCTGGGTAAGCGCCGCCCTTTCGTGTTCGTGCGACGTCCAGAGCACGAGAAGATAGGGTCCGTGCTGCTCGGAAATGCAGTGGTCGAGCAGGCTTGCCAGAGTGTTGTAATGCTGAACTCCCGCCGGTTGTGCCTGCACCAGGTGGAGGTCGCTGAAGAGGATGCGCACCCCGGCGAATAGCGTGGGGTCAGGAAGTCCGAAGGGATCGAATCGGATGCCTATGCAGGGGGCACCCAAGATATGAAGCGCATCGATGAGCGTAGCCAGCTCCGACGGCTCGTCGTCGAGAACGATGTAGCGCGCAGGTGTGAACATCATCGCTTCCCGAAGACGAGTGCGGCTACCGCGCCGTCGTAGCCTTCGGGCACCTCGGCCTGATCCATGGTAGGGAAGACAAGGCGGCCCTCGTTGAGGTCCATGACGAGGTTGGCGAAGTACAGGCCGAGGCCGCTTCCCCCGGGGCGGCGCGTGAAGAACGGGCTGACCATGGTTGCAGGATCATCGAGGAACCCCGAGCCATTGTCCGCAACCACGATCGCCGGTCCGCCTTCGTAGTCGGGAACAACATTCACGTAGATGCGCCTGTCTGCCGGTTCGGGATGGCGCACCTTTACCCAATGGACGGCATTGTCGATGAGATTGGTGAGTGCCCCGAGGACCAGGCCGGAGGCAAAGGTGGCCGTCGCGTCGGGTCCGTCGTCCTCGAGCGCAGGACATTCCAGCTTGATGCCATGCAGCCTGAAGCGAAGCAGGCTGAGGTCGCGCGCAGTCCGGACAATATCTCTCAGCGAGCCAGGCCTGCTTGTCGTATTGCGGAGCAGCTGCGATGAAGTCTCCAGGATCCCCTGGAGCTGGCCAGCTTGATCGCGGATGGATTCGATCGTCATCCCCGGATCGTTGATTGACCCGGTAAGAACCCGAACGCCACGCTCGACCTCGTGGAAGATGATCGCAAGCCCGGCGTGCGACACGCCCGAACGCGCGAAATTCTCACGCAGTGTCTGGTAGTCGTCCTCAATCTTTCGGATTGTGGGTTCGAGGATATCGCCGATACGGTTCTCTCGAGCCAGCCTGCGGAGTTCTGCCAGCGGCCCCTCCACGCCTTGCGGAGTGTCGCTCGCGCCGCCCGTGAGCTCCCGGATGCGCTCCTTGTCGATGTTGCGCTCGACTTGAAGTACCCAGAGTGCACCAAGCACCACCCGCTGCAGGCGCCCGTAGGCTTCATTTTCAACGAAACCCTCGCGATTGGTCTTCTCATGCAACCCCTGGCTTTCAGCCAGTCCCAGATCGACAACGCCAATCGTAATGTTGCGACTCAACCGCTTTGTCGGTTCGTTGACCCGCCGCAGATCAAGACCCAGCCAATCATCGCTTGGCTCGCCGTAATTGTATACGCGCACGCCATCACGATACACGCGCACGCCGCCATTCTGGTTGAGGAAGCGCTCCAGAAAGCGAGTGTCGCCGTAGAGAGGCAGGACCTTCTTGTCGCGGTCGAAGATATGGAATCGACCCGATACCTTCCCGATGCCCTCCAGCGTCGACTTGTCGGCCGTAATCCGGCTCCGGCGCTTCGGCCTTGGCTGATCGATGGGATCAAGTTCATCGGGCTCTTGGGCGGGTGGAATCTGAAAGTGCGGCTCGTCACGGTCGACGAGGCGCTTCTCCAGTCTCAGGCCCGGAACGCCCACGAATTCGTATCTGTAGTGCAGCGTGTCTCCGTCGAAGTCGAATTCGAATCTGTAAGGCGCCATTTCGAGGAGTTGCTGCACACCCGGCAGGGTGGCCAGCCATTCCGGATGATCTGGCACTTCGAGCTTTACCTCGAAGTTCCCGACCCGGTCGCCGAAGGGTGATGCGATCGAAGTCACCTGGCGGTAGAGGTCGCGGATCTCCCCTCTCGTCCAATCGGCGGCCCTCAGTCTGCCGACTTCGATCAGCGTTCCGGTCGCCGACGCGAATACTTGGGGCGCACGCTCGCGCACAGTGATCTGTGCGTCGGCGAGATATGTCTCATCGAGAAGTTGATCCCAGTCGAACTTTGCCACGCATTCGGCATGGCCTTCTGCTCTGGTCACCAGGGTGATCGAGTCACCGAGCTTGTGGACGGCGAACCGGCCGACTCCCTTTTCGCCTAGTGGGAGACGCCCGTACTTGGGAGACCTGACGTTGCTCTCCCGATCTTGCTCCCGGTGATCGTGCCCCGGTACGAGCCAGACATGTTCGATTGTGTCCAGAGACATTCCCTGGCCGTTGTCTCGAATGGAGATGGTCGCGTCAGCTGTTCCGAGCTTCTCGAACTTGATCGTTACCTCGTTCGCGTCGGCGTCGTAGGCGTTCTTGACGAGCTCAAAGAGCGCCAAACGCGGTGATCCGATGAGCTGATCCCCGAGCAGTTGGAGCAATCGCGCGCGGGGGCGGAAGGGACGCTGCAACACGCGTTCGCCGGTCATTGCAAAATAACGCCCCCAGGAAAATCGCTCACGAGTCCGAGCTTGCACATATCACCCTCGTCGACGCTAACCGATTTGCGGTTCGCTAGAAAGTACTGAAGCTATTCTGGCCAGATCATTGCCTGCAATGCGATTGGTACGGGTAGCCTTCGGGGCAAAACAGACTGACGCGAACGAAGACCGTCTTGGCGAAATTGACGGGCATAAAATGGTCCTGTCATCATCATAGGGTAAAGGTTGCGACTGGAGGCCATCTTTACGAATTGTCGCCCCCGCGCCGGCGGGCGTCGGCGCACCAAGGAACAACGGCGCATAAACCGAAGTCCTGCGCGCGTCCGCACCAGCGGGCGATTGTCGCGCGTGGGACGGAGGAAATTCGCCCCCGCCGCTGGCGGTGAACGGGGCAGCCGTAGGAGCGTCAGCATAGCGCCGGCCGCAGGACGGGACGCGGGACCGACTGTCCCCGTCCGCGGCGGTCCTCATGTTCTTCTGTCAGGATGGAAACAGGTCGGTCAAGATCGCGCGCAGTTGGCGCTGGACAGGAGCTAGATCCGATCACGCTTCGGTCGCCACGAAAGCTTCGAGCGAACTTGAGCGCTGCTCGTGATTCTAGTGTAGTAGGCTGACCCTTGGCACAGTCGACATGCTATGCGCCAGTCGTAGTATCCGCGTTCAGGAGAAAGCAAAGCTTCCACAACGACGAACGAGATGAGGCGCATCGCTGACGCCAAACCAGCAGGAGCAGACGATGTTGCGAGCAACTGAGTCAGCAAACCGGAGGTGCGTTCGGGATCACTGGACTGCGAAGGGAACAGGAAGGCTGCCTTGGGCGAGTGGAATTATCTACCAAAACGTCCTGCGGGAATGCAACTCGAGCGTTGGAAGCGGATGTGCGCGCACGCTCACGACCTCCTCGAGTTTGAACGCACTCAAGTCGCAGATCCGCACGATCCCCATGCCGCCCGTCTACGTGCGACCATTTCCATCAACAGCGGCATTGCCAGATGGCGCCACTTCCCGATGGCGCGGCAGGCAGTGTCTACCCTAGCCGAGTATCGCCAGCGGCGCGAACGCTGGATCGACGAAAATCCTGATCAGTTCCTTGATCGGCTAAGTACCGCAATCCGGAACCGGTCGACGCGACTCAAGCGGGACGATGGAGAAGCCTGGAGCCGCATGGTGAACGGCATAATCCTTGGGCACCAACGCATACAGTTCGCCGCCGGTCAGGGCGGCTTTCACGCGGGGGGACTCACTCGCTTAGCGGCAAACGCTGCTCTGTTCGAGGCGTGGGCGGAGCAACAGGAGTTGGGGAAGTGCGATTTTCTATACGTCTACGACTGCGGTTCGCATCCCCGCAAGAATGTTGAAGCCGAGATATCATACCTGCTCCGACGAAGCGGCAGTCGTCGGCTCGACTTCCTATTTCTTTCCCATTTTGACGCTGATCATGTCTCAGGTGTTCCGGCGTTGATCGGAGACGGCAAACTCAACGTTGATACAGTTGTCATCCCTTACGTAGACGATCTTGAGAAGGTGATCGCTCTTGCGCATGCAGGGACTCGCGCCGAACCTGCCGACGCCTTCTTCGTGGAACTCGTGATCGACCCCGTGCGCACGCTCAAGGACCTCGGTGCACGTCGAATTCTTCTGATGGACAACGGCGAGGGTCCCGCGCCTGATGCGCCCCTTGCTGGCCCGATCAGCGGTGGTCCGGAGGATATGCCATGGAAACTTGGGGCTGCTGGCGAAGAACGGCCTGAGGTTCGAAGCGTCGGTCAGGACTGTTTCTATGTTCGTGATGGAGTGATCAACATTGCAGGTGCCACTGGCATCGGACTGCAAACTACCTGGCGTCTTCTTCCCTATGTGCAGCGAGCTGACGAAGACGCAAAAAGTATTTTCGCAGAGACCGCAGAAATCCTTCTCGGATGGGATGAAGGGAGCTTTCGCACCCGCATCTCTGATATGAACGAACGGCGAAGGCTCGTGACCGAGCAGTCCGACCTGCTTGGCGAGGCATATCATCACGCTTTCGGCAACAAGAACGCAACAAGCCTGTCGCTCTACTCTGGGCCTGCAGATCCTTCTCGCGTTGGCGCGACAGTGATACGGCCCAACCTGGGACGCTGGCCCTCGGCGAAATTCGGCTGGCTGGGCACCGGCGACGCTCCACTTCGGAATACTGCCCTGGTCGATGCGTTTGAGACTCACTACGGTGAGTTGTTAAACGCCGTTTCCACTTTCATGTTTCCGCACCATGGCTCCATTCACAACAGCAATCCAAAGCGACTCATTGGCGATGCTGACATCTATTTCGCCGCAGCGGAGCCTGTGCGGGACGACTGGAAGCATCCCGCTCCACAGTTGCGTAAGGCCGTTGAGCAGGCGGGCAAGATCTTCCACCAAGTTAGCAGTGCGCGGGGCTCAAGGCTGGAGGAGGTCGCGGTCCTCTTTTTTCTACTCAATGAGTAGAGATAGGCGAGAAGCGCTACACCCTTGTCGTTAGAGTGTCTGCTTTTTGGTGCTCCCCCTAACCGGCGTCGGTGACCGAGATAGACGCATTGCGGTCCTGCACCCTTTTGGCCCGAAACCGGATTGGCCGCTTTTGGCCTCCGAAGCCGCAGTAAGCCCAATTGACAGTCTGAGGGTCACTCGCTTTGGTTGAGCGGTTCAGCCCATATCCTCGATGTTAGCGCGAAGCCCAGCGAGTTCGAGCGCGATCTGGCGCGTCCCAAGCATCTTGGCCGGGTTCGAGAAGCATTTGGCGGTGGGCGCGCGGTCGGCGACCCGGTAGACTCTCCAGAGCTCATAGCGCTCACGCTCGCGGAGCGCCTTCTCGAACTCCTGCCGGGGCCACTCGAAGCGCCCGTCGCTGCCAGTCGTCGACTTAACCTCGAGCCAGCGCGGGCGGCCTTCGGCGTCGATCGAACGAATGTCATGATCGGCGCCGGGCTGGCTGCGCGAAGTCCACACAACGTAGCGCTCGGGCTCGTCAAAGCCCATGGCCCGGACCTTCTCGATTTCCATGCGGTAGACAAGCGCCTCGCCGCGCTCGCCGACACGCCCGGCCCGTGCGATCTCCTCGGGCGTGGGCGGCAGCCAAACGCCCGACGACCCGCCGCCAGCGCGGTTTGACGGCTCGCGCGGCTCGATCTGCGCGCCCCGGGTATCGGCAACTGTCAGCGAGACCTCGTCGAGATTCGGCAGCTCGAAAGTTGCAACCGGCTCAGGCGGTGTCGGCGACGGGGGATTGGCCGCCGGAGCGGGTTGCGGATCGACGGGCGCGACCGGCTCGGTGTTGCTCGGGACGTTAGTAGCAAGATTGTCGAAGACTTGCCGCACTGCCAGCTCCTCGGCATCGTCCGCGACATCGTCCGCGACATCGTCATCCTCGTCGAAACCGAGGTCGAGGCCATCATCATTCTCTTCCGACCGGCGGTGCGGGATACCCATCATATCGAGATAGTCGGTGAGTTCCTCATGTGTCCCGCAAAGCAGCAGGGGCAGGAATGCGTTGGCGATTCCACGCATGGTCGCGACGCTGGTCGCTCCTGCGATTTCCGCGAGCGCTTCCGCGAGCATCAGCTGGACCGCCGACTTGTTCTTGGGCGGGACGAGCGCCAGCTGGTCACCGCTGAGGGCAAGCTGGGCGGGAACCAGCACAGTCGCGGCCCCGACGCCGTAGCGTCGATGAAGCGTCTGGTAGAAGGCGATCGAACGGACGCTGGAAAGGCGAGCTTGGATCGTTATCAGGCCCGACGGGACAAAGCCCTGATGCCCGTGCCGATTGCGATAGGCCACCTCACTCAGCGCCCACGCGAACAGCGGGCGGTGGAGCATGGCCAAGATGCGATCGCCCTGCTTGGGCTTGAACCAGAAGGGTGGGCGGCCGGGAGGCCCGAGCACCGGCTCGCTGGCGCCCGCGATCGCCGACAGCGGACGGATGCCCAGCACGGTATAGAAGGTGCGCGAACGGTCGGTCGTTTCGATGACGCCGATCTTACTGTCGGCGTCGCGCAACGCTTGCTGAAGCGCCGGGAAATCTGGTTCGACAAGCTGGCCGGCGCGTAGTTCGGCCAGTGTAAACAGGCGCGAGCGATCGTCGATAAGGCAGCGGACATCCTCGAGCCCAGCCGGCAACGCCGAAGGGCCGCGCAGCCGATAGGCCTCGAGCAGAATGCGCCGGCGGTTTTGATTAAGCGGCGCCTCTTGCGCCCAGGTCGTTCCGACATGCCGGAAGAAGCGTTGCCAATGGCTTTCGTTCGGGATCGATGGCGCCCCGAGGTCCTGGTAGGCACGGCCTGTCTCGTCGCTATGACGGTAGACCGGAATCGCCTCTGCGAGCGGGGCTGGGATGCGAGCGCTAACCAGGATATTCGAAGGCGCCTCGTATCCATTGCGCACCCAGCAGATCGGCAGATCGGCGATCTCGGCCCTAGCACGCCGCTCGCGGCTGATGGCGTCGACAAGCGCGGGGTAAAGGAGGTCCGGGCGGACCGGAGCGCTGCCTTGCTCCCGGGAAAGTTTGATCATATCAAGCAGCGTCTTTGAATCCGGCGCCTGCTTGAGCTTAAGCTTGCGATAGAGAAGCTCGTTGGCGCCAGCGACGATGAGGCTGTCGTTGCCGACGCAGAGGCGGTTGGTCGCGGTGTCGAGGTGCAACGTCGCGGGCGCGACGAGTGCGCCCGATCGCGCCTTTAGGCAGGGGATCGCGCGCAACGCTTCAATCGTCGTGCCGGTCAACAGACTAAGATTTTCGCTGAGCAGCTTCTCAAATTTGTCGGCCATACCCGGCCTATCGGCCAGCCCTCTAGCATAGCGCAGGAGGTCCGCGCCATTGAGCGTCTCGCGGAGGCGTAGCCGCGCAATCAGCGCGGGCGCGTTCAGCAACTCCTTGGACGGCGCATTGATCGCCGGATCGAGCAGACGAGCGAGCGGCGGCTTCAGCTTGACCATCGCATTTGGCGAAACCCACTCGCCCCGCTGGTTCTTGACCACCGGGTTGGCGCGCAGCGCACTCAGCGCCGCCCGACTGATGGGTGTCTCGCGCGTCAGCAGTTTGCGATAGAGCGTTTCGCGCTCGCGATCGTCGGGAGCGGCAGTCGCCGCGCGTCGCGCCGCGTCAATCAGCCAGCGCTCCTCGTCGAAAAGCTTGCAATGTCCCGAAATCGCCCTAAACGGCGCGAGCTCCGGATGAAGACGGTTGGCCATGGGCTCGGGACAGTCGTCCCAAAGCTCGGGATCGACAATCATCAGCTCGGTGGCCGGCCGCGGCAAGCCGGTATAGCTGAGTGTCGACGGTGTGCTGGCGAGGTCGGTCTTGAGCGGTTTGGTCAGTCGACGGGGAAAGGCGGAAAGCGCGGCCGCCTGACGCTTCTGCACGTCGATGCTGGAGATCCCTGCCGGATAGTCACTGTAGTAGAACTGGGCATCCTTGCCGAGAGGGGTGGCGAGGCCTTTACCCTCCTTGCCGGCGCATCTGAGCCGGACGAGGGACGCGATGGTGAATCGCTTCGCGCCGTGGGTCTCGACGAGATCGCACAGCCCCTGGTCGGCGGCGAGCGCCGGATCAAGATAACGATTGGCGGTGAGAAACCCGCCAAACTCCTCATCGGTAGGCAGGACGATCGTCGCGGCCGACGCGAACCGGTCATCGCCCTTCCCCTGGGTCGGCCAGCAGGCGTCCTTCGCAAGCCGCTCGGCAATCTTGGTAGCGAAGCGGTTTGGACTCGCGAGCCCACCCGCCGCGAGTGCCTTGAACGCGTCCGCGCCATAGCGGGCGAACCAATCGGTCTTGAGCAAGTCGATGGTCAGCTCGACCGCCTGGTCGATGAGCCAGTCGTTCCATACATGGTCTATGATACCGCTCCGGTCGGTATTGAGTTCGAAAGGAGCGCTGACACTGATGGCGCTGCCGGTCCGCGAGGAGGGTGCCTTCAACGGATAGTAGAAATGGCCATCTCCGCCAAGATCGACCCGCCGCCTGGCGATCGGAACCGACACGGCGATCTTTAGGCGGCCTTTGGGAAGTCGGTAATACGCCGGGAATGAGCGGCCGGCGTATTCAGGTGGAATCGAGACCGACCGCGAGAATTCTTCCTCTTGAAACGCCGTGGTCTTATCGATGCCATCAACGAGCCGGCCTTTGCGAGCGACCATCGTCGTGCCGGGTGCGCGGCAGCGGCCAGTGGTTGCATCTTGTTTCCAGCGCAGCGACCGTCCAGTGCGGATCGAGTGGACTTGGACCTCGCGGAGGCCCCGCTTCTGGCCCGTGAGCGCCAACTTGACCAGCGTGTCGGACATACCGGCCGCCATCAAGCTAAGGGAATGCTCCTCGCGCTCGACGGTGAAAGCCTCGAGCCTGTCAGTGGAAGTCTGCCGATACGGCACATGGATTCGCACACCCTTCTCGCCACGCCAGGCGGGGTCCGCCGCTTGCGCGGTTTCCTGCGTCTGGACATCCAGCAATGCGACCTTGCCGCCGGATCGCACATGGATGGCTTCGCCGAAGCGGAAGAGCGAACGCAGCCCAAAATTCTTCGAACCAATCCCATTCTCCTTGGGAGCCACGACCTCGCCGTGCCCACCGCCCATGACATTGCCTGTGCCAACGATGACTGAGAGCCGCTCCCAACCCTTGGTATCTATGGTCCTGCCGGTTCCGACGACCTCGAGCGAACGGCTGCCAAAGGTGAGCGTCAATGCGCGACCGCCGCCGTCGAACTCGTTCTGCACCAGTTCGCGCAAGACGTCGCCGGCGTCGTGGCCGGCTACGAATTGCTCGATGAAGCTCGAGCCGATCCGGATTTGACGATTGGCGCTAAAATCCGGTGGCACATATTCGGGTTCGTCGATCGGCGGAAGCGCGCTATGGGGTGGCACCCGCGCGGAGGCGGCCCGCGCGGGGCGCGCGGCGCCAGTATCCGGCACCACGCCGGCGATTTCGTCCAAATCCGTCACTTGAAGCCCCTCCCGCAGACCGCACCCCATACGGTCTGCTAAGATCTAGGGAGCGTGGGGGAGTGTTGCAACGGCATGGAACGGATCGAGCCTAGTGTTGGCGAAGATCGCGCGTTGATTTAGTGTGTGGCCGCAGTGGCCATCGCGACCTTATGGTCGTTCTGGGAAGTTTGGGGGTCCGATGGCGTCGCTGGACTACGAGATTGAGAAGGCGGCTTTTCATGAGTTCTATGACGCGTCGTGGGACGCGATGGAGGCGGCCGCCAGCGCCTTTCATACCTTGATACGATCCCTGCTCGCCACCGACGCGGTGATCGCCGGCGCCAAGGTCGAACGCCGGATCAAGGACCGTGACGAATGCCTGAGCAAGTTCCGCTTGAAATATCTAACCGCGCTTGAGAGTTCTGAAACGCCCTATGCCATCCGCGACCACGTCTCAGACCTTATCGGCCTGCGCGTGATCTGCTTCTACGAGGACGACGTCGAGCGCGTGAAGGCGCTTGTTGAGGAAGAGTTTGAGGTACTCGGCGTTACCGACAAGACAGCCCAGATGGAGGAGACGGCCGACGCCTTCGGCTACAAGGGCCTGCATCTCGACTTGCGCCTTAGCGAGGGGCGAAGAACTCTCAAGGAATATGCGGGATACGCGCAGTATCCGTTCGAGCTACAGATCCGGACCGTGGTGCAGGACTCTTGGAGCGTTCTGGACCACAAGATCAAGTACAAGAAGTCGATTCCGAATGGACTAAAGCGGCGTATCAACACGCTCGCAGCCCTGTTCGAACTCGCGGATCGCGAGTTTCGCGCCATTCGCGACGAAACGGCCAAGGAGATCGAACGCGCCGATACGCCTTATGCGGAAATTGAGGAGGAATCAGCGAGTCCGCGAATCGAAATCGAAACCGCCGCGGCGGCGCCACCACGCAACTACGCCCCGTTGAACGCCTTCAGCCTGCTGCGCATCGCGAAGCACTTCTTTCCCGGGGTCGATTTCGAGGCGCACAAAGTCGACGGCTTCACGCAACAGGTCATCAAGCTGAAGCCCGATATCAGTCGCGGCGAGTTCAACTTCTATTTGCGCGAGACTATTGGCGAGGTCCGCCGCTACAAAGCCGACTTCGAGGAACGACCAGATGGTGGGACGCTCAATCCCTTTACTGTCATGCGGCACTGCCTCTACGCAGGGGACAAAGACTTTTTCGCTTCGCTCCTTAGCGATAGGGCGAAGGATAACTTCGATAGATGGCGCGCCATGAACAGCGCCGACAGGGAAACCAGCATACGCGGACGCGAAATCGCGGCATCTGGGGGACCGAACGGGCGGCGGCTGAAAGGCGGTAAAAGGGCCACGTAATGGAGTGATCGTGTATCTGCTCAAATCCGCCGACCGCAGCGCTGTTGGCCGTGGGACGACATTCGAAATCTTAAGTGCATTGGAACCAACGGCCGGCCCGGGAAACCTCAAGAGACCATTTAAAACCTACAGGAGGGGAATAACCGACCGACGGGTATATAGGCTGAAACGGTCGCTGACCTTGGGTCGTCCTGCATTGGGTTGCCGCCACACGGTCGCGCTTTCGTACCGGCAACAGCTGCGCTTGTCATCTCGGGCCTTGGAAAGCCACGACAGCTAGGTTGGTTGTGCCCGGGTTGTGCGCGGCGGCGGCTAGCAGCGGACTCGTTTCGCTGCCCACAAGGACCATCGCTGTTGCCGGTTAGACAAGCTGGTGTGCGACGACACCTCGGCGGTGAACACACAAGGAAGGTCGCGGGTCCGGAGACGCTTCAGGCGGACGCCTCTGACCTCTAGGCCGCCCAGCCGGCATTCAACGATCTTCCTTTCGCGCCTCACGCAGTCGGAACGCGGCGCATTCGAGATCGTCGCCAGTAAACTCATTAGGGAACTTCTCGACGGCTGCCTCAATCGTCCAATCAAGCAGGTTGAGCATGTGAAGGCGTTTGAAGCCGCTCTGGATGTCGCCGCTTCGGACGAGCTTCGATATAGCGGGGATGGTGCCTAGCTGTTGACGCATCCCCATGAATACTGTTGGGATGTATCTTTTCTCGCGCCCTTTTTGGATCGTTTCGTCAATGAAGGCTTCAAGTGCTAGGCTTGCTTTGCGCATACCGCATTCCCATGCTTTCCGGTAAGCATATATGACCAAACGCAAGTCGATCAAAGCCATTTAAAAATGGGCATATTACAAGGCGGGCCACTTGATTTTGCTGGGCCGCGTCTTGGAAGCTACCTCAGGTCCCTCGCAGTCACTGTGGTGGGCAAGAAAGGCCCGTTGGCCAGGGGCAAAGGGAGGACCGCATGAGCGACATCACGAAGATCCTGGGACTGATCGAGAACTGCAATGATCCCGAAAAGCTGAGATCGTGGATCAGGAACGCCAGGGACAAGGGTGAGCCGGGTGTCGCCGACGCCGCTTTCCGCAAGCTGGTTTCGGTCCTGCCCAAGGAGAAGCCGGGGACCGTGGAGCATGATTTCTGGCAGACGATACATGCCTTCGAGCATGTCCTGTCCGAAGAGCGGGGAAAGACGACCCGGCTCGCGCGCACAAGGCAGAAAGCCGCAAGGGCGGGGGTGGTCCAGACGCTTCACGACTGGGCCACGAGCGCCAAGAGCACCGACGGCTTTGTCATGCTGCTGGAACGGAACATGCCGGAGCTGACCGGCGAGGCGATCGTGCTGCGGCACGCGCCGCACTTTGGCGCGGAGGTCGTCGCGGCGGCCAGGCGCAGGCTGGAGGCAGCGGATATCGATATTGCCACGCTTCCTGGCGCCACACCTGCCGAATGACTGTCCGCAAGAAGGGCGACCGTCTGAAGTTGCCGCCGATCGTGGCGGGCGAGTGGCACGGCGAGATCGTAGCCCCGGCCAGCGTCAACTTCGGCCAGGTGGTCCAGCCAGGCCCGCCCCGCCAGTCGGTCGAGTTCACCTATGTCATTCTCCCCGCCACCCTCATCATGCCGGACGCGGCGTTCAGGTGGCCGGGCATCGTCATGATCATGGCGCCCACGCCCTTGAAGACGGAGTTCCCAGACGCGGGCACGCTCTTCCCGACCGATCGCCTGCCGTCGCTGAGCCTCTCCCTCCAAGTCACCAGGGCGCAGTTTTCGGACATGCTGCCTCGCATCGAAGCGCGGCGGTTCAAGGACTTTTATTTCACCGTGGAGGAGGCAAGAGAAGGTTCCTGGCCTGTGCGCAGCTGGGGCATGGGAACCATGACGGCCTAGCGCGCCGGCTCCGCCCCCATTCCATCCGTCTCGGCGATGGCAGGGTGCGGCTGCAGCGTCCTGGCCATGATCGCCATCCGGGCGGCCTTGACATGTGCGGTGTCGAGCACCTGGACACTCTTTCTCGTCGCCGGCTTTCAACGGCTGTGGCTGCGCCCCTGCGGAGCGCTATGGATCGACCACATCGGCCATTTCCAGGTAGCGGCAGAAACCGTTGGCAAGCTGCATCTGGCGCGGCGTCCGGCATTCCGGCTCGAACACGTCCGGATTGGCCACAAGAATGCACTGTGCCTTTGCGCGGGAGGTGGCCACATTGAGGCGGTTCGCGCTGTAGAGGAACTCCATGCCACGCGGGGCGTCGGCATGGCTGGAGGTCGTGATGGAATAGATCACGATGGGCGCCTCCTGTCCCTGGAACTTGTCAACCGTCCCTACCCTCGCACCGGGGAGGCGTGCCTGGATTTCAAAGACCTGCGCGTTGTAGGGCGCGATAACCAGGATGTCGGCCAGGGTGAGCGACGCCTCGTGGCCCTCGCGGTCGCGCCAACGTGCGCCCGACGCAAGGATCCCCAGCACAATATTGCGGATACGGTCGGCTTCCTCCGGGCTGGAATTCTGGTTGCCGCTGTGCTGCACCGCGACATAGCGCAAGCCGCTCCCGCCAAGCGGGCCGTCCATCAGGATGGCCTGGTTCTCGAGACCGGGACGGGGAAGGAGGCGGCTTTCGTAGAACAGCTCGGAGGTGAACTGGCAGATGTCAGGGTGGAGGCGCCAGGTCTGGTCGAGGAACAGGCCCTCATCCTCGGCGATGGTCTGCCGTCCGCCGAGAAGGTGATCGAGGGCCGAGACCTCCGTACCTTCGGGATGCGAGCCCTGCATCGGCTGCTCAAGCTGTTGCGGATCGCCAAGCAGGACAAGGCTGGCCGCGGCCGGCGATATGGCAAGCACGTTGGCGAGCGACATCTGCGCGGCCTCGTCCACGAACAGCACGTCGACGAGGCCAGCCGCATCGGGCCGGGCCCACAGGAACCCCGTGCCGCCGAGCACGTGGTAGCCGCTTGCAAAGGCGCCGAGGGCCTCGGGGTTCTTGGTGGTGAAGGTGAGGTGCGGGACATTGTCTTCCGCATCCGTGACCTTGTGCAGGCACTGCAGGTCGAAGTCTTCCTTCGCAGCTTCCTCGGCGGCCTTCGCGAGCAGGTTGCGAATGACCTTGTGGCTGTTGGCGGTCACCCCGACGCGAAGGCCGGCCCTGACCAGCGCTAGGATCGCGTAGGCGCCGGTATGGGTCTTGCCCGCGCCAGGCGGTCCCTGGATGGCGAGCACGCCCTGCAAGGCCGGGACGAGGCGGCAGGCCGCATCGACCGGGCTCTCGTCCGGCTGGCGCAGCGCCGCGCCGCCGGCATCGGGCGGCCGCCGCAGCAGCAGATCGCGCGCCGCCTTGTAGGCACCGGGACCGGCGATGCCATGATCGGCAACGTATTCGCCGATCTGCACCAGGGACTCGGCCAGGACAGCCGTGTCGATATAAGTATGGGCGAAGATCGCTTCGGGGTGAAAACCGGCAGTGTCGCCCCGCTTCTTGATGTCGATGAAGCGATGTTCCAGGTCGACGCCCTCGACCTTGCCGAATCGCTCGCCGCCGACGCTGCGCAAATCCTCCCCGCCGCGAAACTCCGCATCCTGCGAGGGAAATCGATAGCGGTGGATAGGAGCCTTGGCGGTTCCGCCCACGGTATCCACGAACTCGAGGCCGGCGATGCCTGCCCGCTCGTCCTCCAGCTCGTCCGCGGACAGCGCTGCCAGCCGGAAATATTCCCACCAGGTCGCCTTCTCTTCCCGGCGATGCCAGTCGAGCACGTTCGCCAGCACGTAGAGCGCCTGCTGCTCTGCGCTACGTTCCGCGGCGTCCACCGGAATGCCATCGGTCAACTTGGCCACAACTGCATCGATCCGCGCCTGCCAGTCTGTAATATCCGGCGGAGCGCCCTCTCCAGGCGGAGCCGGCCGGGGAATTTCCACGCCTGAGGCGACCGCGCCAGTCCGCAGGCGCTCCAGCCAGTCCCGAAGCCGCTGCGTCGAGACGCAGTCATCTTGGTTGTAGCCCGTCACGACGGCCCGATCTTCCGCATTGATGCCGCCTGCATCCCCGAGCTCCAGGCGGGCCTGGACCTTGCTCAAGGCATAGTTGGCATCGGGCAGCGACACCGCGCGTACGAATTCGTAGAGCGGCTCCAACTTCTTGATGGAATAGCTCTCGACGCTGGCGCGGATGGCGTGGCGAACCACCGCGTAGAGATCGACCAGGACCTGCCCGCGCAACAGCGTGTCGATCTCTTCCTCGCGCGTAGCGTAGCGCCCCATCAGGCGTTTGAGCGCACCCACCTCATAGGCCGCGTAGTGATAAATGTGCATGCCGGGATGGTGCGTTCGCTGCTCGATCACGAAATCAACGAAGCGTTCAAAGGCGGCCTTTTCCTCGGCCGGCGTGAGACACCAGTCGGCGACGTAAGTGAGCGCGCCCTCGGCGTCCTTGAAGGCATAGCCGAAGAGATATTCGAGGCCGCCTTCGCCGACGAAGGGGTCGCCTTCGAGATCGAAGAAGATGTCGCCGTCATCCGGCACCGGCAGGCGGCACAGGCCAAAGCCCGGTTCTATCGGCAGCGCATCATGGAGCACCTGCCCGGCCTCGCGCCCCGCGACCTGGATCCGGGCCTGCTCCCGGATGCGATTATAGGACGAGGCGGCGCCGCGCTCCGGCTTCCACGGCAGCGGAAGCGGGAGCTCGGCCAGCGCGGTCATGGTGACCACGTCGTGGCCGGCGAGCTCGCCGCGCTGCACGGCCGTGATCCCGGCCACAAGGGAGAGGTGGTCGTCCTGGTGGCGCTGGTCGTCGCATGGGCCCCGCCAGCGGCAGATATCGCAATGAGCGACCGGCTCCGGATAGGTGCCGCCGTTTCCGTTCAAGGACGCGACGAAGCGTTCCCGGACATTGCGATAGTAGGCGGCATAGTCGCTGACCCGAAAGACCTCCGGCTCGAAGCCGGTAAGGGGCGCGACAACGTAGGCGTATTCTGGCACGAGGCCCTGCACCTGCCCGACGAGGTCAGAATAGAGGCAGAGCTGCAGCACCGTCCCGCCCTTGGTCTCGCGGGCGAGCTTGGTGTCGACGACTTCATAGGACCATTCGCCGAGATCGCTTGGCGTCTCGACGCGCCGGAGGATATCGGCCCGGCCCGTGAAGGGCGGCGCGCGCAGCGCCGCCTGCACGACGATCTGCGCGCCGGAGCGCATCACCTCGATCGTGGCTGCCACCGAGCTGTCATCGATGCCCTTGCCCTCGATGACCGCGACTGTAAGGCCGGACGCGCGCAGGTGATCGACATAGGCCGCCTCGTGCGCGGCGCCGCGCTGCTGCAGGATCTCGAGCAGTGGGTCCCAGATCTTCGGCTTTTCGAGCGCGCCGGCCGCCACCTGGAGGTCAAGCGCCGTCAGGTGGCCGCAGTTCAAGTGGCCGACCAGGTCGGAGGCGCTAAGCTGTAATTGGGAGCCGATTCTCAGCATAGACAAAGTCTACGCAGATTGGCGGCAGCCCGGCAATTCGGCTGATATCGCCGCCTTCATCGCTTGAACGGTGTTGTCTGCCGTCGTTTCCGCTACCAGTAGCGAACGGCACGGGATCGGTCGGCGCGATGTTGTAGGCCGACGCATCGTTGCGCTGCCTATTCCACGTCCCGGTAAGCCGATAGATCCTGACATCAGTTGCGACCACGACACCAATCTGGTCCTGACTTCCTGTGACCTTCCTCTATTCAGCCTCGAGCCATCGGCCGTATCATCGGCGCAGGCAAAGAGCCGACAGGGAGGGCAGCAATGCCGCAGGGATTGCGCGAGTGTTTTGCTTACTACGGGACCGTCCCGGCTAACCCGAGATGGAGTTGGTCTGCACGCACTTCGGACGGGAGCGCTGTCGTAGTCACCCTTTGGCAGGACCGCCTTTTTCGCCAGGGCAATCAACTCATCTATGATGATGTCGCGATCGACACGAAGGCCTGGAGTCCGAGACTGGGAAACAAGGAACGACTGGAGAACCTCCAGTGGGCACGCGATCACAACAGTGGCCGCTTCCGGGTCATCATCAGGATTGCCAAGGATCTCAATCAGCAGCCCCGAAATGCGCGGCCAGAGAACTACGTGCAGCCTAATCTTTGGATGACGCTGACCTATCTGGACGAGGCGACTGGAGAATTTCGGGCGGCAGGCCCTTTTGCGGACTGGGATTCGACTGAACTGGACGTACCCAGCACTATCCAGGCCGGACGCAAGGCCCAGCGACTTCCAGCAGCCGTTTTGAGGCGTGTTGAGCCGCCGATGATAGAGGACGCTATTGACTCGTTTATGGCCGGCATAGCGCACAATTTTGGACAATCCACAGACTACGATCTTCTCCTGCCGTCAGGCGAAAGACTCCCCCCGAAAGCAGTCTTCGGCATCGCGTTGGCTCCGGTCATCGGCAGGCCTGCCAGGCCGTCCGATTTCACGGCCGGCTGGGGAGAGCCTTGTTTCGACATCATCGAACGTGCTGGCTATCCCATTGTCCCAAAGGAAGAAGAACTGCATCCGTCACATTATGATGACGACCTGTCGGCGACCGAAGGCTCGCAGAAACTCGTTGAACATCTTCAAAAGGAGCGCGCCAGGGGCCTTGCACCGATGAAGAAGCAATGGTTCGTCAAGCAACACGGCTACCTATTCTGCGAGCGCTGCGAGGTCATTCCTTCTCAAAGTCTTGGACCGTTCGGCGATGCCTGCATCGAAGTGCATCATAAGACCGTTGCTGTCGGCAAAATGAGTGGTCCAACGCGGACGAGGCTTGCCGATTTGCAGTGCCTCTGCGCGAATTGTCACCGCATCGTCCATCGCGAAATGCTTTGACCGTCGGCCCCCCGAGCCAAGACTCGGACCGAGACCTTCGCCTGCTTGATCACGTCGAGACTGGTTTCGCCCGTCGTCCTTCGCGGGTCCAACCCTCGCCGGAACACCACGAAATATCACTCGCGGCAAGCAGCATACCGATCTTCTCCGGCTCCTGCGACCGCGTCGGCGAAACGTCCGAAAGGGCGCTCAGCGGGTGCCGACCATCAAAGCTTCGACACGACGTGTCAAAGTGGTTCTCCCAAATGGCCAGCCGCCATCGACGAAACCGTCAAATTATGGCGGCAAATTTCTTTGTTACCGCGTCGAAGCCCTTCTGCGTTGGGTGCAACTCGTTTGCCCACCAAGTCTTGTAAGATGCGCCTGTCGAAAGCGTGCCCCGCAAATTCAGAAATCTAACGTGTCCGAAAGGGGACTTGCCGGCGAGGCCGGCTAGCATCGTATCAAAGCGGTCAATAAGCTCGACACAGATTTGCTTTCGCTTGTTCATCTCCAAGTAACCCTTCCGGCGAAAGCCTGGCTCAAGCCAGGGGCCAGGAAGAGGCCCCCAGCCACCGGCGAAACCCCTACCATCAGGTACCGGATAGTCATACCCGTGAACCACGATCGGAACGGGATGACCAAGGTGATGTTTGCAAATTGCAGTTATGGCACTCAGGATTGTAGCGTAGGCGTCACGCACGCGCAGATCGATGACGCCCGTAACGATCGAATCGTTGAGGCCGGGGTAGCCTGATGTTGCGTGGTTGAGCAGAATGGCAAACTCGTCCCCCGCTACGTCATTGCCACCTCCTGACAGAAGGATCGCACGCGGTTCAACGCCCATACGGAGAACCTTTTCGACCCGCCGCGAGAAATCGTCGAGTTGTCCGTCCGAATAAGCCATGTCTTCGACTGTGTCGCCGCGGTGGGCTGCAGACTCCACATCGAACCCGTAGCTGTCCTCAAGATCGCTCAGGATATCGTGAAACGGATAGTCGAACCACGAGTCCCCCTCAGCGATTAGGACACCCATGCTAGCATGCGTGACGGGGGCCTTGGTGAGCGCACGTTTTGCCGGCTCTACCTTCAATTTTGCCCTTGCCAGCACGCGCCGTCGCTTTTCGATTGCTTGGGCGCGGCGTTTTAGCGTGGCTGCAGCAAGTGCCTTACCAACCGCAATCGCCTTAGAAATATTCTGTCTCTTCGCCATCGATTCCCCTCCCCTCAAATGATAAGTGACCAAGTACAAACGACAACATGACCGTCCGACATTCCCGGGCAACATACACCATAGGCAACAGATTGCACAAACGACCTTGCCAGATAGTACGAAGAAAAGCGAGAAGATCGATTGCAAAAAGTTGAATTTTAATCTATCGTTCTCCTTTAGTTATGTTTTGTGGGTGTTGGTCTTGCCGCAGACATAGAATCTTGCGGGCTGATCACCACTTCATCGCTTGCGCTGCAGGTTTTGAAGGATCAAAAAATAGTTTGTGGACCTTCGCGTGACGTTCGCTGCTTTGCGTTTTGCTTCCGAAGATCGAAATGTGGTTCAACAAAAAGACGAGCCAAGGCCATAACATTCGGGGTCTGCAATTCGCCACTGGAATAGGGGGACTCTCGCATGGCCCGTGATACAAACCATTCCAGGGACCTCACCCGCGACCTCTGTGAGGTACCAGAGGAATATCCTTCCGGATTCCTTGAAAAGTCTCCGCCTTTCGCAGCAACAGCCACGCCGTTTCCGATCGACGTCGATCTCGCTCTGCCGGCGGCCGGCCTGTATGGCTACAAGCTGCCAAAATATCGTTTTGGGATCGCACAGGCGGTCGCGGCTACCGAGGAAGTCGGGCGCATCTGGGCGCTGCGGCGCGCCTCGCCGCGCCTTGGCATCGGCGACATCAGCAAGAAAGGTGGCGGAACGATCCCCGACCACGGCTCGCATAAGCTTGGCCGCGACATCGACATGGACATGTTGCGCAACGATGGGACGGAAACCGACTCCGGGCGCATCACGTATCGAAGCCCAAACTACTCGCTCGAGTTCACGCAGGAGCTGGTCGATCTGTGGCATGCGAACGGCGTCCTGGCGCTCAAGGTGATTTTCTTCAACGACCCCGACATCGTCGGCGCCAATTGGGAAGACAATCACGACAACCATTTGCATATGCGGCTGTTTTTTCCGGGCGAAGCCTCTGACTATCCATTCCTTCAAGTCGGGAGCAAAGGCGCCGCTGTACGGGAACTACAGCGGCGTCTCGGGTTCTGGCGATTGATAGACAGCGTCGACATCGAAGAGTTGATGATCGACGGCGATTTCGGCAACAGAACGGACGTTGCCGTACGCCGGTTTCAGACGCTTGCTGGGTTCAAGCCCGACGGAAGGGCCGGAGATCAGACCTGGAAGGAGCTACCGGTCGCCGTCTAACGTGGCAAAGGGGGGTACTCAATGGATCGATACGGCTCGGTTGCCTGGAAAAGGGGCATGCAGGATTCGACGTATGTCGCACAACTACAGAGAGATCTAAAGCAACTCGGCTTTGCTATCGTCGGCACAGCCGACGGCGATTTCGGCGGCAGGACTTTCTGGGCTCTGCGGGAATTCCAGTCATATTCCAAGTACGCGACTGTAGCGCAATTGAATGGAACATCGGGGCCACTGT
Source organism: Mesorhizobium sp. WSM4830 (assembly GCF_055811495.1). Taxonomy (NCBI): domain Bacteria; kingdom Pseudomonadati; phylum Pseudomonadota; class Alphaproteobacteria; order Hyphomicrobiales; family Phyllobacteriaceae; genus Mesorhizobium; species Mesorhizobium sp. WSM4830. The sequence continues at coordinate 115,918 of NZ_JBVVQI010000004.1, read as the reverse complement.
TCGACCGGCTAGTACCGGTTAAGACCGGGGCCAATCAGTACCAAGGACATGTCGATGGCATCGCGAATACGGAAACGCGAACTCTTCTGGAGCACTGGCTCGCCTCAGATTGGCGCTGCCCAGTGGTGATCAACGTCTGGAAGCTCAATTCCAGTGGCACGAAGAAATCGCTCGAAGCTCAGAACGTCTGGCTATACAACGATCACGACGTTTCCAGTTCCAAGGTCGCTTTTTTTGCCCATGACTTGAGCGGGCATTTTCCTCACACGGGCGTTTTAGCCGACGGAACGACTCTTTTAGGACGCTATATTAAATACCCTGGCTTTGGCGGACCTCTGTCGACGCCGCCACAATTCACACAGCCGTCGGCGGAGATCACGCCCGATAACCTGATCGGGAGAAGCTATCCTCAGCTGAGCCCCGCCGAGCAGTCAACCTTCCGTGTCGTCCGGGCGGTTTCCGAGGTCGAGTGCCTCGGATTCTTTGACTGTATCAATGCATATGACAGCGCTATCGCGTCGATCGGACCCTGCCATTGGACGCTTGGTTTGGTAAAGCGGTCAAATGGTGTCGGACAGGTCTATGACGGTGAGCTGTGCGGCACACTCGCCTATGCCGCGTGGCAGGCGCAAGCCGCGTTTGATTTCTACTTCTCATTTTTCGGCGTGAACGTACGCGACAACTGGATTGATCAAAAGGGCATTCCTAACGGCAAGCGCCTGTTCAGCCAGTCGCTCCGAAAATATGCATCCTGGCTCGCCTTCCCGGATGAGAACGGGGACTACAAGCCCGCTCCGTCCGCCGAGCAAGACGGCAACTATTTTAAGTCTTGGCATTGGATCTACCGCTTTACCGCGGCAATGCGCGAATCGCAGGCGTTACGCAGCGCCATTTGGGACGTCGCTAGGATCCGCCTGCGTGATGTCGGGAGCATTCCTGTCAACGTGGGCGGTATCAGTAGACAGGTCGACGAAGTCTTTACCTCCGAAAAGGCCCGCGCTTTGCTCCACCGCTGGCATATATATCGACCGGCCGAGATTGCATCATCCGGGCCTGGCAGGGCGCTGAAGAGGATGGTGCAACTAGCAACACAATCAAGAGTAGGCGGCGGCTGGGCGGGAAATCCAACGGGCTGGACCGATGGCCACGAGAAGGCGCTCATCGCTGCAATCGATCAAACGGTCCAAGAGCTTGGCAATACAGACCTTAAGAATACGGTCTCATATGTAGAGTCCTGGCCATCGTGGAAGGAGGGTACCAACCCACGAAACTACCAGCTCTCCGACGGCCTCGCAAAATTAAGTGCAAGGCGGAACTCCTTCATGTTTCATGATGCGGCGCTGCCACCTCAGCCCTACCGTTAACAACGAGAAGCGCTCGCGAACAGCTTCGCTAAAGTCGAGCTACACTACGAAAGCGTTGCTTTAGCGAGGATGCGCTGACGACCCGACGCATCGTACCTGTGTCGGTCAAATGCACTTAGGAAGAGGCCGAGACTGAGTTTTACTTTTTCCGGGACGTTCGCTTAGACTTTTTATGCAAGTTGATTTTCTTTGCGACATTCTTTCTGACCAACGTTTCCAGATCGAAGCTCGCGCCTCCGGAAACGACAACGTCAATACCTTTCGGCGGTGATGCAAGACTCCACAGGTAATTCAGGATCGCTTCAGACCGATCGCATATGCAACCATGAGTATAGTCTCTTTTCCTCTTTTTCCCATGGACATAGTCGCCGTGATCGGGGGCTCCTCCTGTTGGATTCAAACGGGCTCGAATGGTGCCCCATTCCACCTGCATGTCCCAATGTACACCTTGATTGTCCTGGACGTCGCTGCTGACCTTCTGGATGCCATAGTACGGCTTCAGAGTTCCGTCCGAGTTAGCCTCGTTCGTATCCTCTCCGCCGTGAATGTCGAGCCGCAAGCGGTATTTACCATCATCTAGTGGATTGAACGAATTCCCGCCAGAAAAAGCGGTCGATTTCATTACGACCGTTGTGCCATCGAGCAGCGCCAGATCACCGGTGACCGCACTTTCCGAGTTTGTCCCGGATTTTGTGAACGTAATACTGAGTGCCATGACTGTATTCCAGACCAGGCGTGGGATAGGCTTCTGTAGTTTACATTGATGCGTAGGGAATACAATACTGTCAGTTGAGATCGGGCATCAAGGATCGCCAAGTTCTGCAATGACGACCCTCACGAGATCGCGCACCCCGCCTTAGGGAGCGCCATGGCTAGAATTGTCAATCCGAAGCCCATTCGATCGGCATTGAGATACCAAGTATCATACCCTCGGCGTCGGGAGGACGCGCTTGTATTGGATCCCCCGAACTGTCTTCGTCCGAGATTGACCCAAACAGATTTTGGAAGCGAGCTTGCTCCGTCATCGCCTTTGCAAACCCGCCCTCTTCCAGGTTCTTGCCCCGGAGCACGCGCATGAGCCTCACACGCCCTGCTTTGAAGGTCAGTGTCGGAGGAGTGGCCAACGGCCACACTCTCGTTTCGTCCGGCATCAGGTCGATCATGTTCCCTGGCAGCCGGAAAACCGCATAGGGACGCTCGCGAATGCGGTCGAAGGCATCATAAATGAAATAGGTAATTACAGCGAACAGCACTTCTTCAAGCTGAGAATTCGCATCTGGTGCTCCCTCAGGGAACAGGCCCAGAGCCACGTTCGCTCCATCTGCCTGACCAAGCATGCTGGTATCGAGCCTCAGTTCGCCCTTCTTCGCCAAGATCTGCAGGTCGCTTACATCGACAGGAAACCACGGCCCCAATTCCCCATCCACCGTGAACTGGGCTCTGAACCGGGACATGGCCGCTCCAAATTGGCACCAGGTCCCCGGTGTAAAATCTGAAAGCCGAACCGGCCGAAGTACGGAACCGGATGGAACTGCTCCAGCGAGAACAACATTGACGACGTCCTCAACTTTGAGTTTGCCTTCGGCGTTCATCGGCAGGCACAGGACGCTAAGCCAGGTGTTATCGGTGTCGTGCGCTAGCGCATCTGTTTGCTCGTCTCGCGCAATCCGAACTCGTATCGACATGTCACCGGATGGCTTGTAGTCATCGAGGCCTTCAGGCTTTGGCCGCTGCGACAGAACGATGCGCACCGACACGGTCGCGCCTGTATCGATTTCAAGCTCCCAAGAGCCAGCAAAACCTAGCGCCGTGCTGCAGACGATCTTCAGAGTTTGCTTGCCGGGGTTACCGTCTGTCGCAACCAGGCCTGCGACCACACGCGTATATTGCGGGTCGGGTTCAAAGTCGGCGTCTTTCCTCGTAAGAAAATGAACGGCCACGTCGAGACGCTTTCTGTCTGCCGACGCAGCGTCGTCCCCTTCGTCCACGACCGGGAACTCGCCTACATCCAAAGCGACCCCCTCGTGCTTTGTTGCGAACTCAACTCGTTGTGACTGGTCCACGCCTGCTACGACGGGACCCGAAGGCAGATTAAATACGAACGGCGCGGCAAGCCGCACAACTTGCAAAAGGTCGCCGTCCTGGGGGGCGAGTGGGTAGATCCATTCATCCCCCTGCGAAGCCGATTCGTCCTTGGGTCGGTCGATCCGAACTGCTTTTCGCAGCAACTCCGGTGCTTCGAGCCGGCGGAACCGAAGCTTGATCAGCGACCATGGACGGACGAACTCGGCAACCGGCGAAATCAACAGGCCTGAATGATCGAACCGCCCGGCATCGGTCTCCAAATCGAAGGTGTAACCAAGAGGCCCGTCCGCACGCAGCGCCATGGGCTGACCATTGGACGCGTCTACGGTGCGAATCGGATCCGGACCTCGTTCCTGCCAATACTTGAGTACACTTGAATCGCTGAACTCGATCGGCGACGGTTCTGCATCGGAAGCGTCTAGTTCGGCCGCACGCGTGCGAGCGGCGTCCAGCATTGCCTTCCATTCATCCATTCTACCCTTAAGATTGTCTTTGACTGGTCCCGCCGGCTCGTCGTTCCATGCCTTCCACACGTCGTCATACAATTTCTTTGTACGCTGCACGGTGCCCCAGGCGAGCCCGCGCGACAAACGCAGATTGAACGGCGTGGCATCCAGGGGCGGTCCACCATTCGGCTCATCGGGGCGCTTCTTCTCTAAATTCCATGCGCGCACCACGGCCGAGCGATTTATCTGCGCGAGTTTTGCTGGATCTTGCGGTGGCTCGTCGTTCCAGCCGTCTCGAACGACTTGGTCGACTGCCGGCAGCGGATGTCGCGTCGACTCGATCACGACCTCGATGCCATCAGCGGCGTTTAGGTTCGGGTACATCGTTTCGTTGAATAGAGCCAGCAGCGGCGGGACCGAACCGCCGGCCATCATCGGCTCGGTCAACGGTAGAACCAGCGCAAGCCCAGGACGCTGTGCCTGCCGTTCACTGTTGCGATCCGGTACGATCAGCGAAAACCATTCGGTCGCGGTATCCGCTGAGCCCCGGTGGCTAAACGTGACCAGCTTCGCCTCATTCAAACGCATCGATGCATAGCGACTCTTGCCCCGCAAAGCGAACCGCCACAGGTTGGCGCCTCCGCGCCAGCCAAGGTCCTTATCGAGCAGCAGTGGTATCTCCCCAGCAGGAATCTCGACGAATTGGCCGTTCGCCTCCGTCGCATCCATGGCGACGCGTCGCGCGTAGACGTGAGCACGGTTGATCCGACTTTCTCGAATCTCGCCAACGTCGTCATCGAGCCGGCCGATAAAGGACGCCTCGACATATCTTTTGGCGCTGTCGGCGATACCCCTATTTGACGGCTCTGTCGGCAGATCATAGCCCAATCGTGCGAAGTCGCCCGAGATGTCGGGTTGCGGTCGCCCGCGCCAACTCCATCGTTGCTCCATGAGGGCGACCCGGTCGACATAGCGGATAGATGGATACGTATCGCCCTCCGCCGGCCCGGCGGCGGGATCCGAGTGAGCGATCACGCGCGATGCCAAACGTACGAGGACACGATCACGGACGGTTTCAGGCGGCCTAGCCAGCATCACGCGCAGCGGATGGGTCGCAAAGAAGTTGGGAATATCGCTTGTAGCCACCTCTATCGTTAACGTGAGCGGATCCCCAAGATGCCAAGTATGCCCAGAAACGTCGATATCGCGCCAACCTCCCGTAATTGCCGGAACAATCCGCGAAGCTGTCGGAACAGGAGCCAATTCGTCGTGAATTTCGGGAACAGCCCCATAAATGCGCAGCTCATAGATGTGCCCGGGTGCGAGTTTCAAACCAGTCGTGAGACCGATCTCGAGTTCGCTAGGCGCTTCGTCGGACAGCATCAGTATCTTGTCGAGGCTCGTCCTGAGGCCCCTTAGGTCTTTAGGCAGAGCGATGATCGTTCGTTTCGGGAAAACTTCGACCAACTCGTAGGCGATGGCATGAACGGCCGGATCGTCGATCGAACGATCCTCGCGCAATACATATTTTGTGGCGCGGCTGTGCGCCTCGCCGATCTTGGCGCGGATTGCATCTTTGTCGGCACTTCCAAATCCGCCGATAGGTCCGTTCACCCATCGATCGTAGGTCTCCACGTCCACCGCAGGGCGGCGGATCAGAAACTTGGTATCGGACGGCCAGGTCTTACGTCCATCCATGCCGTCGAGAATATGAACGCTACGCGTTTGATGTGTGACTTCAGGTGGCAAGGCCATGCGATCGCCATCTGCGGTGAACGCAAACAAAGACCCATCGACGTCATTGATCATCGCTGCCCCGAACGCCACCCGTGGGGGTTCCGCGTCGAGCCGGTCGGCATCCGTGGTAATCTCGATAAAGGCGGAACTCCAGGCCTGCGGCGCTACGGAAATCTCCGAAGCGACCACAAGTGGCTTCTCCTCAGGCTCATCCTCAGCGAAGGGCCTGTCGGCGAGTTGTACTGCGCGCAGGGCAGTCTGCGAAGACGAGCCAACTATTTCGACTCGCAAACCATTCTTCGAGCCCGGGCCAGTCAGGATAACGTTGGCGTAGCGCTTCTCAATTCCCGAGGCATCTTCACCCCAGATCGCAATCGCCAAGGTTTTGCCCTTCGGCAGCGGGTCGACATCGCCGACGTCGATGCGAATGGCGCAGAGTTGTGGGGCCGTGGGTCCCGGCAGCGGCGGCAACAGTATTCCGCGCTCCTGGCTCTTGTCGAGAAAGAAGCGCACGGGTCGGTTTTTGCGTAGGGTAATCGGCGCAGGTCGGATCGGCAACTCATGCGCAAGAGGAGCCTCGACTCCCGGTGGAAGACCTGGTCCCTGTCCACCCCGCGCCAGGCGCGGTGCTCCGACCGGGCGGGATCGCAGATATGGAATTGTTCTCACCTTGAGGCGAGTTTCCTCGCCGATCGTCTCCTGCCAAGCCTTATGGTCTAGGTTGGGATTGATCCTGCCGATGAAATCAGGACTGGCAAAGTCGCTGTAGGAACTGCGCTGCGTCGGTTCAACATCCGTTGCACGCAAAGGAATCGGCAGCGTGCCGCCGTGCCCAATGAGATATGGAAGAACGTGGATAGCGCGACCGAATGTCAGCGGAGGCAGTTTCGGAAATTCAGCGCGCCGGAATGTTTCCTTGCCTTGCGCGTCAGTTCCGCTGAGAATTTTTGTCGGAAACAAGTATGCCTCCGGGCGGCGCGCCACCGACTGGGACGGGCCACTCGGCTGCAGTTGGTCCGCCGTATCCATCTCCGCCACGATTGAGCGGCTCTCATACCGGATAGCAGCAGCCCTAACACCTGAGACTTCGCCGACGGCATAGGCGACCGGATCGGTGCGCGCGCCGATCTCCCATCTTGTGGCATCCGCAATAGTCCGCACGAGCACTGCATTGTCGGCGCCAAGGGCCTCGCGCGTGCCCACGGCGGCATCCTGCGAACCACGCTTCGGAGTCGTTACCAGCCCCGGCGCATGCAGGGTCGCTACGTTGAGACTCCACCAGCCATCCGCCTTGGTCGGGTCGGCTGGCCCCCCCTTGTCGTCTGCCTTTGCTCGGGCAATCAACACTCCTAGACCGCTAAGCCGTGTCCACAGGTCAACTCCCTCATCGAACGCCTGCAGCTGATCGATCGTGAAGACAAGCGATGGCGCGCTTTCGGTAATACGGCCGGACTCGGCAAGCCGCGCGGCGACCCCCCGAGTCAATTGCGCACCACCGCTTGCAACTGTTCCGGCCGGAGGTGGTATCAGCCGCTTGGTGCGTTCTTTCGCATCTTCTGTCGCTGCGTCGCAAATGTGTTTCAGTATCTCGACGATCCGCTCGGCGTCTTGCGCCGAACGCAAGGCCAATCGGTAGGTTTCTCTCTCCTTTTCATTTCCCGCAGCATCGATTTTTCCTTGAAATATCTGGGCCTGGGCGTGCAAAGTCAGGCCAAGCTTCCACTCAGGAACACCCCAGGCCCGCTGCTGGCCTTGCAATTGGTCGTATATTCTCTGATACGCCGATTTCTGCGACGGATCCTTCTCTCCAGCGATCTTTTGCTCCAGATCCTCTTCTTCTCGCTTGATCCCCTTGAGCTCATCCGCGCTTGGCGCGATTAACGACGCCAAAGCGGCATGGAGCGCGGCATCGAAGGCGCGTTCGAACGCCGGCTGCAGGTATTGCTGCATCGCGATAGGCAGCCGCTCGCGCAACGGCTGTCGCTCCAGCGACTCGAAATCGCCACCCGGCTTTATGATCACTATCTCCGAGGCGCCGTCTATCGGCACGCGGCCCAGCATCAACCAGGGAATCGCTGGACCTGCGTGTGCAATACAAAGGGCGCCGCGCACAGCATTCGGGCCGTCCCGTCTGATTATTGCAGCGACCCGGTTGTATCCTTCAACGCTAAGCCCTCCAACGATCCGAGTGCGCGCGCCTGGCCCGGGATCCAGGCCAAGGGACAAGCCTGATGTAAGAGCGGCCCAGTCGATCAGAACATCGCAAAGTTGGGTCGTACCAATGCTGACAAACAGGCGCAGGACCTGCGTATCATCCTTCTTTTCCCTGCGCAGTCCGAGTTCAATCGGATCGTTGAGAGGGTTACCGCCGAGATCAAACGGAGCCAGTGGTGTTACCTGGCCGAGCACGTCGACGCTGCCTGTTATGTTCAATCGTTTGTGGAGATCAAACTGTATTTTTGCGGCAATTCTCGGCGTTCCGTAGTGGGTGACGGCGCCAACCAGGGCAACCGCTAGACTTGACTCTACGTCCTCCCAGTCGACACGAAGGGAAATTCTAAGGCGCTCTCCGTCCAGTGGCAGCAAGCGGCTCAAATCCAATAGCGGTCTGAGTTCATTGACGAGCTTGGATGCGCCGCTGTCCAATGTCCAACGAAGGAAAAGCCCGCCTATCTCACGCTTGGCGTCCGCCTTGCGGGGTTCGCGCAGCGTGGTCCAATGCTGCGTGATGAATTGCAGAAACCCATCGGAATCTTCTAACAGCAGGGTCGTGGGAGGATCGGCGGCCCATGGCTTGTCCGGCGATGGACGCACCCCAGCGAGCGCGAGCAAGCCGCTCTTTCCTATTGCCCGGATCAAGGCGGGATCCGAGCCTGACTGTGGGCCGGTGATTTCCTTTCTGTCGGCATTCAGGACGGCTTCAAGATCAATCCCGGCCCCCACGGCGTCGTCCGCATGCGCCAGCAACAATGAAACAATCTGGTCGCGCAGATCGGGTTCGCGTTCAGCGAGTGACGACAACAGCGTGATTACCGGCGCACCGGAGGATCGCGACAATCGCCGACGTGGCCATATCACCGGTGCGTGCAGTGCCGTCAGGGTGCGTCGGAGAATATCCGGTCCTCCCGGGCCCATATCGGAGACAATTGCGGCAATATAGCCATCGCGCTGCTCCGCAGCTGTCCGCCGTTTGCGCTCCGTCTCCTGGCGGTCACCGGTGCTGCTGGAGAGGAACGAGGCCGTGGCTCGCCGAACCGCTTCCTCACTTTCGGCAAGCATCTTCTGGATGGTCGAATAGGTGATTGTCATCGCACGTGCAGCCGGATCGATTGCCTCGGCGATTTGGCGCGGAAGTTCATGTGCCCAATCGCCGAATTCAAAGGGGGCCTCGGGCGCACTTCGAATCGTAAGTGTGCTGGGATCGATCAGACGCTCCGGGTAGTCGTCGCTGGTCCCGAGCAGCGACATTGGCAAAGTTGGGATAATCCTTGCCCATGCAGTCTCAGTGCCCGGATAGGTTGGATTCTGCAAGAGAACACCCATCTGCGTGGGCAGCGTGTCGGAATCGAACGGTTCCGGCTGCGTGGTCGGAGGAGCGGTGGGTGGCCACCTTCCGGGCACGGGCGGCTCGGGCGGCGGAAGGGGATCCTTGGGATTTAACGGCGGAACGATTACCGACGCCACGTCTGCCCGGCAAGTCAGGTCGAGCGCGGTGCCGCCGGTAGCCAAGCCGACCGCGTGGAATTGCGGTGCAGCGACGAACAGGTCGTCGGGATCAAAGTCGGCAAGCTTCGAAACGTCGATTGTGGCGCAGGTCCAGACCTTGAGCGCAGCAGGCATCGGCGCCGCTATTGTGGTTAGCGTTTCGACAATGGAAAATACCTTTCGCCCACTGATTTCGTCTGCTTCGATCGTCTCGAGCGTGCTGGGTCCAATGTCAGCGAGGAGTTGCTGGATAGTGCCTTCCAGGCGGTACAAGAACCGGGCTGACGGATCGGCATCTTGTGGCGCTCCGATAAAACTAACTGCATCCGCTGGCACCTTGATCGGCAAATCCCAGGACGTTCCTTTCCGGCAAGACCGCCAGATCACCCAGCTCGAGGGCGAGTGAGGCGCCCAGGGCTGGCTTACGTCGTCTGCGGATTTCCACTTCCACGGCAAAATCGCGTCGAGATCGCCTGCAATTGCGTTTCCGTCGTAGGGATCAATCGCTGAGCTCAATCGCATCGCGATCTGTACGCGTTGAGGCGCGCTCAGATCGGGTAAACGGTCGACTTGCACGTTGACGCGCAACCTTCGTGGTTTAGACATGGCCTCCCCCTCAATATTCGCCGACTAACAATAGGCTTCGCCTTGGCTTCCCGAACCCTTCTTGCTTTCGCCCGCAAATACGTACTCCGCGCGCTGCGAGACATTGAGCGTGTAGAACACGCTGATTTTCACGCTAATTGTCAGTTCCCCGGCTCCAATCATATTGGCTCCGTCGTAGGCGATCTCGAGCAGCAGCGCGATTCCGACGGTGACTAGCCCGGCGACATCCACGTTCCCGCGCACCAGGATGAACACCCGTACCGTCGTGCTGTTACCGCCCCTGCCTGTCGTCCAGGTGAATGCTATGCCGCAGCCGAGTTGTAGATAGACGCCGCCGGATACGACCCCAAAGGAAAATCCGAGGCCCACGCCGGCGACGATGCCAATGTCGAGGGTATAGGTGAGGAGTGGTCGCGGCCGCGCAGCTGGCAGGAAGGACAAACGCTGCGTTAGATACCCACCGCCATTCAGAATCCAGACATTGATCGTGAACGGAGCCAGACGCGAACCAACCGACAATTCGCCGAAGATTTCGAATTCCGGAATGGCTGCGATTCCAAAGAGGATATGAATCGACAGGTCGGCGATTCCGAACGCGCCGCTTTGTATATCAGGCAAATCGAGATCGAGCTTCGCTGCCACCCCCGCAGGGATCATTCCGCGCATGAGCGGCCCAACAGTAAAGTCGCCGGTCTGGCCAGTCGCTTCGATCAGTTGCGTGAGAAACTGAAGGATCTCGGCCAGCTCCACACGATCGGGCTGCACTTTGAAGTCGATATGTCCGGTCTGATCGAAATACAATCCAGTTTGCCGGAAGGTGAGTATCTTCATCCCTGAGCACATGACGTGCCAGTCGCCGAAGATTTGCCCTTTCATCGTCTTCTCGGTGCCATCTCGGCCGGCCGCAAGTCGTGCCTTGGCAGTAAGGCGCGCGACGTCGATGACGATCTTGACAGGACCGAATTCCATCAGCGGAGCAGGCTTGGAGAATGGGACGTCTATGTCCGCCTCCATCCAAGCGGTCATCGTCGCTGGGTCAAAGCCGTGACGAATTTTCAGCGCCTCGCTGTCGTCCAGGTCGGGAAAGCCCACGCGCTGCAGCAGTCCACGGAAATCAATGGCGCCTAGATGGGGAAGCAAATCGGCAACCGAAAGATTGAGGAGCCGTTGCGGCATGACCCGGTCGGTAAGCTCGCTTGTTGGCATCCGCACGCCGAAACTGTCGAGCAGGTCACCGACGGCCTTTCCTGCCCGCTCTGTAGCGGCGATCTGATCGTTGACGCGATTGACCAAGACCAGTGCCGGCGTCATGTCCACGCCAAGCTTCTTGGCCTCTCCGAGCACATAGGCGACCTCGGGACGGTTGAATCCCATACGATCGGTCTTCGGTGGATCGCCAAGGGCCCGTAGTGCACGCAAGGCGCCGTCGCCTTTCTGATAGACTCCTTCCGAGCGCGATTGCCATTCCTCGAGACTCGCGCCGGTTATGTCGCGCACGCTCTCCTGGACCGCGCCCACAAGCTGGCGCGCGCGATTCTCGACGTTGCGCGTAAGCTCATGCACCTGGGCAGCGGCCTCGCGCTTGAGATCATCAAGCTTCTCGGCGTTTGCATCGATGATCTCGCTGACGCGGTCTTGCAGGTCCAGTTTATATTTTTTTAGATCCAGGGACTCTGCAATCCATTTCCCGATCTCGGTGCCTTGATTCGCGATTTGCTGGGCGAATCCTTCGAGGAACTGGCAGGTGGCCGACAACTGATCGATAAGCTTTTGCGCAGGTACGCTCACTGCCCTGGCGGCCTGATCGACCAGCGCGATCAACTGCCCCTTCGCGGATTCAAGTGCAGACGTCGCGGCAACGCGCGCCGAATTCGCCGACGTCCGCAGCTTGGTCCTGGCCTCGCCAATCGCATCGTCGATGGTCTTCAGAACGTCCGCACTGCTTTTCTCCAGGTCTTGGAGTGCCTTTATGAGGCCTGTGCTCACGTTGTTGGTGAAGTTGTCGATTTCCGTCGCTGCCTTGGACCGAAGCACTTCGAGGTCATCAATCGCCTGATTGAAAGCGGCATCCATTTCCGTCGCAATTTCTTTCAGTGCAGACACGAGCTCGCCGCGCTCTCGTTCGATACGCGTCGTGATCTCAGCCGCGACCGTGTCAACCGGCTTCAGCAGGTCGGTAATTGACGTCGCCAGTTCCGCGAGTACCGAGCCGGCTTCGTCGGATGCGAGTTGAATGCGCCCGATCACGGGATCCATGACGTCAGCCAGCTTCTTGCTGACGTTTTTCAATTGCCCGCGTATCACTGCGATAAGCGTCGTTCCGTCGCTGTCGGCTTGTTCTGCGACACCGCGAATCCACACAGTTGTGTCGTCGAATGCTCTTGCGGCCGCAATCAGGATGCGCCGCGCCGAGGCCGGCAAGTCGGAATGTGCGAGCCTGTCCAGGTCGGACCGCAGCTTGTCGACCGTCTTAAGCGTATCGTGAAGCTCTTTCTTGGCCTCCTTTATCTCCTTGGCGTCGCCAACGTCCTTAAGGCTTTGGTCCAGCGCCTCAAGGAGTGTTTTGGCCTCGGCCGCGATCGACGCCAATTCGTTGGTGGTGGTCGCCGCGTTACCGGCGATTACGCCCGAAAGCGCCTTGCTATCCGCCTTGATCCGTGAGCGAATGCCGGCAATTTCCGCCGGAATATCTATGTAAAGGTCGTCGATAAGCTTAGCCGCTTTGCGAACGCGGTCTGACGCGCTTCTCAGATCGTCGAGCAACGCCTTCACATCGGCCACGCCTGATTCGAGCGACTGCTTCAGGGCGTCCGCAGTGCTTTTCGGAAGCGTCCCCACCTTGTCTTCAACCGCTTTGAACATCCGGTCGGCAATTTGCGCAACGGTCCCGAATTTGGCGATATCCGCCTCGACGACTTGCGCGCAGGCCCCGATCTGCCCTTCGATTGTTGCGGCAGCCCCGTTCAGTAGATCTCGAGCCACGATCTTGAATCGACTGACTTGACCATCGATTTGCGCGCGCACCGAGGCTTCCAGGCCCGCGCACATATTTGTCAGTGGGATTTTTCCGACACCTGTCAGGGCATCGCCGACATTGGTGATCGTCCGCTGCAGGTCGTAAGTATCGAGTTCAGCAAAAGCCTTGTCCGCTAAGGCATGCGCCTCAATGCGCAGTGCGTCGCCGCTCAATCGGCGATCCACGTTCTCGAGTGCACCGAGCACCCGTCCGGCAGCACGATCGAGCTCGTTGCGGGCATTCGCAGCTGATAGCGCCAATCCATCGCCGAAGGCCTTCACGTTGGAGCGCTGGTCGGCTGATCCGTTGGATGGAAAGGCGGCGGGCATGCCGCGCGCGATCGTCACGTTTCGCAGGACAGCGGAAGGCCCTCCCGGCACGCGGTTGTGCGTAAGCGCAATCGCATCGTCGGTCTCGTCCAGATCAAGCGTAAAGGGCTCGTACCCGGGAACGTATTCGGGTTCGGGTGCGAGCGGCGCGTCAGTCAAGTCGGCACTGGTCGGATTCATCGCGCCTACGACTGGAGCCGGCCTGTCGCAGAAGTCGACATCCCGAACTGTTTGCCAGGCGTCGGTATCTTCACCCTCTCCGTCGATAACTGAGGTGTAAAAATAGAGCTTTTCAGGCGAGGCAATTTCACGCGGGCGCTCTACGCCGTCGTGCCCCATCAGAGTGAGCCGAACCTGTGGCTTCGGATACAAATTGGCCGGGTGATCCGGGTTCTCAGGTTGGCCGGGTTCAGCGGCCGAGAGCCCGAGGAAAATACGATTCCACAGCGGAACACGCCAACCTTCGCGCCGGACGTCGTTGCCCCAGTCGCTGTCAACGCGAATCTTTTTCGACTTGAACTCCGCGCCGACAACGAATGCGCAGAGGCGGGTGGAGTGTCCGTCTTCCGGATAGTTTCGTATCGGCTGAAGTATTTCGACATACTCCTCTACCTTGCGGAGTACTGGCCGGCCCAGCAACTCGTCCTGCAGGAGCCCGATCGGTTCTGCATTGTAGAATTGCGCCGGTGGCACAACCGATCGCTCGTAGACCACTACGTGTTTGGCGCGATGCCAGAGGCAAGAGATGCGGCCCATGCGCTCGAGGCGATAGCGGTGCACCCGTCCCTGTGAAGTGTCCGTTTCGACAATCGTCTTGCGTTCGTCGAACAATGCGCGCTGTGAACCATAGCCGCCATAGGCCGACAAGTGTATGCCGCGTACGCGTCCCCCATCGGAACGGGGCTTGCCGTAGACGCTCATCAGAATGTTTGCGCTTTCGAATGCCCAAGCTAGGCCTCCAGGAAAACTGTCCTTGTCGTCGTCCGAGCGCTTGAACGTCTCGTTGAGGACCGTTGCGTCGATCAGCCCTCCAGTGTCATTTGGCCCAGGGACGTCGCCCGATACAGGCCACCGCAACGGCGTGCTCGGTCCGCGAAGATCGCCGTGGTCGATTTCGCGCAAGCGGATCTCGAATGACACACCGTCCTCAAGAATAGGATCGTCATCGGGGCGGCTCTTCCATAGCTTGTCAACGGCGATCCGGCTTCGCTCGGCAGCAATCACGCCATCGATCAATCTGGAATGACGCTGGAGGTGCGGATTTGTGCTATCGAACGCATCGAAGAGCGGCAAAGCAGGCTCTCCGATTGCGCCTGCGATCTCGGTGTACCAGACGTCTGGCGAACGCACGCGTGTAAGCAGCCCATACAATAGTTCGAGCCTCAAGCCACGAAGACGCGCTCCGGGAGACCGCTGCGTCGCCTGCCCGAGCAGGCGGCGCAGATTCCATCCCGGCTCGCGGAAACGCGTGTCCGCGAAAGTGGGATCGAGTTGCGCTACCGTGAGGGAGCCAAAGCGCGCCGCTGCCGGTGTTTCTTTCCTAACATCCATCGGTTTGCCGGGGCGATCGGACCGGTTCTTTTCCATAGCTTCGCCGACGACTTGTGGCGGCAAAGTCAGCCGAACCGTTTCGTTGTCGTCCCGCACGCGCCAAGAGAGACCGCCCTCGCCGGCCGCATTCCAAACGGCAATCTCCGAACTTTCAGAGGTCGCGCTGGCAGTGAGTGATTGATACTCAACCACCGCGACGCGCAGCGGCCGCGGATCAAGCACCAGCAAACTCTGGATGGCCGGCGGGGTGTCTGTGGCCTTCGTGCGCCTCGACCTGATTGAGTCCTTCTCGATGGTGATAGCGTGCAAGGACAGCCCAACGGTATGGTCGCGGTGCCGTGTGGCGGTCTCGATCGCGGTGAGCATCAGCAAGGATTGGGACGTGTTCTTCGCTGCCGGCCTCCGGTCGGCCTTGTTGACCCTTGAAGCCGGTTCCGGGCGCTCCAGCGGGATCAGCAGTGGCGCAAAGGGATCGGGTATCTGTGGATTCAGGGGCTTGAGCCGCCTGTCGCGCGCCGTAATGCGAACAGCCGACTCCGGATCGTCTTGATCAGCAGGGTCGGCACGCAAGATCGGAAGCTTGATGACAGCGTCAATGGCGCCAGGCAGCATATCCTGAGCACTCATTTCTTCTGTGGCGGCGTACCGTCGAAGAACAACGACGCCAGCGCCATCGAGAGGCATGTCCTTCATGCTTTCGTGATCGAGTACAAGGCGGAGCGCTCCGACGGACACTGCCTGAATCGAGCCTTGTAGTTGCCTCGCCGTCAGCTCAAAGCGTGTTCCGAGCTGGATGTCGTCCGGATCAAGAACCGACACCGCTGGCTGGAAGGCGGGATACGTTAGCGGGCTATCGTCGACACTTGCTTCGCCCGCAACAGTCCGAGGTGCTGCCAGATCGAATGTGTAACGCGGTGCCACGCGCTGTTCATTAGGCAATCTTGGCAAATCACCATCAAAGCTGGCTCGCAGCCGCAAGTCTTTGGGCGGTCTATTTGCCTTGTTTGCGCCGCGCCACATGTCATCGATGGCGCGCGGTTCGAAGGCCGAGAAACGGAAGGGAAACTCGGCGTCCGAATGTATCGACGATCCGGTGTACGGCGCATCGAGCTCATGCGCGAACCGGTCAACCAACACACCGACCGCATGCCACGCGACCGTCTCCGCTGCGTAGTCAGTCATATCAGGTACAGGCAAAGTGCTGATCGGGCGCCCGTCGCGAACTGCTCGAAGTCCACTATGCAATCGCCTGACTAGATCGCGCATACTGCGCAAGACCACGCCGGCGATCGGTTCCTCCTTGCCGTCGTTATACGATCCGAAATCGAGCCGCGCCGTGGTCAGCCAGCGAACCGGCTCATCCGGCGCCATCGGAAGGTTGATATCGCCGCGTCGCTGTTCCTGGGCAAAGTAGACATCCCGGTTATTTGTAAGCGTCGAACCAGGGGGAGTGATGTACTCGATCGCGGGGGCGAACAGTTGAGAATAGCTGAGCGACCGGAGTTCGAAGCGGAGCGCGAGAGAAGGGTATGTGAAGGTATTCGTTGGTCCATCAAAGGCCACCACACGGAACCCAAACTGACGTCTGATGCCTGTTACCGGAGCCGGAAGTTTCAAACGCCTCAGCAATGGGACTTCGTGAACCTGATCCCATTTTTCCGAAGCCGGATATTTGAAGCGATCCGGCTGGGTCTTGTCGGCGAGATCGAGCAGCGTCTTGTTGTCCCAGTACTGACGCGCCCAGCCCGTCGTGCCGTCGCTATGGACGTTGATGCTTGTACCCATCCAGATGCGATCGAACAGTGCGCTGTCGCCGGCAATGGGCTGCCCTGCATCATCTAGCTTCCAAAGAGCCCGCTGGCCGCTGCCTTCGGCAACCACGACTATGCGACCGCGCGTGTCGCTCCGTTCCGGTCGATCCTGAGGAGCATTGATATGGGCATTCGATGCCAATCGTAAGTCCAGCATCGCGCGAAAGCCTGAGATCTTGCCGCGCGGGCGATCGTCGCCAATCGATTTGGCGAGCGCGTGCAATTCGATCATCGAGCCCACGTAGCGTGGATTGCTGACCACCGCATCGTTGGCCAGCCGCGGAGACCCGGCCGGCGCGGTCATGTCAACAGGCCTGCACGTGTCCAATCTAGCCAGGCATCCAAATTCACGAGCAGCATCCGGCGCAGAGCTGAAAGGCGAGCGGCCTGCGCGATAGAAGCGGACTTCGACGATGTCGCGCATAACGAGCGGGACATACATGTCCGGAAGGTCCAGCAAGCTGTCGTCTCGAAACTCAGCCCGCTCGGCAGCACTCAACGCGCCGCCTGGAAACTCGGCGGGTGGCTCCTTTTCCTTTTCCTTCGGATCTATCCAGAAACCGCCGTACCTCTTACGAGTGGACTCTCCGAATGGATCAATCTCATCATCGGCCTTTGTATGAACTCGGCCCCGTCGACCTTCCACCTGTGACAACATCTGCTTCAAAGCGCTCAGCGGATAGCAGATGTAACGCCAACTCTTGCCAGCGTCGTCGTCGGTCCCAATGATCACAGCGTGGTGTTGGGAAGTCTTGCGGTATGGTGCCGCCCTCAACGCGATAAGCGCAATCCGCGACGCTACCATGCCACCCCCCCCCAAGAGCTAATGGCTCAGTTCCGGCAGCAACACTATTCGCAAACGTGATTTAACGCTATAGAAATGTGCTAGATCGCGCATTACGCTAGACCAGAAATGCTAGCATTCGAGGGACGCTTCGACTATTTCGACAAAAACAGCTTCGAATCCGATCCGTACAGGCGGCCATATTCCTTGACGGCGGGAGGGCGATCTTTGATCTCGGATAGCATTTGTCCCGCATCTGGTAGATGGCACAGAGATAAGACGCTGTGGCGAGGCTGTCCGCAGGCGACCGGCACGGTGGGTTGATTTGGTTCCTGGGTCTTTTTTGTCTAACCACGACGCGAAGAATCGATCGGCATTATATACTGTGGCTGTTACCCGGAGGTGCTGTCATGTCGAAGGTCTTTCTCATCGGCGCAGGAGCATCGGCCGAAGCCGGTTATCCGATTACGAAGGAGCTGACCTACCCGGTTGCGCATTATCTCGTGAAATATAAGAACAATGAGAAGGGTCGTCCCAGCCGGTTGGAGCAGTATCTCGAGACTGTCTATTCACTCGACGAGCACGGGTTACAGCCGGCAGCACACCTTTGGGATGATTTTGTGAATGTTCCATCCGGGCAGGCTCCTGACCGATTGCCAGATACTGAGTTGATGCCAAGCATTATGGAGATACTTAGCGTTATCGATGTCGCTATTGCTGAGCAGTGGAGCCTAGGTCCCAGTCGCGGAGGGTACTCATCGGCGCGAAAATCTCGCGAGTTGAAAGGCAACGAACTACAAAGGGTGCGCGAGCGCCTAGTCGCGGCACTTCTAACAGGCTTCATGCAGTTGGACCAAACTCGGCCCTATCACCTCGCTTTCGAATTATTGGCCAAAAGCCTTCATCGTGACGACGTCGTCGTGACCACCAATTGGGACACGCTGCTCGATCAAGCAATTTGTCGTGAGACAAGCGCGCCGCCAGCCTACGGCACTCTCGGCGCGCGGCTGGTCGACTATCTTGGCGACGACTTAAAACAGCAAGAAACCGCCGAATCTCGGCGTCTTTATAAGCTTCACGGTTCCTTCAACTGGCAGTACTGCCCCCGCTGTGGGAATCTATACGTGAACCCAAACAAAATAATCATGCCGGTGGAGGGCGCGCGCTTGTCGTCGCTCGATCGGGAATGCCACTGTGGTGCTGAGATGGATGGATTGGTTGTCACACCATCATTCGTCAAGAGATACCTGAACGTTCATCTCGCCAACATCTGGAGGGGTGCGCAGAAGGCGCTGGAAGCAGCTAGAGAGTGGATCTTCGTTGGGTACTCGCTGCCAAATGACGACCTTTGGATCAGAGCAATGCTGTTGCGAGCGGTAGTGATACGCAGGGGCCAAAAAAATCCACCAATAATCCACATGGTAAGCCATAAGAAAGACCTTGAGCTTGAAAGTCGATATCGGCAACTCTTCCAATCGGACATCAAATTTCATCCAACAGGCTTTCTTTCATTCCTTACGCAATAGCCCCGGCGAGATGGCGCGCTCGGTGCTTTGCGCGCAAGCTGAAAGCGAGACTTGCAAAGCTGACTGCATCACGTTGGTGCATGACGGCGTCAATGGCCTCATGGAGGGGCGCCGAGGAGCGCGAATGTAAAAGGACGCCGCCCCAAAGGATATCGCTCAAGGCGGACAAGATCGTCCCCAGCAATGCCCGACGACTATCGGCGAAAATCTATTGGAGGGACGAACGTCACCAACTCTGTCTGTCGGGGGTTTGCGTTTGCAGTGCTGTGAAGCAGAATATCCGGTCCAGCGGGAGCAGCATCAGCAATGCTGGCTAGCCTATGACGGACTTGGTAATGGTCGGGGATTGTGGACTCGAACCACAGACCCCTCGGGTACTGCCCGAGTGCTCTACCGCTGAGCTAATCCCCCAGTAACAATGAGAGAAAGAGAACCGTTCGATGTCAAGTGCTAATCCGCCTTTTCGGCGAATTCACTCTGCCAAAGAGTTCGACGAAGCTATTGCGGACGCCAAGGCGAAAATTTCGACGGTTCGCTCGGGCACCTGGTTTAGAGGACAGCGCGTTGGCGCTTGGCCGCTTACACCCGGGTTGTTTCGGCCCGGAAACGATTACAGCCGGGAGCACGCTCTATTTGAAGAATTTAGATACCGAAGCGGGCTACTACTACCAGAAAAATCGAGCAGCTGGCGAATGTTATTTCTGATGCAGCACTTTGGCGTTCCAACCCGCTTGCTAGACTGGTCTGATAGTTTGAGCGTTGCGCTATATTTTGCGTTAAGCGGAGCAGCGGATAAGGCACGAGTGTGGTTACTTAACCCATACATTTTGACGTCTATATCAACAAAGGGGTGTCTGAATCCAGCTTATGCAACTAAGAAAGATAAATTCATCCATGATCTCACCGACGACGAGGAACTCGATTACTATAAAAGATTTATCGAATCTCGTGACTGGCCCTTCGCGTTGCCATTTCCGATCTATTGCAAGAGGGATTTCGTCAGAATTGACAGGCAGAATGGTTACTTTACGGTTCACGGCAGTTCGGCATTTGAAGATGACCAACGCTTATCGCGGTGCCTGCAGTCAATACAGATCGAGGGGTTGGGAGTCGATGAATTGAAGCAACGACTTGTGGACAGTAATGTTGACGCGTTTGCAATTTTCAACGACCTTGCCGGGTTAGCTCAAGCTCTCAAAGAGAAATATAAGCTGATTTGACTCCGGATGTAGGACGGCTGCCTATATGTGCAAGATCGGCACCTGTGAAATGGCAAGAGGGCGGCCAAAGGCAGCGATTAGCCGGGACTACGTCTAGTGGACTGCAGAAATGTGTTGAGGCCGCGAAGCCTTCACACTCATCAGTTCATGGTAGTGCGTCACATAAATGACGGTGATCCCAGGCTCGACATGAAGCCGCTTGATTTCGATCGGAGCGCGAGATCGCTTTCCGCAAGTGGATGCCTGTCCACCGTTCTGGCCGGTCGCTCGTCCGGAGCAAGTTTGCCGATGTTTCACGAACAAAAGCAGAGACGAAGGATTTGCTGCAAAGCAAACCGGATCTTGCCGGTCTGTTCGCCGTTTGGGACGTGCCGGCTACCGCCGCCGCCGCTGGAAGGGAGGTGACCCGTCCGGATGAATCCGAAATGAACCTCTATTGCGGCGTCCTCTCACAAGCTTACGGGAAGCGAGCTTTGACCAGGGGATGCATCTCGAATTGCTGTCTTGTAAGTTTCAGCGTCTTCAGAAGATCGACGGCCACTCCCTCGATCTCGGGCGCGTAGCTCGTGACTAAGTCGGACGTGTCCTTCCAAAGCTTGATCTCGTCGGCCTGCATGGCGCTTTCCGCGTCGGCTGGTGGGCGATCATTGTAGCGGATATTGCGAAGAAGGTTCAGTAGCTGCGAGACCATCTTGTGATCCACGTAGCCGCTGACGTCTTGGGTAAGGTCGAAGGCCGCCTGGTTGTCCACTACGCCTCTCTTTAGAGCTTGGGCCATGACGCCAGCGTACAGGACCTTCACCCGATCCTCGCACCACTTTTCCAAGTCGGGCATCGAAGTTATCGGCCTTGATGTGTCGAGCTCTGAGGTACCGCCGATGAAGACCAGATTGCCTAGCGGGGGCTCGATCGAAACCTCGCCCATCTCAAACTTGAGATGGTAGCCGACGAAGTGGTGACCAAGCTCGTGCCGAGCACGATCCAGCCCTGAAACTGCAGCCATAAATTTCACCCTCCCAATAATGCACCGGCTCTGGCTGACTCTTTGTCATCACTTATAGGAGGTACCCAGCCTAAAAGGGAGCGTGGCGTTTAGTTAGCGGGGCCTATTCCGTCGACGGCGTCAATCCGTGAAGCGATCCGGGACCAGCACATCGAATGGCCGCTTGCGGCGCAGATGTGCCGCTACAACCGTGCGTCTGGTGTCGGCTTATAGGATTCCACTTTTGGTCCGCCGAACGTCCGAGTTAAGGCGGAAAGCAGCCGCTAGCCCCGGACAAAGCCCGGGGCAATGCGGAAATGTCTTCGGATCATCTAGTCCTCCTCGCTCATTAGATCAGAAAGGAGACGCCTGCTTGGAAGTGCGTGCCACTCGGATGTGCGGCGCTTCGGTTCTTTCCGTCGCGACCGACCGGCTTCGAGTATCCGGCGTGAGATCGCCTCTTGCTGCTGGCGTAGGTGATCGCTCAGCAACTTGTTGCGTGTGATGTAGCCCGCATTAACTCCCGGGATCGAGTGGTTCATCAGAAGGTGAACGTCCAGCTCCGCAACGCCCGCGGTTTGCGCGATGGTGCGGAACGTCTGCCGCAGGTCATTCCCCCATTTCGACAGATCGCTGCGCTTCTCTTTGTGCTCGATAATGTGACCGCTTTTGCTGTCGGCCGGGAAGAGCCATTCACGCGATTGCTTGGCGTAGAGAGCCCGACCAGTGCGCATCACTCGAACCAAGCAGCGGATCATGGCTCGCGAAAGCGGGATGTCGAATGCCTTGACCTCACCGCCCTTCGGCCTGGGTATGTGCAGGACACGCGCGCGAAAGTCGACATGCTCGACCCGCGCCTTCCTAATCGCTTCAGGGCGATGGCCCGAGAGCAGCATGAACAGGTGGAGCTCCCGCCGAACAGGGTTCTTCAAGGCCGCAAGCTGGGTGAACCATTCCTCCAGATCCTTTAGCCCGAGCGCGGTGTCGCGCCGATGTTCGGCATTCCAATCAATGGCAGAGACCGGGTTGTCAGCAGGCAGCGTGCGGGCAACCTTGCGAGCATGGTTGTAAACAGCGCGCAACGTTCGCATGCAGCCATTGGCGATATAGACACCGTTCTTCTTGGTGAGTTTCTCGTGTCGCACAGTCACGAGGGAAGGATCGTCGCCCAGCTTGGAAAGCGGCTCGTCAAGCCAATCGGCCAACAGCCGCTCGATGTGATCACGATAGTTGTTGATCGTCCCATCGCTGCGGCCTTTGTTCTTCATATGCCCGTCGCGATAGCGTTCCCAGGCAATGCGCAGCGTGGGGTTCGTGATCGACGGCAGATCAGCCGCTGCAGCTTCGCCGTCCCGCTTGCGCGTCGACGCGCGAGGGTCCACGCCGTTGGCGATCTTGCCGAGAATGTCCTTGGCCTTCGCCCGCGCCGCACGCGTTGTGAGGTCTCCAACTTCGGCAACCTTCATCCGGACGGACAGACGCTTGCCCGCCTTCATTCGATCACCCTGGACGACGAACGTTTTTTTCCGTTTGCCCACGAGCACCATGAAGCCCTGCAGGTCGGTGTCGCGAGCAAAATATTGGCCCGAAGACGCCGGCTGGAGGCTTGCGACGGCGCGGTCTGTAAGGGGGAGTCGAAGATCTGCCATGAAATTAGTACGGGATTAGTACGGAAACTGCGCCATATTCGATGTGTTGGTTTGTCTACGCGATCATAGCCCCGCAGTACGAAAAACACAACAAGTTTAGCATGTTAGAACGAGCGAAAACGTACAGAGACCTGCATTGAGAAACAATGGGGAAAGCCCTCTGACAAATTCCTAATCTGTAGGTCACAGGTTCGATTCCTGTCGGGATCACCATGCTTTTTCAATAACTTAGCGAAATTGCCGCCGTACTTTTTTCTGAGGAAATAGTACGGCGAATTTTTGCAGATCCTATGGTTCTGGCACGATCAGCGCCGCACGACCGGAAGTTGGAGAGTTCTTTCGAATAAAATCCAGGCCGGAATGCAGTCAGCGCTCCAAATCCGTTGCATTGCCTTTGCCACCAAAGCGGCGGTCAGCACCGCTGGCGTTTCGACGCAGACCAGGACCATGGAGTGCAGTCACCTGGCCAATGTTTCGGCCTGAGAAGCAGGGACGAAAGCCGCACCGAGCGTCGGATAAGCAGGAGGAACGCTGCGTGGACCAAGGCGATAACCCACTAAAAAGGATGGATTCAGTGAAACCGCACGAGCATATTGCGGGTCGGGCGCGCAGTGATTGAAAATCATCGCGCCGCGCTATGTTATTTGCAAGCTGCGCCAGTTCCTTTCGCTCTCGTTAGCGGCCTTGGCAATTCAGCCACAACCGATGCAAAAAGGGGCAGCTCTGGTCCCACAAGAAAGGGGCATGTTGTGCCATTGAATTTTACGTTTTGAGACCGGCGGCGGGCCAGGTCCGCTTGCCGAACAGGGAGGAAGACAATGGACGGAGAATCGCATTCCCAATCAAGGCGAAGATTTCTGAAGACGAGTGGACTTGTCGCTGGGCTAACGGCGACGGCGGTTACCGCTCCCTGGGTTCGAAGGGCCGGAGCCGCTGACACAATCATCTGGAAGATTCAAACCTCGTGGCCGGCGGGCGTCGGACTTGAAACTTTCCAAAACTGGTGTGGCACCATCAAGGAAAAGACCGGAGGCCAACTCGAATTTCAGCCGTTCAAGGCAAAGGACATCGTCGGTGACTTCGAGCTGCTCGACGGGGTGAAGAACGGCGTCCTGGAAGCGATGAATTCGTTTTCACTTTACTGGGCCGGTAAGCTTCCCGCGACAGCGTTCCTGTCTTCTTACACGATGGGGCTACGCTATCCGCACGAATGGGACATCTTCTTCTATTCAAAAGGTGGTCTGCAGGCCGCGCGCGACCTTTATGCGAAACAAGGTCTTTACTACGTCAACCGCATTCACCACGGCCCGAACATCATCCACTCAAAGACACCGATCCGCTCGATCGAGGACTTCAGGGATCTGAAGCTGCGCGTACCGGGCGGCATGATCGCCGAGACATTCGCGAAAGCGGGCGCCAAGACGACGCTGCTGCCGGGGGGCGAGGTATTCTCCGCGCTGGAGAAAGGCACGATCGATGCAGCCGACTACACTGGGCCGGCGGTAAACTGGGCGCTCGGGTTCCAGCAGGTGACCAAGTACATTTCCATGGGCCCAGCCGGTCTGATGTCCGTATACCAGCCCGTCGATCTGATGGACTTTGCCGTCAACATGAACGTCTGGAACCAACTCCCGGACAACCTCAAGAAGTTCGTGGAAGACGAAATCCAAGTCTATTCCAACACTCATTTCGGGGCCATCCAGAAGGCCGACATGGAGGCTTGGCAGAAATTCCTGGATGCCGGCATTGAAATCAATCGGCTTGGAGCGGAGGACCTCCAGAAGTTCCAGGAAATCGCGGTGCCGATCTGGTTCGAGTGGGCCAATAAGGACAAGGACGCCGCGCGAATCTTCAAACTGCAGCTTGAGGTGATGGAGAACCCGACCGTCGGTTACGTAACGCCGGACATGTATCAGGGATTGTCGATCAACCTCTGAGGCTCTCCGCGCCCGCCCTGTCCGGCCGGGCGCACTCTCCTGCAAGAGGCAGTCGCCGATGCCCTCACTCACATTTGTGCTGCCGCACTGGCTATACTGGTCAAGCCTCGTGCTTTTCCCGGTTGCCGCGGTCTTCCTTGTGCATCGCGAGCGGGCACAGCGCGGTGCCGGCCGCCCGAATCTCTTTCTTGCCTACCTGTTCCTGGTCACTGCGGGCTTCCTCGGCATGCACCGCTTTTATCTGAAGAGCAGGTGGGGATTCATTTTTATCCCGCTCTTCATTGCAGTGCTTTGGACGGGCGCCCAGGTACGCGACGGACGTGAGGCAGTGTCGCTCGCGCGATCCCAGGCCGAACACGCCGAAAGGCTGTTGCCGCGTGCCAAGGCAGATGTAGGAACCAGCAAAGAGGGTGCTGCCGATCGCCTGGCGAGAGCTGAGGCAGACGCCACGGTGGCGCGCGATAATCTGGCCGCCGCCGCCCATGGGCTCGAGCGCGCCAACAACATTGGCCGAATTGCCGGACTTCTGCTTGGTCTCGCTGTCGCAGGCGACGCCTTTCTGATGCCCGGCCTGGTTCGACGCGCCCGCGAACGTGAGGTTCAACCGAACCCAACAGAAACCCATCCGATTGTGACCGACGTTCCCGCCACGCCCGTCAAGATGCCGCTCGCCGCTTTCCGGCCTGTCGACCGGCTGGTCAAGGTGACGGGCGAGTTGGTCGCCTACTGGTCGGTTCTCGCAGTGATGGCGTACTACTACGAAGTGGTGGCCCGTTTTGTTTTCAACTCACCGACGAACTGGGTGCATGAGAGTATGTTTCTTATGTTCGGCATCCAGTACATGCTGGCAGGTGCCTATGCCTACCGCGACGAAACGCATGTCAGGGTGGACATCGTCTACAGCCATCTCTCCGAACGCGGTCGCGCTGTTTGCGACATCATCACCTCGGCCTTCTTCTTCCTGTTCACCGGCACCATGCTTGTCACAGGATGGCGATTTGCGAGTGATGCCATGGCGGTTGGCGAACGCTCGTTCACCGAATGGGGCATCCAATACTGGCCGGTAAAGCTCGCGATCCCCTTCGGGGCAGCGCTCCTGCTGCTTCAGGGCCTGTCCCGGCTGATGCGAGACATCGCCACTGTAGGAAGGATCGGCTGAGCGATGGGTCTCGAGCTTCCGATCCTGTGGCTCAGCGTATTGATGTTCGGGGGTCTGGGCGTCCTTCTGCTGCTCGGACTGCCGATGGCGTTCTGTACCGGCAGCCTCGCCGTGCTCTTCCTTTTTTTGTTCGGCAATTCGGCCATGCTGAACATGCTGCCGTCTCGGGTCTTCCCCTTCATGACGGATTATCAGCTCTCGGCGGTGCCGCTTTTCATCTTCATGGCCGCGATTCTCGAGAAGGCGGGCATCATCGAGGAGCTGTTCGACGTCGTCTACAGATGGCTGGGCGGACTGAAAGGCGGGCTTGCTTCGGCCACGGTGATCTCATGCACGCTGCTGGCCGCGATGGTCGGTGTCGTCGGGGCGACGGAAGTGACGATGGGTATGATCGCGCTTCCCGCCATGCTGCGCCGCAACTATGACGCCAAGCTCGCTTGCGGCTCGCTTCTTGCAGGCGGGACCCTTGGCATTCTCATACCCCCTTCCGTCATGGCGATCGTCTATGCCGTCGTGGCGCAGCAGTCGCTGGGCGAGCTTTTGATCGGGTCAGTGTTTCCCGGGCTGCTGCTGTCTGGGATGTATGTCGCCTACGTGACGGCGCGCTGTTACATCAACCCCAAGCTCGGCCCGGCGTTGCCGCCGGACGAGCGCATCGCATTCGCCCAAAAAATCAAGCTTTTGCGCCGCACGTTCATGCCGATACTGCTGATCCTGCTTGTGCTCGGGGTCATCTTCATTGGCATTGCCACGCCGGTCGAAGCCGCCGGCATCGGCACGTTCGGTGCTTTCATCGTCTGCGCCGCACATCGGCGCCTGACCTGGGACACGATCCGCGAGGCCAGTGTCGCGACGCTTAAGGCCACGGCAATGGTAATGTGGATATTCTTCGGCGCCACCATGTTCGTCGGCTTCTTCATCCTGAAGGGCGGCCAGAGCTTCGTCGCCGAATCCATACTCGGAACAGGCTTGGCGCCATACGGCGTTCTTGTTCTGATGATGATCATCCTGTTCGTCCTCGGCATGTTTCTGGACTGGGTGGGCATTCTCCTTCTCACCGTACCGATCTTTCTGCCCATCCTTAAGTCACTAGAATTCGGCGGCACGTTCGGGTTAGCCGGTGTGGCTCCTGAAGACGTGCCGCTGTGGTATGGTGTCATTTTCATGGTCAACATGCAGATGGCGTTCCTGAGTCCGCCTTTCGGCTATTCGCTGTTCTATCTGAAGAGCGTTGCTCCGCCGGAGATCTCGATGGCGACGATCTTCCGATCCGCAGTCCCCTTCTTGTGCCTGCAGGCGATCGGAGTGGGACTGTGCATCGTGTTCCCCCCAATCGTCATCTGGCTGCCGAAGGTCATGTACGGAGGCAATTGACCACATTTGCGGCTTGCGTCATCCGACACCAGGATCAATCGAATTTGATAGCTTTTCTATTGAACGGCGCCCCCTTTTTTGCCTCCCTTTGCGCGCC
Source organism: Mesorhizobium sp. WSM4830 (assembly GCF_055811495.1). Classification (NCBI taxonomy): domain Bacteria; kingdom Pseudomonadati; phylum Pseudomonadota; class Alphaproteobacteria; order Hyphomicrobiales; family Phyllobacteriaceae; genus Mesorhizobium; species Mesorhizobium sp. WSM4830. Next base: position 88,540 of record NZ_JBVVQI010000004.1, on the reverse strand, counting down.
GTCATGAGATCGCTTCTTGAAACAATCCTCGCTGCGAGTGCGGGTCTATCGCTCTCGACCGGTCTTGGTTATCTCGCCTACGCCGCCCCGGGGATGCCGCCTCATCTGTCCTTGTCGAGATGGCCAAGGAACCCGCCGCCGGATCAGATCGTTTCGCGATATCTGGCCAGATCAACCGCAACGGAGGAGAGACATGCTGAAAGTTCTGCATGCTCACAATCGCGCGGCACCGAACATCGGCCGGCTCGGCCAGTTCGGGACTTGCCGCGATGCTGCGTGACGTCGACTACGTCCTGCAAAAACTCGACTGGATGCGCGCCGAAGGCATCTGGCCCAACGGCTTGCGGTATCTGTGGACCGATGCATTCGGGGTCGTGCTCTACGTCTCGCTTTTCGCGGAAACTGGCGAAGCGCGCTGGCTGGACGCGGCCGAGCGGCTGGTGGCCGATGTCGAGCGTGTGCTCGGCCGCCGGCGCGGACTGAGGATCGGCGAAGCGGCCGATCGCGACGGCCAGTATTTCCACTATCTGGCGATGTGGCTGTTCGCCTTGGCGCGTCTCGGCGATCTGAAGCCGGAATACCGCAAGCGCGGCATTGCGCTGGCGCGGAACATTCACCCGGCGTTTGTGGTCCCCGGCCGCGGCGTGATCTGGAAGATGCAGGAGGATTTAAGTGGTCCTTACCCCGGCTACGGGCTCGGCAGCATGGATGCCTATGACGGCTACGTCTCTTACCGGATGCTCGATGAGGACGCACTGGCGCCCGAGATCGCGCAGATGCGTGACCTGATGGAGCGCGATTGGCGCACCCTCGACATCGAGCAGGACCTCGGCCTCGGCATGATGCTGTGGCTCGCCCACTTCTTTCCCGACGAGCCGTGGGCCGAGGCCCAGACGAGGCGTTCGCTGCGAACCCTGGAAACGATGTGGGTCGACCCGCCCGGCTATTTCAGCCGCGCGCCATGGCTGCGCGATACCAAGTTCGCCTTCACCAATTACGGCGTTTCGCTCGGCCTGCAGGCCGCCGGTATCTGGCCGGGGCGTGTCGACAGGCTGAACGCCTTCTTCGAGGACTGGCGCTCCGGCGACGAATACGACCGCGAGGCGATCACCTGGGTCATGGCCTGCACCTCGCATTTTCCCGGTGCTTTTCTGACCCGGGGTGGCGAGACAATGATTGAAAGCGATCAAGCTCGGGAACGTTCCTCCGCCGGCGCGGTTGTCGATGGAAGTGCATCGAGACGCAAGGGACGCGGTTGAAATGACCATTCTCTTGGGAAAACCGGGAAGCTGTTGGGTGGCGACGGCCACCTCCACGAACTATCCCCAGCTCGAAGATTCAATCCGTGCGGACGCCGTTGTCGTGGGTGCTGGAATTGTCGGGCTGACGACGGCGCTTCGCCTTTGTGAGGCGGGCCGGTCGGTGGTCGTCCTCGAAGGCCTGCGCATAGGTGGCCAGGTGACCGGCCGCTCGACGGCCAAGATCACCACGCAGCATGCGCTGATCTATCGCCATCTCATCGGCACTGTCGGCCGGGAGTTGGCCCAAGTCTACGCCGATGCGAATTCCGCCGGCGCCCGACAAATCCGCGATTGGGTCGACAACTGCGCCATCGTCTGCGATTTCGAGAGCAAGGACGCCTATACCTACACCTGCGATGATGGCCGGCGCGCGAAGGTCGCGGCCGATGCGGAGGCCGCGCGTCAGGTCGGGCTGGAGGCCGAGGTTCTCGAACGCGCACCGCTGCCTTTCGAAACGGCCGCGGCATTGCGGTTCCCCGACCAGGCGCAGTTCAATCCGGCGATGTATCTGGTTGGCCTGGCGGAAGCGGTGACGGCCCGTGGCGGTCGGATCTTCGAAAACAGCCGCGCCACCTCGATCGACGAGGCAAGCCGCTGGCGCGTCGTCACCGATGGCGGCGCCATCGATGCCAGGCACGTCGTCGTCGCCACCAACATGACGGTGAAGAGCCCCGTCGGCATGGCGAACCGGACGCAACCGCGCTGCCACACCGTGATGGCCTTTCGGATCGATGATCCCCTCCCTGTAGACGGCATGTTCATCGGCATCGACGACCCGACGCATTCCATCCGCACGGGCCATGATGCCGAAGGGCCGCTGCTGGTCACGCTTGGCCCCAAATTCAACACCGGCTGGGACGGCGACGTGGCGAAGCGGTTTGTCGAACTGGAAAAATGGGCAAGAAAGAACCTTCCGGTCGGCGACGTCGCGTGGCGCTGGTGCAACGAGGACTATGATACGGCCGACAGGATCCCATACGCCGGCGAACCCGATCCCGCCAATGCCGCCGGCTTCCACATTGCCACGGGCTTCAACGCCTGGGGCATCACCAACGGGACGGCCGTGGGCACGATGATCGCCGACCTGATCTGCGGCCGCCCGAGCCCATGGCAAAAACTCTACGATCCGGCCCGGCCCTATCCCGAGGACTTCCACAAGAACGGCCGCAGTCAATCGATCGTCTCGAGCACCCATGACATTGCGCCCGGCATGGGTGGCGTGATCGTCAGGGGAGACGAAAAGATTGCGGCGTGGAGAGATACCGAAGGCGCACTCCAGGCGGTTTCGGCGACGTGCACCCACAAGGGCTGCACTGTGACCTGGAACAATGCGGACCACACCTGGGATTGTCCCTGCCACGGCTCGATCTTCGCCGCCGACGGTTCGGTCATCCACGGCCCTGCCCGAAAACCGCTTGCCCAGATTACATTGTGAAGGCGGCGACCGGCGCGGCCCGCATCACGCCGGCCGTTCGTAGGTTCCGACCAACTCCGTCTCCTCCAACGCGTGTTTCTGGGCTTGCTTCCAGACCTGATGCACGCCCGCCTGTCCCGGTACGCTGAGGCTCGGCACATCGAGCGCGGCCAGTAGGAAGTGGTAATGGTGGACGCCATGCCCTGCAGGCGGCTGCGGACCATCGTAATAGGCATTGCCGAAATCGTTGGTGCCTTGCCTGAGTGCGGACGGGCCGGGCTTGCCGTCTTCGGCTTCGGCGAGTCCGCCGGCATCCGGCGGGATATTGAAGACCGCCCAGTGCCCGAAAATCCCGCTTGGCGCATCGGGATCGCGCACGACAAGAACAAGGCTCTTGGTTCCATCCGGGACACCGGACCATTTGAGCGGCGGCGAGACGTTCTGGCCGTCACGCGCATATTTTTCGGGAATTCTTCCGCCTGCCCGGAACGCCGGGCTGATAAGGGTGAGTGGCATTGCTATTTCTCCGGGAGATTGCGACCGAGAAACCCGCGCCGGCGCCGTTCACGCCGCTTGCTGAGCTTCCGCGATGCGTCTGATCTCTCCTGGCAGGGATTCCCAGACCTTGTGCATCTGTCCTTCTCCGACGTGATGGGCGAGCACCTTGGACACGACCCTGAATGCATCTTTGGAATCGACCGGACGGGTAAATTCCAGCTCCGCCTTGATCTTGGCCAGAAACTCGTCGAGCGACCGCATCTTCTCGGGAGCTTTGGAAGGCTGGTATTGGTCATAGAAGGCGCCGCGCACCAGGATCGGCAGCTGCGAGCCGAGGTGGGCTGCAAGATCGGGTTGCATACGGTCGCGCAGGGCGTGCAGCACCGCTCCGAGAACGTGCCAGGCGACCTGCCGATCCGGTCCGATCTCGTCCATGATCTCGTCGAGCCAGATGTTCGTGGTCTGCAGTGTCTTGTCGAATACGTCGAGTCCGGTGGCGTTCATCGAAAATCCTCCTTCCGTTCAAATCCGACTAGGCTGATGTGACCAAACAGCCGTACCTGCCCGTTGTTCCCCGATGCGTATGTCCTGGTGCGCATTCATTGTCGGAGGTTCCGTTGCAAGGGGATTCGGGCCGGCTTTTTGCCGCTGTTTTTTCGAGCGCCTTTCTTGGCCGGCGCCCGGAACATCCTCATGGGTGGACGAGTTTTGTTTGCTGCCGCCGATCGCATGGCGACGAGTGATGCAGACACGAAAACAGGAGAAGAACCATGGCACATCACGATTTGGCGCCCAGGACGCCATCGCGCAGCCTCTACCCGTCCGCGCGAGACCCGCTCACGTCATTCCACCGGCAGATCGATCGCCTGTTCGACGACTTCTTTGCGCCAATGGCCGAAGCGACTACGGCCGGCGATCTTTGGCCGAGCGTCGACGTATATGAAACAGACCAAGCCTATAAGGTCACCGCCGAATTGCCGGGGCTCGAACAGAAGGATGTTGAGCTTAAACTGCGCGACAACACCCTCTCCATTACGGGCGAGAAGCGTTCGGAGCACAAGGAAAGCGACCGCGGCCAAACCTACAGCGAACGCAGTTATGGCCGGTTTCAGCGGACGATCCCCCTGGAAGCGGAGATCGATGCCGACAAAGTGCAGGCCAGTTTCAGGAACGGCGTTTTGACTGTCGAGCTTCCGAAGAATCCCGCCGCAAAAGACAAGACACGGCGCATAGAAGTGAAAGCGCGATAGCCAAACTGAAGGCTGCCTGAACAGGCGGCGTTCACCCCCGAGGGAGGGGAGAACGGCGAGCACCGCAACCGCTCAGGCGAGCGTCTAGCGCCGGGGATCGTCCGTCGGCTCGGAAACGCCTTCGAGTGCGATCTTGGCGGCTTCCTCATCGGTCCGCCCGAGGTCGGCCAGGGCAATGACGCCGACGAGGCGCTTGTCATGGTTGATCACCGGAAGGCGACGCACCTGATGCTTGGCCATGATCTTGGCCGCGTCGGTAATGTCGGCGTCGTCGAAGCACCAATAGACATGCTCGGACATGACCTCGCGAACGGTCGTGTTGCCGGCTGAGCGCTCCTCGGCGACGCCGCGCATCACGATGTCGCGGTCCGTCACCATGCCGACCAGCCTGTCATTCTCGCCGACCGGAAGGGCGCCGAGATTGTCGGCCCGCATTTTCCGGGCGGCATCCCTGATTGTCGTGTTCGGGTCGACCAGTTCGGCCCGACGGCTCATGATCTCCTGAACTTGCATGGGATATTCCTCTCTCTGATTGCTGAGGCAACAAGCCGCCAGACGCGCCTGTTGCCGCACATCGCGAAATTGCTAGCTGGCCGGACCAGACATGTACGGATCGCGATCTTCGATCGTCCCGATCCGTGCAGAGGCGCGTGCCGGTGCCGGCACCTCGCGATCGAAACTATTCTTGGAACGTCCAGGCAGCGAGCGAGTTCCAAAATGGTACCGGTGCCGCAGCCATCCCACGGGATGTGGCCGCAGGCAGGCTGGTAAAAAACCACCGGGAAAACAGATGCACGCGGATCGAAGGTCATGGCTATCATCTTTTCAGATCGCCGCGAGGCCGGGCGGCGACTCGCCGAGGAGCTCCTTCGCTTTGCCGGCCGCGACGACGTGATCGTATTGGCGCTGCCCCGAGGCGGCGTGCCGGTCGGCTACGAGGTCGCGCAGGCACTCAAGGCACCGCTCGACGTGTTCGTCGTGCGCAAGCTCGGCGTCCCCGGTCACGAGGAACTGGCGATGGGGGCGATCGCGCCCTCAGGCGTACGTGTCCTGAACGACGAAATCGTCAGCGGTCTCGCGATCCCGCCACATGTCATCGACGCGGTCGCCGCAAAGGAGGAAAAAGAGCTTCTGCGCCGCGAGCACCTCTATAGGAACGGGCGACCCCCACCGCAGTTGAATGGACGAACCATTATTCTCGTGGATGACGGGCTTGCGACCGGATCGACCATGCGGGCCGGGATCAGGGCGCTGCGAAAAAACCACGCCGCCTATATTGTCGCGGCCGTTCCCGTCGGTAGCCCCGACACTTGCGACGCGATGCGGGCGGACGCCGACGAGGTCGTTTGCGCGACGACACCAGAGCCGCTGCTCGGTGTCGGGCGCTGGTACGTGGATTTCTCTCAGACGAGCGATGAAGAGGTCCGCGCGCTCCTCGCCAGGTCCGCGCCCAAGCCTGCCGGTTCCGACGACACGGCCGCTTCCGAAGAGGAATTGGCTGGGCACGCGAGCGCGGGTCCGGCGGACGGCACCAGATCGCAATAGCGGAAGTTGGATATGGACCGGAATAGCGAGCACGTCGTGCATGTTCCCGCGGGGCCTGTCGCCCTTGAGGGCAATCTTTCGCTGCCCCCGGATGCTCGCGGCCTTGTGCTCTTCGCCCATGGCAGCGGCAGCAGCCGCCACAGCCCGCGCAACCGCTACGTGGCCGGAAGGCTGAACGAGGCGAACCTCGCCACCTTCCTCGTCGACCTGTTGACGGCCGAAGAGGAGCGGATCGACCGGGTCACGGCCGAGTTGCGCTTCAATATCGGATTGCTCGCCGACCGGCTGGTCGGCATCACGGATTGGCTCGGCGCCTCGCCGGACACGTCGAGGTTGCGTCTTGGCTATTTCGGCGCGAGCACAGGCGCCGGCGCCGCCCTGGCGGCGGCGGCCGAGCGTCCCGACCAGGCCGCGGCCGTGGTTTCGCGTGGTGGCCGGCCCGATCTTGCAGCGCTCGCCCTGCCGCGCGTCCGGGCGCCGACCTTGCTCGTCGTCGGAGGCGCGGACACGCAAGTGATCGCACTCAACCGCTCGGCGCTGGCGGCGCTCCGTAGCGAGAAGGAGCTCGCCATCGTCCCTGGCGCGACACATCTGTTCGAGGAGCCCGGCGCCCTGGACGAAGTCGCGGATCTCGCTACCCAATGGTTCTTGCGCCATCTGATTTCGGACAGATCGGCGTCGACGTCCTGACAGCTGGGGCTTGGATCACCCGTCCCGGGATCATTTGCGTCCTCAACGCGTTATGATCCTCATAAGACAGCGCGCAGCTGCAACCCGAATGGCTGTCGCAACCCGTATGTGGGAGAAAGACAATGCCGGACAAGAAAACCATCGAGAAGGCCCGAAAGGACAAGCGCGAGGGCAAGTCGCCGAGCACGCAGGCCGGCGAGTTCGTGCACGAGGAGATCGACAAAATCCGCCGCGGTGAGCACGGCGCGCGCTCGACCCAGCAGGCTATCGCCATCGGGCTTTCCGAGGCAAGACGCGCAGGCGTAGACCTGCCCCCGCCCAAAAAGGGCAAGGTGAAGGAGAGCACGCGCAAAAGCGCCGAATACGCCTATGAGGCCGGCCAGGGCGAACGCACGCCGAAACGCCGCCCGCGGGTCTCGAAAGCCGTCTCCAAGGTGCTCGAGCACGAGCCGAAGAGCACGGCGTCGCACGAGGCGCTGGCGCAGCAGGCCAAGCGTGCGGCCTCGCGCCGGACGGCTGAGGAGCGCTCGGCCGCCGCAAAGAAGGCCGCCGAGACGAAAGGCGCCAGCGGAAGGAAGGCGGCGGCGCAGAAGGCCGCCAGAACGCGGGCACACCACGCATAGTTCAAGACGGCAGTTCGCCTCCAGGAAACCCGATATGGACGCCACGGGCCGCCGCCAGCAAAGGCAAGACGTCGACAAGGCCGCCGGCGATAAACGCCTATTCCTCCCAGACACCCTCCCGGCGCAGATCGTCCATCGTGCGCGAAATGCCTTCGCGCAGGATCGCCACCATGTCGTCGATCTGCTCGCGCGTGATGATCAGCGGCGGCGACATCACGCACATGTTGATCAGCGGCCGAACCAGCAGGCCGAGCTCGTGGCAATACGCGTCGACCCGGTCGGTAGCTCGATCCACCTCGCTTATGACCCTGAGGCTATGCTGGTGATGGCCGACTGAATAATTTTTAGCGCAGCAATGCGGCCGGCGACGATGGCGCCCTCGACGTAGCCCGGAAATGATGGCGACAGCTCCGACGAGGCGAAATGGATCGGCGGCGCGCCGGCGCGGATGATGCGTTCGGCATAGGTTGCCGTCGCATCGACGATAAGGTCGCTGTAGCCGCCACCGCTCCAGCGATCGTCCGTCCAGTCACGATAGCTGAGATCGGAGAAGCCGGCCGCCTCGGCGCCGAGCGCTTCCTCCAGTTTTGACGTCACCTTGGCGCGCAGTGCCGCCTCGCCCAGTTCGCGCCAGCGCCGGGCCAGCGGCCCGCCGATGAAGACGACAAGTGCTGGATGAGCCTCGTCATTGCTGGCATCGCAAGCAAAAAGCCCGTGCGGGTCGCGCCACATCACCATGCCGCTCAAGCCCCTGTCGCGCCAGAAAGCCTTGGGATAACGCGCCAGCATTTTGATCACCGCGCCGCTTTGCCAGACGCCGAGCGCTCCTGCCAGCGCAGCCGGTAGCAGCGGCACGAACTCCACTCTCGAGGCCATCATCGGCGGGACCGCGACCAGCACCGTCCGTGCCTCGATTGAGCCTGCAGCCGAAACGACGTGAACCCCTCCCTGCCCGTGCTCAATGGCCTCGACAGCTGTGTTCAGCCGCAGTCGATCGCCAAGATCCCGCGCAAGATCATCTGCCAGCGAATGCATGGTTTCGCGCACGAAATACTGCAGCTCCGACACTTCGTTGATGATGCGGCGGTCATTGTCGATGACGTACCACAGCGGCAGCTTTTCCATTGCCAGGCACCAAAGGCCCTCAATCAGCGAATGAAAGGCCGCCTTGGCTTCATCAGGATCGTTCTGGCGATCGAGCCATGCGGCGACGGTCAAACCGGCAATGGCCGGATCATTCGGTGCGATCGCGTTCATCCGCTCGCGTATTTGCATCGCGGTGCCGTACGTGTGCTTGGCTTGCGCCTCGTTCATCCGCGGCTGGGTGATGAATTCGCCGGCGAAATGCGTCTCGACCAATGTCTTGCCGCGCGCCCGCAGCAGCGCCATCACTTCCGGCATATCTTCGCACAGGAACTGACCGCCGCTGTCGACCCGCTCGCCGAGGCCATTCGGCATGGCTTCGACGCGTCCGCCGACGCGATGGCGGGCTTCGAGCAGCACGAAATCGACGCCGGCCTTCTTCAGCTCAAGCGCTGCCGAAAGGCCGGTGAAGCCGGCGCCGACGACGACCACATCGGCTCGTTCGATCTCGGAGTTCAATAGCCGGCCTTGATCTTCTCGAATTCCGCGATCATCCGCTGTTTGAGTTCCGGCGCCACCGGCAGCGGATGGAAGCCGGGGTCCTCGTAACGGGACTGGTCAAACAAAACGAGGTCCTTGTCCGGCCCCAGCGCTGCAGCCGAAGCCACCAGCGCTCTCAGAGGTCGCGTCAATGTCTTCATTGCTGTTCCATCCTCTTTGATTGTTTCACGCCGGCTTGGCAGCGCTGGCTGCAGATCTCGGATAGTGCTTGGGGAATGCCGCAGACAGGAATTCGTTCGCGGCCTGCAGCGCCGTCTCGCGTGTGGTGTCTTCGGTGTCCATCATCAAACGCAGCCACAGACCATCCAGCATGGCGCTGAGTGCCAGCGCCATGACTTGTGGCTCATAGGCATAGCCGCCGCTCTTCTGGAGCGCCGCGCAAAGATCGATGAAGATGTTTTGGTAGACGGCATCGCGTGCGCTGCTCAGGGCTTGATATTTCGGCCGCGATTTGGCCTCCCCCCAGAAGGCACACCAGGCAGCAAGCTTGCGCTTGTTGCAGATCGAGCGGTCGAAATCGGCCGCGACCAATGCCTGCAATTGACGGGCAGGGTCATCGCCGGCCTTTTGCAAGGCGCTGCGCCAATGCGCCGAATACTCGTCATACATGTATTGCAAAGTGGCGACGAGCAGCTTCTCCTTGCTCTCGAAATGGAAATTGACGATGCCGCGCGATAGGCCGGCGCCGTCTGCGACGTCGGCCATCGTCGTCTCCGAAAAGCCGCGCTTGGCCAGTGAATCGATTGTCGCTTCGATCAGTTGAAGCTGCCTTGTCTCTTTCGACGCCTTGCGGCCGCGCTTTTCGGGGTCGCTTTTTCGAGCCGGTTCGAGGAGGGCTTCGCGCGCCTCTGTCGTCTTCATCGGGGTGATAGTCTCCAGCGGTGATGGTCTCCAGCATCGCCGACTAGCCGACCGGCTTTCGGCCCCGAAGATCAGTGGAACGGTGCTCGCCACTGTCAAGCAACTTCTGCATGGCTGCCAAGTTCCAATGTTCACGTCGAGATAGGGATCCTTGGAGAAACCGAGGTCGAAGGCACCGTCGGCGAAAGGTAGCGACCCGGCGATGCGTGGACCAGATTTGCGCCCCCGAGCCGCCTGCAGCGGACCTCTGCGTCGAGATCCATCCCAGGCGCGAGCTGCGGTATCACAAGCTGATGAAGCGTGCCAAACTGGTGCCGCGGCCGTTCGTCAGGCTCGATCGCCGCACCGCCAATCCACCCGCGGATTTCTGAGCATGTCCGACGAAACCGAACATCATGAGGAAGACGCCGAAGCCGCCGAACAGTGGCAGCTGGTCAACACGCCGCTCGGCGAAAAATGGTCGGGCCGCACCCGCTATGCCGCGGCCATGTTCTTCTACAAACGCGGCGAGATGAACGCCGAGACGCTCGAGGTCTACCGCATCTGCGCGCGGCTGGATTCGACGGATCCGCTACCGATCATCCGCGACCGCGGCATTGGCCAGGACTGGCTTAAACGCATGGGTTTCGAATAGTCCGCCCCCAAATCGCGTTCCGGTCAAGCCGGCATCACCCGCTCAGCCGATGGTCTTTTCCAGCACGCCGAGCCAATTGCGATAGGCGATCTTCTCGATCAGCGCGCGCCCGAAGCCGCGTGCCGCGAACGCGTCGAGCAGTCTTGGCAGGCCGGCAACGTCGCCTATCGCGGCCGGGATCATGGCGCCGTCGAAATCCGAGCCCAGGCCGACGCCGTCTTCGCCCAGCGCCTGCAGCAGCGAATCGACATGGCGCACCATGATGTCGAGGCTGGTGTCGGCGTTCATCCTGCCGTCCTCGCGCAGGAACCCGGTGGCGAAGTTCAGCCCGACCATGCCGCCCGAATCGCGGATCGCGCCGAGCTGCCATTCGGTGAGGTTGCGCGAATGGCCGCAGATCGCGTGCACGTTGGAATGGGTCGCGACCAGCGGTGCGTCGCTGATCTCGACGACGTCGCGGAAACCTTTTTCGTTGAGATGCGAAAGATCGATCATGATCTTCAGCTGGTTGCAGGCTTTCACCAGCGCCTTGCCGGCATCGGTCAGCCCCGGCCCTGTATCGGGCGACGACGGGAAGCGGAACGGCACGCCGTGGCCGAAGGCATTGGGACGGCTCCAGACGATGCCGAGCGAGCGCAGGCCGGCTGCGTGGAGAACGTCGAGCAGGGTGAGCTCAGGGTCGATCGCCTCGACCCCTTCGATATGGAACACCGCCGCGATCGAGCCTTGCGCCATCGCCTTCCTCACATCGCCGGCGCTGCGGCAGACAGTAAGTGCCGAAGCCCGCTCCAGCCTGAACAGGATCGAGGCCATCGCTATGGTGGAGTTGAGCGCATCGGCGCGCGGAATCTCGGGTGGCAAGGGCTCGCTGTCGCTCGGCGCCAGCGGCACCGCGCCGCGTTTGGATTTCTCGACAGGCGGCGGGAAGATCGCAAACATGCCGCCGGCAAACCCGCCTTTCTTCGCGCGCGGCAGGTCGATATGGCCACCCGGCGTCCCCTCGACGAACAGCTTTTCGACGTCCGCATCCTTCGACTGGTAGAGCCTGAGCAGCGTGTCGTTGTGGCCGTCAAAGACGGGAACGAGATCGGATTCGGTCATGGAGGGCCATTCGGTTGAAGTGGTCGGGCCGCGGACGGCGAGCCGGTTGCTGGCAATACTTAGGCAAGGTTGGCGCTCTGCGCAAATCCCGTATGTTTGCCCCCTTGCGTTTGTACGCCCCCAATAGCCAAAAGGGGCACGCGGTAAAGCCGCGCACCCCTTCTTTCGACATTCGTTGAGGCTGTGCCTTACCGCTTCAGCACGTCCGCCCATTCCGGATGGCGGCGGAACTGAGCATTGGCGAACGGGCAAAGCGGGATGATCGTCTTGCCCGCCGCACGTGCATCCTCGACGGCACGGCTGACCAGGCGAAGCCCCGCGCCCTGGCCGCGAAATGCATCCGGCACCTCGGTATGGTCGATGATGATCTGGTGCTCGCCGATCTTGGTGAAGGTCATCTCCGCCTCGGCGCCGCCCGGCCCACGCAGGAGGTAGCGGCCCTTCGAGCCGCGGTCCTCCAGTTCAATCTCCGGCAATAGGTCAGACATGGCTTGCGGTCCTTTCATCCGACGCCACGGCGAACAGTCGCCGCGCCGCCTCGATCTCACTCGGCCGCACCTCATGGCCGCCGTCATGCCACTCGACTGTGACATCGGCGCCATCGGCGCGCAAATAGGCTTCGAGCCGCGCCGTCAAATCAGGCGGACAGATGGGGTCCCGCCTGCCGGCGGTGACCAGGATGCGGCCGCCGCCAAGGCTGCCCTTGACCTTCGGCTCGAACGGAATCAGCGGATGCATCAGCACCGTTGCGTCGAACAGCGACGGTTCGGCAAACAGCAAGGAGGCCAGGATGTTGGCGCCGTTGGAGTAACCGAGGCCGAGCACCGAAGATGGCCTTGCCGCCTCGACATGCGCCTTGACGAAACCGGCCATCTTCTCTGTCGCTCGCGTGAGGTCGCCCATGTCGTAGACGCCCTCGCCGGTCCGGCGGAAGAAGCGTGCGGCGCCTTGTTCCGAAACATCGCCGCGCGGAGCGACGATCGTCGCTTGCGGCGCGAGATCGCGTCCAAGCGACAGAAGCTGGGCCTCGTCGCCGCCGGTGCCATGGAAGACGAAGAGCAACGGTCCGCCCGGCGAACCGGGCAGCACTTTGTGAATATACGAATCCTTGCTCATGACCTTGCCCTCAGTCTTCCAGTTTCTGCAGATGCTGCTCGAGATAGGGTCGCAAATGCTGGTGTTGCGACGGCAGTTTCAGCGCCTCGCCGAGATGGGCGGTATCCTCGTCGCGGTCGAAGCCCGGCTCGCTGGTGGCGACTTCGAACAGCACGCCGCCCGGCGTGCGGAAGTAGATCGCCCAGAAATAATCGCGGTCGATCACTGGCGTCACCTGATAACCTGTATCGAGCAGCGCCTTGCGCACTTCGAGCTGCTTGGCGCGGTTCTCGACGGCGAAAGCGACATGGTGGACCGAGCCGGCGCCGAGATTGGCGAAGCCGGCCCCCGGCAGCGATTCGATATCGACGACGTCGGCGCCGTTGCCGTTCTTCACCGCCAGCCGCCTGACGTTGCCGCACTTGTCGACCTCCTCATAACCCATGAATTTCAGCAGCTCTTCGGTGGCGCCGACATCTTTCAGCCTGAGCGACACCGAGTGAAAGCCGCGGATCGCCTCGTCGGTGGGAATGCCACCCTTGGCCCATGGTGCACGGCTGTCCGCTCTGTCTTCGACCAGCGCAAACCCGTCGCCGTCGGGACCGGCGAAGACAAGACGCTTCTCGCCGAACGTCTCCTCGCCGGACAGCCCGGTGACACCTTGCTCGGCAAACCGTTTCTCCCAATAGCCGAGCGTGCCCTCGGGCACCGAGTAAGCGGTGGTACCGACTTCGCCGACTCCATGGCGGCCTTTGCCGATGTTCGGGAACGGGAAATAGGTCATCACCGAGCCGGGCGTGCCGACCTCGTCGCCGTAATAGAGGTGGTAGACGTCGGGTGCGTCGAAATTGACCGTTTTCTTGACCCGGCGCAGGCCGAGCGTACCGGTGAAGAATTCGTTGTTCTGGCGTGCATCGCCGGCCATCGAGGTGACGTGATGCAGGCCCTTGACCTGGTCGAGCATGTTTCTGCTCCTTCCCTTGTGCTGGTGCGGCCCTTGCCGCTGTCCAGGCAAATATGAGGATCCGCCTCCTGGCCGCAAAGGCGGCAAACACAGAATGGACTGTGCTGTTAAAGTGAACGATCAAGCAGGTTTGTTCACCACTCGGCGAACCGGACCGGCTTGCATACTCGCCGAAATTGCGCTCCATGAATGACGCATGTAGCCAGCGTGAGGATACCGCGGTTGACGGGAAAACGCCCCAACATTCTCCTGATCACCTGCGACCAATGGCGCGGCGACTGCCTGTCAGCCGCTGGCCACAAGGTGGTAAGGACGCCGAGTGCCGACGCGCTGGCTGCCGAGGGCGTTCTGTTCCGGAAGCACTATGGCGGCGCCGCACCTTGCTCGCCGGCGCGCGCCTGCCTCTACACCGGCCTCTACCAGATGAACAATCGTGTTTGCCGCAACGGCACACCGCTCGATGCCCGCCACGGCAACATAGCGCTCTGGGCGCGCGCCCTTGGCTATGATCCGACGCTGTTCGGTTATACCGACATGGCGCGCGACCCGCGCACGCTGGCGCCTGGCGACCCGCAGCTGAAGAGCTATGAAGGCGTGCTGCCCGGCTTCACCGTGCGCCAGCTTCTGCCCGAGCACCAGAAGCCCTGGCTGTCATGGCTCAAGGCGCGCGGCGTCGATGCCGGCGCCGGCTCCCCCGCCATTCACCGCCCGGTGGGCGAAATCCTGGAAAACGACGGCGCGATCAGCAACGCTCCGCCAATCTATTCGAACGACGAGACGCCGTCCGCCTTCCTGGCCGGCGAATTCATCCGCTGGCTCGGCGAGCAGGAGCGCGATACGCCCTGGTTCGCGCACCTTTCCTTCATCAGCCCCCACCCGCCCTTCATCGCGCCGGCGCCTTACAATACCATGTACGATCCGGTCATCGGTCCAGCTTTTGACCGCGCCGAAAGCTGGCAGGCCGAAGCAGCAAGCCACCCCTACCTCGCCTTTGAATTTGACCGGCAGGAACGGTCGAAATTCCGCCCGGGCTCGGGGGGCAAGGTGCGCGACTGGGGCGACGATAATTTTCGCCGCATCCGGGCGCTCTATTACGGCATGATCTCGGAGGTCGACGCGCAGCTTGGCCGTGTCTGGCAAGCGGTCAAGGCAGCCGATGCATGGGACGACACCGTCATCGTGCTGACCTCCGACCACGCCGAGATGATGGGCGACCATTTCATGCTGGGCAAGGGCGGCTTCTTCGACGGCAGCTTCCATATTCCGCTGATCATTCACGATCCGCGCCGCCGCAAGGCTGCCGGCAGCAGTGTCGACCGCTTCACCGAGGCGGTGGATTTGGCACCGACCTTGCTCGCGCTCACTGGCGGCGAAGTGCTGCCGCATCTCGACGGCCGCTCGCTGGTCCCTTTCCTGGACGCCACGGAGCCGGACGATTGGCGCGATGCGGCGCATTGGGAATTCGATTTCCGCTCGATCGCGGATGGTGATGCAGAACGGTATTTCGGCATCGGTCCGCGTCAGTGCAATCTCGCCGTCATCCGCGCGCAAAAGTTCAAATATGTGCATTTCGGCGGCGGCCTGCCGCCCTTGCTCATTGACCTGGAGAAGGATGCCGGCGAGCTGACCAACGTCGCTGACGATCCAGCCTATCTGCCGTCGCGGTTGGAATTTGCCGAGAAATTGCTCGCCTGGCGGGCCGAGCATCTCGACCAGTCCCTGGCGCTCGCCGAATTGGCGGACAATGGCGTTGCCGGCCATGTCGCCGGCTTTCCCTAGACATAAGCAAAACCCGCGCCGTTGCCGACGCGGGCTTCTTTGTCGGCCTGTGTGCAGCTTAACGCATGATCATGCGCTGTTTGTCGCGATTTTGCGCATAGGTGGCCTTGTCGTAGGGGGCCTGCGCCTCAAGCTGCTCCTTGGTGAAGTTCGTGTAGAGATAGCGCTTGCCGTTCTTGTCGGTCATGAATTTCAGGTTGTCCATGCCGACCGCCACCTCCTTCTCGCCGACGCCAAGGAAGCCGCCGACGTCGATGATGACTGCGTCGACCTTCTTGTCGCTGCCCAGCACGATATCGCCAATTTCGCCGACGTTGACATCGTTGGCGCCGTAAACGGTTGTTCCAACCAGATCCTCGGCCCGGATTTCGCCCATCGGCATTTCGGTTAGCGTCGACTTGTCGATCGACCCGGTCTTGGTCTGGTCGGCCGCCGAGTTAGCCGGAGGCGCCGCTGCCGGAGCGTTTTGAGCCGTCTTGCTGGCTTGGTCAGTGTTGTTGGTCGTCGCGGTGTTGCTGGCCGTCACGGTAGGCGTGACGGTGGCGGGCGCAGTAGCCGCGGCAGTGGTTGCCGGGGCCGGATCATAGGCCTTGCGGTTGAAGTCCGGCTGCGCCTGCAGCTCTTCCTTGGTCGTTTGCGCAACCAGCCAGCGATCGCCGTTCCTTTCGGCCCATTGCGCCTTGTCAAAATCATAGGCGACGTTCTTTTCGCCGATGCCGAGGAAGCCGCCGACACCGATGATCAGCGATTGCGCCTTGGCTTCCTTGTTGATGACGATGTCGTTCACGTCACCGATGTTTTGGGCGTCGTCGCCGGTGCCGTTATAGACGGTCTCGCCGATGATATTGGTGGCGAGATTGCCTTCGGCGCGCTTGACTGGCTCAGCCGGCGCGGCAGGCGCAGGGGTTGTATTTTGCGCGCTGGTGGAAGGGGCGGCAGGCACCGCATTATCGGCCGAAGCTGGTGGCGGCGGCGGATCGTACGGTCTCCGGTCGAAATCCGGCTGAGCCGTCAACTCATCCTTCGTCGTTTGCGCTATCAGCCAGCGGTCGCCATTTCTTTCGGCCCATTGCATCTTCTTGTAGTCGAAAGCGACGTTCTTGGTTCCTATGCCAAGAAAACCGCCAACGCCGATGACGACGGATTTTACCTCGCCGCGCTCGTCGAAGACGATATCGCTGATGTTGCCGATATTCTGGGCATCATCGCCGGTGCCATTATAGACGGATTCGCCGATGATGTTGGTGGCAAGGCTGCCCTCGGCACGTATCGCCGGAGCGGTATCCTCGGCGGCGGGTGGTTGCGCCGGCGCCGGGGTCGTCGCCGATTGCGCAAATGCACCCGTCGCAATCAATGTTGCGACTGCTGTCGTAGTTAAAAGGGTGCGGATCATCTTAGTGTCTCCTCGTCGGTGATTTCGTGCACGCCCTGCCCGCCTGGCGTCACTGCGGGCGCAGCGTCTTCTGCATGTTCACAACGTTGTGACCACACTGTTGTTCCGAAAAAAGCCGTAGTGCACCCGGTGCGATGTCTATGGTTCTCGGATTCGCCGCGCTGGTCGAAAGGAACATTTTCCCGGCCGCCCCGTTCCACTCCCGGCTGGGGCCCCGTCCCGGCCCGATAGGTGCTGTAAAATGGAACGGCCATGCGGTTTGCAGCGGTGCTGAACAAGGACGGGGGCACCCTGCGCACCATCGATCTTCAGGCCTTCGCCAGTCGGATGCGCGGCACGCTTGAGACTGCCGGCCACTCGATCGATATCGAAATCGTCGCCGGCAAGGATATCGTCGCCACGCTGGACGGCGTAGCTTCCAGGCGCGGCATCGATGTCGTGCTGGCTGGCGGCGGCGATGGCACCATTTCGGCCGCGGCAGCCCGTTTGATGAATGGGGAGAAGGCGCTGGCAATTCTGCCGGCTGGTACAATGAACCTTTTTGCGCGCGGCCTCGGTATTCCGCAGACGCTCGATGCGGCACTGAAATCGTTTGCCGACGGCGAGGTGATGGCGATTGACATTGCAACCGCCAACGGCCGGCCTTTCGTGCATCAATTCTCGATCGGCATGCACGCAAGGATGGTGCAACTGCGCCAGAAGATGGAATTCGGCTCGCGGCTGGGGAAGATGCGTGCCTCGGTGCGAGCCGCTTGGGCAACGATCAACAACCCGCCGGCGATGAACGTAACGCTGACGATCGGCGAGGCCGAGATCAGAACCCGGATCACCGGTATCGGCATCACCAACAATCTGTTCGGCGAGGGCCACCTGCCCTATGCCGATGATCCGGCAGGCGGCGTGCTAGGCATCTATGTCACCGTGGCACGGCGGCGCGGCGAATTGATCAGGTTCCTCTTTGACGTCGCCCGTGGGAAATGGCGCGGCAACGAGCATGTCGAAATCCATCAGGCAAACCGCGCCGTTTTGAAAATCCATTCGACGAACAGGAAAATTCAGGCCGTCATGGACGGCGAACTGGTAAAGCTCGATCGCGAGACGACCGTCGAAATCCATCCGCGCGCGTTGAATGTTCTCGTCCCGGCGCGCGCCGCCGAGGCAAAGGTTGCCTGACGTGGGATGTGGGTTGCGTGATGCGAGCTGGCACGGGCGATGGAGAGAACCTAGCCGCTGGGCGTGTTGCCCTGTTCGGTCTTCGGCGTCTCGATCATCCAGCCGTAGATTTCGGCGACGCCCCAGGCGATAAAAGCCAGCAACAGCGCGGCGATCAGGATACGAAGGACATGCCGACCCCGCCCCCCTTGACGGGCTTTGTTTTCAGGAATGGTTTTTGGCATTGTCTGGCTCCATATTTGGCGCCGGCAGGCATAACTAGCGGGGCGTTGGCTGGTAACGGCCCCCCGCCGCGAAAGTTCCGGCTCTGCAAGGCGGCAAACCGGCCGGTTGGCCTGACCAATCAGCGGAGCCGGCCACCGGGGGCATAGTGGACGACAATAGCCAGAAAACGCCGGGCCTGCCGGCCGATATTCGCCGTGTGGTGGGCGCCGCGGACCGCCTTGCCGTGCTGCACGGCCTCGACGCGCTGGACAGGGCTGCCGACCCCGATTTCGATCGTATCGGCGGTCTTGCCGCTTCGGCGATGCAAACGCCTGTCGCACTGATCACGCTGGTCGATGCCGAGCGGCAGTGGTTCAAGTCCTGTATCGGCCTCGACGAGACCGAAACCGCAACCGAGACATCGTTCTGCGCCTATACCATCGCAGCCGGCAACGTGCCGATGGTGGTGGCCGACGCGGCTGCGGATCCGCGGTTCAAAGCCAATCCGCTGGTCACTGGCGAGCATCATATCCGCTTTTACGCAGGCGTGCCGATCGTAATCGACGGCGCGCTGATCGGCACGCTGTGCGTGCTCGACCGGAAGCCGCACGCATGTCCCTCCTCTGTCCAGCTCGACCAGCTGTCGGCGCTGGCTGGCCTCGCCGCCAGCCTGTTCACGCTGAAGGATGCAACACGTAGCGCGGCGATAGCCAAGGCCGCACTGGTTCGAGAGGAAAAGCGGCGCGCTATCGCGCTCGACGCGGCTTCGCTTGCCAGCTGGGCATGGGATATCCGCAGCGACATGATCGACTGCGATGTCCTGCTGTCTGAATTGTTCAACCTGCCGAAGTCGAACCGGCTGAGGGCGCGCGACATCCTGACCGCCATCGACCCGCGCGACGTTCACCAGACCGAAACACGCTTTCGCGACGCGCTGACCGGCAGCGACGACTATTTTGGCGAATACCGTGTCAAAGGCCTCGATCCGCCGCGATGGATCGCAACGCGCGGCCGCGTCATAGAGCGCGACGGCGAGGGCAAGCCGACGCTGATCTTCGGCGTCAACTACGACATTACCGAACGCAAGCTTGGCGACGAACGTCAAAGGCTGTTGCTGCGCGAGCTCAATCACCGCGTCAAGAACACGTTGGCAACCGTACAGGCGCTGGCGACACAGACCGTTCGCCATGCCCGCCAGCCAAGCGAATTCCTCGAAGCCTTCGGCGCCAGGCTGCAGGCACTGGGCGTTGCGCACAGCCTGCTGTCGGACCGCGAGTGGCGCGGCATCGGCATCCGCGAGCTGGTGCAGATCGAGGTAAAGCCGTTCCAAGCCGCCGGACAATCGCGGATGGCGATCTCCGGCGCCGATGTCCTGCTCTCACCCGACCAGGCAGTCGGGCTCGGACTGATCCTGCATGAACTGGCAAGCAACGCACTGCAATACGGGTCGCTCTCGGTTTCCTCCGGAAAGGTCGATCTCGATTGGAAGGTACAAGGCAGGAAGGGTGCACGGCGTCTGTTGCTGGCCTGGCGCGAAAGCGGCGGCCCGCGGGTTGCGCCGCCCGAACGCCATGGCTTCGGCTCGATCCTGATCCGCCGCAGCCTGGCCAAGGTCATTTCCAGCGAGGTGACCCACGAATTCCGGCCGGACGGCGTGGTCGCCGAAATATCGATTCCGCTCGAAGATTTGTGACGCCAGCATTTTGCGACCGGGCGCCAGAATCGTTTGCCCCGAACTATTCCTCCGAACTATCCCGTTTGCCGGTATCCGGATCATCGGAGCCGCGGTTCACGTTCTCGCGGTAGATGGCGTAGGCTGCGAGTGCTATCGCCGGGCCGAGAATGGCGCCCAACCCGCCCTTCGCCAGGCCACCTTTGCCCTTGAGCAGCGCCGGCAGCACGGCGAGTGCCGCAGTGATGCCGATAGCCTTCATATCGGCGTTGCGTCGCTTCGCCCGGCGCCTGGCGCGCGAGCCGGCCGATATTCGGTAAACGAGCAGGATGAGACCGGCGATTGCCAGAAAGCCGATCCCGAAGCTCAGGGAAGCTGCCATCGGCCCATAGCGGGCCGCCGCCCAGATATAGGCCGCACCGACGAGAAAGCCGAGGCCGCACAGCGCCGCGAGCGCTGCGACCGAATAGACAATCGCAGCGACGCGCGCGCGTTGCACCGCTGCAATGGTTTCGCCCGAGGCGAGGCCCGAGATCAGCGATGCAAGCATTCCCATGCGTGCAGAACTAGCGGCGCGCGAGAAGCGCGAAGAGGAATCCGACGCCTGCGGCGATCGCCAGTGAAGTCACCGGCTTTTCCCGCATATGGGCTATCATCTGCGCCTCGATGTCCCTGGCGTTGCTGCGCAGGCTGTCGAAGGCCGCCTCGCCCTGGGTTCGCAACTGCTCGACGCTTTCGGCGGCGGCTCGCCTTGCAGCTCCATAGCCATGTTCGCCCGTTTTGGCCAACAGCTTGGTAAGTTGTTCGATGTCGGCCTTCAGTTGTGCGATGTCGGCCTCAATATCGGAATTCGTGCGGGCTTCGTTCGCGGCCTTTCCTGTGGCAGTCGCCATTGCTTCACTCTCCATGCTTTTTGCTCGGTCGAAACGCCCGACAGACCCCAAGGTTCCGGCACGAACCTCTTCTAACCCTATCTCCGGCAGCGCGGGTTGCAAATGCCTTGCATGGGCCGAGGCCAACGCATCCGCGCCAGCGCGTTTTTTTTAAATGACAGCATGCCAAATAACCATCATGACTTCCCCGTTTCACGATAGAGACGCGTTTGAGGAGATATTGCTGCGTGCGCCCATCGCTTGACGGTTTGCGGATTCTTATCCTGGAAGATGAGTTCCTGATTGCCATGGATATCGAGCAGCTTTGCCGCGACTACGGCGCGCTCGATGTGGTCATCGCCCGTGATCTGACCGAGATCGAACAGCAAGACGTCGCCGCGCAGTTCGATGTGGCCATCGTCGACCTCATGCTGAGCGGCGTTTCGACGCTCCAATTTGCTTCGCGGCTGCGTGAAGCGGGCATCCCGTTCGTCTTCGCTTCGGGCTATTCGGATACCGACGAGATCAAGAAAGCTTTTCCCGGCGTCAGGCTGGTCACCAAGCCCTATTCGGGAGACGATCTCGTCGAGGCAGTGGTAACGGCCTGCAGGCGCACGCCGCTTCGCTGAGGCGCGGAGCGGTTCGAACACGCCCGCGCTTCACGCAGCCGTCGATCCCGTTACCTGAGCCGAAATTGCGTCCGGGCCATACTCGTCTTCACCGGAGATCTTCAGGATTTCCTGCAGCCGTGTGCGAGCGCGGCTGACGCGGCTCTTGATCGTTCCGACGGCGCAGCCGCAGATCTCAGCCGCTTCCTCGTAGGAGAAGCCCGACGCCCCGATGAGGATAATGGCTTCGCGCTGGTCTTCGGGCAGCAACTCGAGCGCGCCGCGAAAGTCCTCGAGGTCGAGCTGGCCGTGCTGGGCCGGATGAACGGCAAGCCTGGCCGTCATGACGCCATCGCTGTCCTGCACCTCGCGGCCACGCTTGCGCATCTGCGAATAGAATTCGTTGCGCAAGATCGTGAACAGCCATGCCTTCAGATTGGTGCCGGGCTGGAAGCTTTCATGCTTGTCCCATGCCTTGACCAATGTTTCCTGCACCAGGTCGTCCGCCTTGTCGGCGTTTTGCGTCAGCGACACGGCAAAAGCCCGCAGGCTCGGGATCGAGCCGAGCAAGTCGGTCTTGAAGCCCTGGGAGACGGCCGCCATGCCTCAGTCCTTCTTTTGTACAGGTTCGGCCTTTTCCAACTGACTGAGCAGTTGGGCGAAGCGATCCGGCACATTGTCGGAGACCAGCTCGTCGTAGTATTGTTTGAGTTTGCGGCCGATTTCTGAGTTCGGCCCAAGCGGGTCGCGGGAAGCAGCCCGGCGCCCGTTGCCAACGCCACCCGTGGTAGCTTTCGTCATGTTCTTCATTTCGCCCTTTTGTCCCAGCCTTAAGCCGCCCTTCAACACATAACGCAAGGCAAGCGGCAGCCTCGTCTGGTTGCCCAACCCCGCCCTAAACGCCAGCCCGCATACTTAGTTCCGCATGACCGGAACTTTTTCGCACAACCCGCGTTTCTAAGTTTGGGCTTGCGAAACCGTTTTTAGCTGTAACATGCAATCACGTCATATGAGGGAGACGTCCGATATGAGCCTATCAGCAACCATCGCTCCGCACCTGCCGTTCCTGCGCCGCTTCTCGCGCGCGGTATCCGGATCGCAGGAGAGCGGCGACGCGCTGGTCGCCGCAATGCTCGAGGCCATCATTGCCGATGTCGACATCTTTCCGAACGCGTCGACCGACCGCATCGCTCTCTACAAGGTCTTTGCCAAGCTCTTCACCTCAGTGGCCATTCGCGTTCCGCAGGAGCATGCCCAGTCGGCATGGGAACAGCGCGCCGCGGCCAATCTGAATGCAATTGCGCCTCGTCCCCGCCAAGCCTTTCTGCTGGTCGCGGTCGAAGGCTTCAGCGAAGACGAGGCGGCGGAGATTCTCGACGTCGACGAACAGGAATTCTCCGAACTCCTCGCGCAGGCGAGCAACGAGATCTCCCGTCAGGTGGCAACCGACGTGCTGATCATCGAGGATGAGCCGCTGATCGCCATGGATATCGAAGAAATGGTCGAAAGCCTCGGCCACCGCGTCGTCGGAACGGCGCGCACCCATGCCGAGGCGGTGGCGATGTTCGGCAAGGCGAGGCCAAAGATGGTGCTTGCCGATATTCAGCTCGCCGACGGCAGTTCGGGCATCGCGGCCGTCAATGAGATCCTGTCGTCGACCTCGGTGCCGGTGATCTTCATCACCGCCTTTCCCGAGCGCCTGCTCACCGGCGAGCGGCCGGAACCGGCTTTCCTCGTCACCAAGCCGTTCAATCCGGACATGGTCAAGGCGCTTATCAGTCAGGCCCTGTTCTTTGACCGGCACGCGAAAGCCGCGGCATGAAACAGCCGGCGGCCGAGCTGCGGCCGCCGGGATAGCCGCTCCCTCGGATCAGATGGGCGTGATGCCGGCTCAACTCACTGGCAACCAACTGGAGCAATCAACTGGACCTTTTTCACACACCGCGGCAATTCGGGCCCTGAAGATTTTCGGCATCGTCTTTTTCGGAAAATGGTGGAACAAACGGAGGCGAATCACGTTTTCACCGCAGCATTGGAAGGAGATCGATCATGCTTTACTGGGCGCTCGTATTTCTCGTCGTGGCGATTATCGCCGGTGCGCTTGGTTTCGGCGGCATCGCTGGTACCTCGGCCGGCATAGCACAGATATTGTTCTTCATCTTTCTCGCCTTCCTGATCATATCGCTTATTGCCGGCCTGATCAGACGAGCGTGAATGCCAAGTGGCCATTCGAGCGAACACTGGAAGCCGCACCCCTCAAACGGTTTCCAGCCACCGCCGGGCAGTGTCCTCCAACGGGATGCCGCTCGGCGGACCGCTTTTTAAGGCTTGATACGAAGCTCCTCCTTTTGGAACCCATTTTTCCGCGAGCCGTTCAGCCCGACATGGGTTGAGCAAATTGACCGATGCGTTCCAGAGTCGGAAAAATGAAAGACCGCGGCCAGAGTGATGAGATCATCGCTTTGCATCCCGCCGAAAGCGGGATGCAGCTTGGCCGAGCCCTTCTCCATGCACTGCACAATGCCGGAATTTCCGTCCTGTACCAGGATCGCGAGATGAAGACGGTGTGGGCGCGCAACATGCGCGCCCCATGGACTTCCGATGCCTCTGACAACAACGGCATCTTGCCGCCGGCGCAGGCCGAGCGTATCGGCGCCGCCAAGCACGACGTCATCGTCTCCGGCAATCCTCAACATCTCGAACTCAGCGTGCCGGCCGATGACGGCGCCCGCTGGTTTCAGGTGTGGATAGACGCCGACCGCAGCGAGACCGGCGCGGTGCAGGGCGTCGTGACCACCATGGTCGAGACAACCGAGCAGAAACGCCGGGAGCAGACGTTGAAGGCGCTGCTGCGCGAAGTCAGTCATCGCTCCAAGAACCTTTTGGCCATCATCCAGAGCATCGCCACCCAGACGGGCCGCTATTCCGGCAGCATTGACGATTTCCTGACGCGTTTCCGGGGCCGATTGCAGTCGCTGGCCTCCTCGCAGGACCTGGTTACGTCATCCAATTGGCGGGGAGCGGCGCTGCGCGAGCTGGTTTCCGGTCAGGTCGGCAGGTACGGCGCGGACCCTTTGCACAGCCTGCGTTTCCGCGGCGCAAATCCATATCTCAACCCCAATGCCGCCTTGCACATCGGCTTGGCCATGCATGAGCTCGCCGTCAATTCGGTCAGCTATGGCGCACTGTCGCGCAGCGACGGGTTCGTCGAGGTGACAGCCGATCTGACGGCAGCTTCCGCTGGCGAGCCTGCGCTGTCGCTGACATGGGCCGAAGTGATCGGAGCCAACGACAATCAGCGCAGCGAGAAACGTTTTGGCAGCGTCGCGCTCGAACGCGTCGTGCCCACTTCATTGAATGGAACGGCGACACTCGAAATCACCGGGAACCGCCTCGAATACCGCCTTGTCGTTCCTCACGGCAATTTCGAGACCGATTGAACGAACGGCGGTCGGCGCGAGAAGGCTGCTGCGCATCGCCAACCTTAACCGACTGTTCACCATAAAGTCCGATCCTGTCCGAACGTGCCGATCCGCCGGAGATCGATTGAGTTTGGCACAATATGAAAGGAATGGGCCTTGACGGCTGCCGAGTTGAACAGACTGGAACAAGCCGCTCGCGTCTCGATGGGCGGTTTTCAGGATCCCGACGCGTCCGCAGCGCCCGCGCCTCGTGCTTCGCCCCTCCGCTTTGCCGCCGTCGCGCTTATGGCCGCGATCGTCCTGACCGCCGCGTCCCAGCTGATCTGATCGAGCTCGCCTCTGCTTGATCGGCTTGAAACGATGCGTCCTTGGAGATTTCCGAGTTCGTGGTAGCATCGAACGGCGCACGCCCCGAAAAAGACTATCTTAATCAACAATGAAATCGTGCGGGCGAAGGCCGTACTTTCATGCTAAATGGCGGCTGGAGCTTATTAAAGTGAGGACAAAAGTGAGGATGACTCCATGCGGAAGATGATTATTGCCATGGTTGCCGTGGTTGCGGTCAGCGGCTGCACCACCACGGAAGAGAACGTGGGTATCGGCACTGTGGGCGGCGCACTCATTGGTGGCGCTGTTGGCGGCGGCAAGGGCGCTTTGATCGGCGCTGGCGCTGGTGCGATTGGCGGTCTGCTCGTTCGCCGTCTGCAAAATGGCTACTGCCAGTACAGAGATCGTCACGGCCGGATCTACACAGCTCGCTGCAACTAGTTTCGAACTCCAGGCCAACAACGAACGCGGAGACGGGCCACCTGTCTCCGCGTTTGCCTTTTAAAGCGCTGCTGCGACGCGGCCCACGAGACGGCGTTTCAGGCCGGCAGCGGAACCTTGATTTCCACGTTCAAGCCATCTTCGCGAAAATCGCGCCTGATTGTGCCACGCAATTCGCGTGTGACGTTGAGATCGATCAGTCTGGTGCCAAAACCGCTCTTTGCCGGTGTCTCGAGCTTCTTCTGACCGGCCTCGCGCCAGTTGAGAGCCAATGTCCGGGCGCCGCCGCGGCCTTCGAGCGACCAGTCGACCTTCAGCGCACCGACTGAATTGCCGGCCTCGCCGTGCTTCAGCGCATTCGTCGCCAGTTCATGAAAGACGAGGCCGAGTGCCTGCGTCGTCTTTTCGTCAAGAAGAACCTCCGGTCCTGACAGCAGCCCTTCAGGAAGCTCGCTGCCGAACACCTGGCCAAGCTCGATGCGCAGCAGGTCGCCGAGATCGGCTTTCTGCCAGCGTGAGCGCGTCAACATATCCTGGGAAGCCGCCATCGCCTGCAGCCGGGCCGAGAAAGAAGCCGAGAATTCCTGGACGTCGGTGGTGTGCGATGCTGTCTGGCGCGCGATTGCCAGCACCCGCGTGATCGAGTTCTTGATGCGATGCTTCATCTCTTGCAGCATCAGGTCTTTTTCCAGCAGGCTCTTTTCGGTCGTTTCATGAAGCAGCGAGACCGCCTCATAAGCTCGCTCCTGATAGCGGGCCACCAGCGCGATGGCGCCCGCAAGCAGCAGTCCGAACAATCCGAGCATCACCGGGATGGCGCGCGAGGAAGGTTGCGAGAAGGCACTTGTCGGCCTGAACAGGACGACCCACGGCCGGCCGGCGACGGTGATCTTGCGGGTGACCAGCAGCCTGTCGCCGAGGCTCGAAACAGGCGGCGTTTCCGACTGGAACAGCAGGTTGTCGCCGTCCACCGTGCCGTCATAGATCTCGGTGTTGACCGGCAGCAATGGTGCCCGGCTGAGCGCAGCCTGGAACAGGTCACGGGCGCGGAAGGCCGCATAAAGAAAGCCGGCAGTCGAGGATCTCGACGCGTTCACGGCGTCCGGCGCGGTTTCGACATTGAGCCGGACGAAGACGAGGAACCCGGTGAAGGTCTGCGCGGCACCCGTATCCTTGCCGAGCTGCACGAGCCCGCTGGCGTGCTGCTGGTCGTCGGCCATCGCCTTTTCGATCGCCTCGCGCTGCGCCGGCCCGGTGAACATGTCGTAGCCGATGCTGGATTTGTTGGAGGGATCCAGCGGTTCGAACAGCACGATGGGCGTACGCCACGGCAAGTTCGTGTCGGGATAGATCGGATGGCTTGCGCCGTGATCGTGCAGGACATCGCGCTCGACCGCCGCCTCGTTTCCCGTCTTCGCCAGACGGAGGAAGCCGATGCCGCGCAGGCCGGCGAAATTATTGTCGATGTCGAGCGCTTTGAAGAAAGCCTTGAACTCGCCCTGCGAGATACCGCCATTGCGCGCGTCGAACAGCGCCCCGGTTGAGCGCAGCAGCGACAGGTCCAGGTCGATGCGGCTTTCAATCCGGTTAAGCGCGTCGTCGGCCGTCGCCTCGAATTTTATGCGGGCCGCCTCCTGGGTGGCAAAATAGGCAAAACCCGCCATCGTCAGGCTGATCAGCGCGACGGCGATGAAAGCAACGGTCGGAAAAAGCTTCTTCAATTGCGGATACGTCCCGTGGACGGTTCGGCATCTTTATGGGCAAGTCCCGACGCCAACACAATGGCGAGGCCAAAGCATGGTGACGGCTGGCATATTTTGGCGACTTGTGATTAGCCGGCTAATTCTCGTTTCATGCGGCGATCTTCAGGGCGCCCGGCCCCGGAATGGCGCCGGGTGGGCACTTGCCGAGGATAATCATGCCGAGCACTTCGTCCTGGGTGACGTCGGTTGTGCGTGCCGTGCCGACAACCCGACCGTTCTTCATGACGCAGACACGGTCGGCAAGCTCGAACACGTCGTGAATATCATGGCTGATCAGGAAGATGCCGATGCCGTCGGACTTGAGCTGCCTGACCAGTTCGCCGACCTGCGCCGTCTCTTGCGGCCCGAGTGCCGCCGTCGGCTCGTCCATGATCAGGATGCGGGCGTTGAACAGGATGGCGCGGGCGATCGCAACCGACTGCCGCTGGCCGCCTGAAAGCTTTACCACCGGCTCCTTGAAGCGTTGGAAACGCGGATTGAGCCTGCCCATCACCTTGCGCGCCTCGGCCTCCATGGCGACGTCGTCGAGCGTACCCCAGCCAGTCATCAGCTCGCGGCCGAGAAACAGGTTGGCGGCCGCATCGACATTGTCGGCCAGCGCCAGCGTCTGGTAGATCGTCTCGATACCGTACTTCTTGGCGTCGCGGGGATTGGAGATCGAAGCCTCCTCGCCGTTGACGAAAATCTGGCCCGCATCGCGCTTGTAGGCGCCGGACAGGATTTTTATCAACGTCGATTTGCCGGCACCGTTGTGTCCGAGCAAAGCCATCACCTCGCCCGGGAAAAGGTCGACAGAGGCATCGTCGACGGCGCGAATGCCGCCGAAGGCGATCGAGATGTTGCGCATGTCGATCAGCGGCGTGCCCGTGGGGGCGGTCCTGTCTGCCATGCTCGTTCTCCTCACTAGACCCGTTTGCGATAGACTGTATCGAGCCACACCGCGACCACCAGCACGGCGCCGACAACGATGCTCTGAAGCGGCGAATCGATGCCGAGCAGGACCATGCCGGATTGCAGCGACTGCATCAAAAGCGCGCCGAGCATGGCGCCAAGCACTGTGCCGGAGCCGCCGGCGAGCGACGTGCCGCCGATCACCGCCGCCGCGATGACCAGGAGTTCGTCCAGGGTCCCCAGCGCATTGGTCGACGCATTGAGGCGGGCCGATGCGATTGCCGCACTTATCGCGGCCAGCACGCCCATGATCATGAACACCTTCATGGTCACCCAGCGCGTGTTGATGCCGGCAAGTTCCGCCGCTTCCGGGTTGCCGCCAATGGCAAAGACATAGCGGCCGAAACGGGTGCGTTTGGTGATGAAGGTCATGACGATGCCGACCGCGACAGCGATCAGCACCGGTATGGCGATGCCATGGGCGATGAACAGCCCGCCTTCGGGGAGGGTGATGCCGTTCCGCTGGGCGTACTGGCGAACGATGCCGATCGGCCAGGGATAGGAATTGGCGATCCAGACAGCGCCAAGGATGGCGGCACAGGCGACAACACCGAGCAGGGTCTCCGCCCAGACGGGGCGCAGCGGAAATTTGAACCGCTTGCGCTGCGACCGGCCGTTGAGCAGCATGAAGGCGACGCCCACACAGGCGAGAATGCCGACGATCCAGCTTGCGGTTGCGCCGATCGAGCCACGCGGCCCGCCGCCCATGAGCTGGAAGGTGGCGTCGAGCGGCGCGACGGTGCGCCCGCTCGTCATCAACCATGCCATGCCGCGCCAGACCAGCAGGCCGCCCAGCGTCACGATGAAGGCTGGAACCTCGAGATAGGCGATGATAAAGCCCTGGAACGCGCCGATCAGGAGGCCGAGCGCCACGCCGGCAGCCAGCGCGATGATCCATATCCAGGGATTTCCAAGCTGGAATCCCATGACGCGGATGAGGAATTCGGCCTGCGCCACGCCCATCACCATGCCGATCACGCCTTCGACGGAGCCGACCGAAAGATCGATGTTGCGCATCACGATGACCAGCACCATGCCCGTCGCCATGATCGCGACCGAGGAGGTCTGCACCGACAAGTTCCAGAGATTGCGCGGCGTGAGGAAAAGCCCACCCGAGAGTATGTGGATCCCGACCCAGATGACTAGCAGCGCGCCGACCATGCCGAGCATGCGCGTGTCGAGTTCGGTTGCCTTGAGAAATCGGGCAACGATGCCGAGCTCGGATTCACGCGCCCGGTCTGCCGTGCCGTCGACCGGCGTGTTCGAAGTTGTGTCGGTCATCTTGTTTCTCCCGCCGGGTTGCCGTCTGCCGCGGATGCCGGAAGCAGCCTAGAAGTTATCCGCCGGAAGCGGAAAAACAACTCTTCTTGAAAAAACGCCGCGGCGAGCGGCCGCGGCGTTCGGACGTCTCGGAAACGTCGGCTCAGTTGCAGACTGCAACAGTGCCCGCCGCCACGCCGGCGCAGACCTCTTCTTTCTTGATCCAGCCGGCGTCGATGACGACGTTGAGGTTATCCTTGGTGATGGCGACCGGGGTCAGGAACAGCGACTTGACGGTATTGCCGCCGGGCGTGGTGAAATCCTTCACGCCGGCAATGTCGGTCATCTGCTTGCCGTCGGCCAGTTGCGAGGCGATCTCGGCGGCGTTCTTGCCGAGCTCGCGCGCGTCCTTCCACACCGACACGGTCTGTGTGCCGAGCGCGATGCGGTTCAGCGCGGCGTGGTCGCCGTCCTGGCCCGAGACCGGAACAGATCCGGCCAGCCCTTGTGCCGTCAGTGCGGCGACGACGCCGCCGGCAGTGCCGTCATTGGCCGCGACCACTGCATCGACCTTGTTGTCGTTCGCGGTCAGGAACTGTTCCATGTTCTTCTGGGCGTTGGCCGGGAGCCAGCCGTCGGTATAGGCCTCGCCGACATTCTTGATCTTGCCGCTGTCTATTGCGTCCTTCAACACTTCCATCGAACCGGCAAACAGGAAATCGGCATTCGGATCGGCACCCGAGCCCTTGATGAAGACGTAGTTGCCTTCCGGCTTCACCTTGAAGACTTCGCGGGCCTGCATGCGGCCGACTTCCTTGTTGTCAAAGGTCAGGTAAAAGACGTCCTTGTTCTCGATCAGCCGGTCGTAGCCGACAACCGGAATACCTTCGTCCAGCGCCTTTTGCACGGCTGGCCCGATGGCTGAAGCGTCCTGGGCCAGGATGATCAGTGCGTTGGCGCCCTGCGAGATCAGGCTCTCGACGTCGGTGAGCTGCTTGCCGGGGTTGGACTGCGCGTCGGCGGAAATATACTTGTCGCCTGCGGCCTCGATGGCCGCCTTCATTGCGGCCTCGTCGGTCTTCCAGCGCTCTTCCTGGAAGTTCGACCAGGAGACGCCGATGACCTTGTCTTTAGCCTGCGCCACCGACGCCAGCGCCAGCGTCATGGCGACACCCGCCAGAATGGCGGTCGTGAATTTCTTCATCATATCCTCCCTGCGCCGCGTACGGCGTGACCAATTGGCTCAAAGACCAGCTTAGAAGCTCTAATTTTTTCGAGCCTCGAAAAAATACTGGCCCGATCTCCGGCTGCTGTCAACATCGATTCTGATGGATTTTGATGACTCTGCGAGTTTTTTCGAGCGTCGGAATAAACGATGACAGCGCCACCGGCATCTGACACTATTTGCCTGCATCCGACACTATTTGTCGGACATTACCGACGGCTTCCGGTTCATGAGCGGCCGCGGCAACCGGGAGGAAAGCAAACGATGTCGGTCGGAATCCGCCATGACGATTTGCGCCGGCGCAACCGGGCGATGGTGATCTCGGCGGTGCGCCGGGCCGGCCAGCCATCGCGTACGGAGATCGCAGCAACCACCGGCCTCAGTCATTCGACCATATCGGCGATCTCCTCCGACCTGATACGGGAAGGCATCCTCGCCGAGAGCAAGGCAAGTGAGCCTGTTTCGTTGAAACGCGGTCGTCCGCAGGTCGGCCTCGCCCTCAACCCGGAAGCTGCGGCGGTGCTGACCGTGGTGTTGTCGCTGAATTTCCTGTCGGCCGCCATCATCGACTATGCTGGACAGGTGGTCGCCGAGGAACAGCGCCGGCTGGATACGCTGACCATGCCGCGCGACGAGTTGATCCGTGAATGCATGGCCATCGTCCGGCGCCGGCTTGAGGATCCAGACCTTGACGTCCGCAGTGTCGCCCGCATCGCGCTGGCTATCCAGGGCATTACCGACTCCCCTGCACGCGCCATGCTGTGGTCGCCGATCACCCCGCAGACCGACATCGCCTTTGCCGACATGCTGGAGGACGAATTCGGCATCCCGGCAACGGTGGAGAACGACTGCAACATGATGGCGGTGGCTTTGCGCTGGCGCAATCCGGATCGCTATCGCGACGACTTCATCGCCATCCTGCTTTCGCATGGCATCGGCATGGGGCTGGTGCTGAAGGGCGAACTGTTCACCGGCACGCATTCCTCGGGCGGCGAATTTGGCCACATGATCCATCGTCCGGGCGGCGCGCTCTGCCGTTGCGGGCGGCGCGGCTGCATCGAGGCCTATGCCGGCAACTACGCCATCTGGCGCAACGCCAGGCAGATGAGCGAAGACAGCGAACCGGTCGCCGACGTCAGCGACGCCGACATGCGCGCACTGGCGGCCCGGGCGCGCGAGAAGGATGGGCCGGAACGCGAGGCCTACCGTAAGGCCGGCGAGGCGCTGGGTTTCGGTCTCGGCTCGCTGTTTGCGCTGATCGATCCGGCACCGGTCGCGATGGTGGGCGCCAGTGCCGCCGCCTTCGATCTGATCGAGCCGGCCTTGCGCCAGGCAATCGCCCAGACGGCCGGTGGCCAGCACTCCGGCTCGATCTCCTTCGACACCGAACCAAACGAATTGCCGCTGATCCGCGAAGGCTGCGCGATGCGGGCGTTAAGCTTTGTCGACCAGGAGATTTTCGCGCCGGGCGCGCAAATGAGGCCCGGCGTCCGAAAGAACGTCGCCTGACCAGGCGGGTCAATCTTCCCTGATCGCATAGCCGGCACCGCGGATGGTGCGGATGACATCCGGCATGCGGCCGTTGTTGACCGCTTTGCGCAGCCGCCCGACATGCACGTCGACGGTGCGTTCATCGATATAGATCGTCTCGCCCCAGACATTATCGAGCAACTGGCTGCGCGAGAAGACGCGGCCCGGATGCCGCATCATGAATTCGAGCAGCCGGAATTCGGTCGGCCCGAGCCTGATCTCGCTCTTCTTGCGATAGACCCTGTGCGATTCGCGATCGAGCACGATGTCGCCGACCTTCAGCACGCTGGACAGCACTTCCGGCTTGGCGCGGCGCAGCAGCGCCTTGACCCTGGCCATGAATTCCGGCGTCGAAAACGGTTTGACCAGATAGTCGTCGGCGCCGGTCGAAAGACCGCGCACCCGGTCGCTCTCCTCGCCGCGCGCGGTCAGCATGATGATCGGCAACCGCTCGGTTTCGGGGCGCACCCGCAACCGACGACAGAGCTCGATGCCGGAAACCGCTGGTATCATCCAGTCGAGCACCAGAAGGTCGGGCACATTCTCCTGTAAACGGATCTCGGCTTCGTCGCCGCGTGTCACTACCTCGACCTGGTAGCCTTCGGATTCGAGATTGTAGCGGAGCAGCACACCCAACGGCTCCTCGTCCTCCACCACCATTATGCGTGGTGCGATCATCGGCTGGGCACCCCCATCATGTCACCGGCGCGGACATTGTCGTTTCGTCCTGCTTCGGACGATTGACCGGCAATTGCTCGCCGGTCAGCACATAGTACGCATTTTCGGCGATGTTGGTGACATGGTCGCCGATCCGCTCCAGATTCTTGGCGCAGAACAGCAGATGCGTGCAAGCAGTGATGTTGCGCGGATCTTCCATCATGTAGGTCAACAGCTCGCGGAACACGGACGTGTATTTGACGTCAATGCGCTCGTCGGCGGCACGCAGCTTGGCCAACGCGGCCGCATCGCCTGCAGCATATTCCTCGATAACGCCCTGCACCTGGATGAGCACCAGCTGCGCCATCGCGTCGATGGAATGCGACAAGTCGCGCGGCGTGACGCTGAGGCCGACCGCACTCACACGCTTGGCGATATTCTTGGCAAGGTCGCCGATGCGTTCGAGGTCGCCGGCCATGCGGATCGCTCCGACCACATGGCGGAGATCGTGGGCCATCGGCTGGCGTTTGGCGATCAGGGTGATGGCGCGGTCGTCCAGTTCGCGTTGACGCGCATCCATGATGGCGTCGTCGGAAACGACGCGTTGCGCCAACACGTTGTCGGAATTCAACAGGGCCTTGGTCGCCCCGCCGACCATCGAACCGGCGAGGTCGGCCATGTCGCGGATCAGCTTGCTGATCTGCTCGAGATCCTCGTCGAAAGAAGCGACTGTGTGTTCGCCCATGGTCCTGTCCTCATATGCATGATCGGAACGGCTCAGCCGAAGCGGCCGGTGATGTAATCCTGCGTGCGCTTCTCTCGGGGCGACGTGAAGATCTTCTCGGTCCGGTCGAACTCGACCAGTTCACCCAGATACATGAAGGCGGTCTGGCGCGACACGCGCGCCGCCTGCTGCATGTTGTGGGTGACGATGACGATCGTGTAGTCGGCTTGCAATTCGTCGATCAGCTCCTCGATTTTTGCGGTCGACAACGGGTCGAGTGCGGACGCCGGTTCGTCGAGCAGAATGACTTCCGGCTTCACCGCCACGGTGCGGGCGATGCAGAGCCGCTGCTGCTGGCCGCCGGACAGGCTCAAGCCGCTGGCGTTGAGCTTGTCCTTGACCTCGCTCCACAGCGCGGCGCGCTTCAACGCCTGTTCGACGCGGCCGTCCATCTCGGACTTGCCGAGGTTCTCGTAGAGCCTGACGCCGAAGGCGATGTTCTCGTAGATCGACATCGGGAACGGCGTCGGCTTCTGGAACACCATGCCGATCTTGGTGCGCAGCAGATTGAGATCTTGCGACCGGTCGAGAATGTTCTTGCCGTCGAGCAGCACCTGGCCCTCGGCCGTCTGTTTCGGGTAGAGCTCATAGATGCGGTTGAACACACGCAGCAGCGTCGATTTCCCGCAGCCCGATGGGCCGATGAAGGCCGTGACACTGCGCTCGGGCAGCGACAGGCTAATGTCCTTCAGCGCCTTGCTCTGGCCGTAGTAGAAGTTGAGGTTCTTGACCTCGATCTTCGTCTTCTCGGCGACCGTTTCGGTCATCGTCATGTCTGGGGACAACATCTGCGTCATCTGTCCTCTCTGCGTCCGGTAAGGCTGCGGGCGAGGATGCTCAAGCCCAGAACCGTCAGGGTGATTATGAGTGCGCCGGTCCACGCCAGCTGCTGCCATTCCTCGTAAGGGCTGAGAGCGAACTGGAAGATGGTCACCGGCAGGCTGGCCATCGGCGCGTTGATATTGCTCGACCAGAACTGGTTGTTGAGCGCAGTGAAGAGCAGCGGCGCCGTCTCGCCGGAAATGCGTGCTATCGCCAGCAATATGCCGGTAACGATGCCGGACAATGCGGCGCGATAGGCGACCGAACGGATCACCACCCAGCGCGGCGCGCCGATCGCGGCGCCGGCTTCGCGCAACGCGTTCGGTACCAGGTTGAGCATGTCTTCGGTGGTGCGCACGACCACCGGAATGACCAGGATGGCAAGCGCCACGGCACCGGCAATGGCCGAGAAATGCCCCATTGGCCGCACCATCAATTCATAGACGAACAAGCCGATGATGATCGACGGCGCCGACAACAGGATGTCGTTGATGAAGCGGACGACGGTGGTGATGCGCGAGAAACGTCCATACTCGGCCATGTAGGTTCCCGCCAGCACGCCGATCGGCGTGCCGACGACAACCGCGATGATCGTCATCAGCAGGCTGCCGGCGATGGCGTTGAGCAGGCCGCCCGCCTCGCCGGGTGGTGGCGTCATCTCGGTGAAGACCGCGAACGAAAGCCCGGCTGTGCCCTTATAGACCAGTGCGCCGAGGATGAGCGCCAGCCAGGCAAGCCCGATACCGGCAGCGACGACGCAAAGCGCCATCATCACCGAATTCCTGGCTTTGCGGCGGCTGTGGAGCGATGAGGATGTCGACATCGGTCAGGCTCCCGTACGGGCGTCGATCCGCATCAGCATATAGCGGGCGGCGGCAAGGATCAGGAAGGTGATGACGAACAGGATCAGGCCGAGCGAAACCAGCGAGGAGGTGTAGAGATCGCCGTCGGCTTCGGTGAATTCATTGGCGATGGTGGCCGAGATGGTCGTGCCCGGCGCGAACAGGGAGGCACTGATGCGGTGGGCGTTGCCGATGACGAAGGTCACCGCCATGGTCTCACCGAGCGCGCGGCCGAGGCCAAGCATGACGCCGCCCATGATGCCGATGCGGGTATAGGGAATGACCACGCGCCGGGTCACTTCCCAGGTCGTACATCCGATGCCGTAAGCCGATTCCTTCAGCACCGCCGGCACCGTATCGAAGACGTCTTTGGTGATCGAGGTGATGAATGGCAACACCATGATGGCGAGGATCAGCGCCGAGGTCAGAAGTCCGATGCCGTAAGGAGGGCCGGCGAAAAGGCTGGATAGTCCCGGTACGCCGTGAAAGATGTTGATGATGAAGGGCTGTATCGTCGTCTGCAGGAACGGCGCGAACACGAACAGGCCCCAGATGCCGTAGATGATCGAGGGAATGCCGGCCAACAGCTCGACCGCTATGCCGATCGGGCGCCTGAGCGGGCGCGGGCAGAGCTCGGTGAGAAAGATTGCAATGCCGATGCCGATCGGGACCGCGATCAGGATGGCGATGGCCGCCGTGACCAGGGTGCCGTAGATCGGCGCCAGTGCGCCAAATTTTTCCGTGACCGGATTCCAGCTCTCAGTCGTCAGGAAAGAAAAACCGAAGGACGACAGCGCCTGCCATGAGCCGGCAAACAGCGAGATCGCGACACCGCCGAGGATGACCAGTACCAGAATTGCGGAAGCGCGGGTGAGACCGCGGAATATGGCATCTGTGAGCGCGAAGCGCCGCACCGTAGCTTCCCTGGCCCGGGCTGCTGCGGATGATGGCATGGCATCGGAAGCGATGGTCATTGGGTCCTCGCGATTGAAGGCAACAGGGAGGACGCCATCGACGCCCTCCCTGGAGGAGATTACATGGCCGAGTAGAGCGGCTTGCCGTCGTCGCCGACGACTTCCTTGGCCCACATGGCCTTGACGCTCTCGACCACCTTGTCGGGCATCGGAACGTAGTCCAACTCGCCGGCCATCTCGTCGCCCTTGTCGTATGCCCAGGCGAAGAATTTGAGCGCTTCGCCGGTCGTCGCGGCGTCGTCCGGCTTTTTGTACAGGAGGATCCACGTGGCAGCCGTCATCGGCCAGGACTCGGCGCCCGGCTCGTTGGCGAGGATGACGCCATAGCCCGGCTGCGAGCTCCAGTCGGCATTGGCCGCTGCTGCCGAGAACGCCGCCGCGGTCGGTTCGACCTTCTTGCCGTCCTTGTTGATCATGTCGGTGTGGGTGAGCTTGTTCTGCTTGGCGTAGGCGTATTCGACATAGCCGATCGCGCCGCCGGTCTGGGCGACGTTGTT
Source organism: Mesorhizobium sp. WSM4830 (assembly GCF_055811495.1). Taxonomy (NCBI): domain Bacteria; kingdom Pseudomonadati; phylum Pseudomonadota; class Alphaproteobacteria; order Hyphomicrobiales; family Phyllobacteriaceae; genus Mesorhizobium; species Mesorhizobium sp. WSM4830. The sequence continues at coordinate 51,724 of NZ_JBVVQI010000004.1, read as the reverse complement.
GGCAACGCCCTCATTGCCCTTGGCGCCGATGCCGACGGGCCATTCCACTGCCTTGTCGACGCCGACCTTTTCCTTCCAGTCCGCGCTGACGTCGCCGAGATAGTATGTGAAGTTGAACGTCGTGCCCGAACCGTCGGAACGATGAACGACCGCGATCGCCTGCGAAGGCAGCTTGACGTCGGGATTGAGCTTCTTGATCGCCTCGTCATCCCAGCTCGTGATCTTGCCGAGGAAGATGTCGGCCAGCGTCGGGCCGTCGAGAACCAACTCGCCCGGCTTGATGCCTTCGAGATTGACGACGGGAACGATGCCGCCCATCACCATCGGGAACTGAGCCAGTCCGGACGCTTCAAGCTCTTCGCCTTTGAGCGGCGCATCCGAAGCGCCGAAGGTAACGGTCTTGGCCTTGATCTGCTTGATGCCGCCGCCGGAACCGATCGACTGGTAGTTAAGGCCAACGCCGGTGTCTTTCTTGTAGGTGTCGGCCCACTTCGCATAGATCGGGTAGGGGAAGGTGGCGCCGGCGCCGGAGATGTCCGCGGCGAGCGCGGCGGACAGGGTGAGGGTGGTCGTCGCCGCAGCCATTGCAATCGCAACGGCCGCCGAGCGGATGAAATGTCTCATGTGGCCTGCTCCTGTTCGGAATATGGTCTCTCGGCGCCATTCCTCCGGCGCCCGCTGAGGCCAATAGCCCCCGATTATTACAGTCGCATGACAGTTTCATGTCGCTCCGGTAACGTCGTCCAGCCGGATTAAGAAGGAGCGAACGCGGCCTTTGTCGGAGTGGGCCGCGGTTTGCCGCTGGAATCAGCAGCTTGCGTGAATTCCGGCCGGCATCGTCTCGTCGGCGATCGCAGCCACCGGCTTTAAAAGAAAAAAGCCGGACGGGAGCGCGTTGCATGCAGCCAGAACGTGTCATGGCCGCGCCATCGCCGAAACAGGTCCGTTGGGGTAAATCTGACCCTGTTTCTTGCCGGCGGTCGCTGCTCCCGCCCGTAACTGGAGGAGCGGAACTTCGAATATCCCATTGTCGCCACTGAGCGCGGCTTTGGTATGGTGCGATCGCACCATGGCCTTAAGCTGGAAGCGTTGACGAATCGCAAGGTTTAACGCGCGCTGGACCTCGATCCGCGCTCGATCTTCGAGCAAGGCCTTCGACCGGAAGTGCGACGACCTCTACCTCACCGTATCTACTCCCTTCGCCCTATTCCGCCGGTTGTCGGTTAGGCCGAAGCAGCGTTATAAGCTTGCAGGGGTATTGCCGATGTTTCGACGGATTCTGCCTGTCTTCCTGTGCCTGGCGCTGCCTCTGGGAAGCGGCTGCGCGCGCAGCTATGACGGCACCGTCATCATTCCCAAGCCGCTCGATGTTCGCCGTTTCTGGGACCGGCCTTCGCCGCAGGCGCAAGCCGAACAGTCGCAACTGGAGACCGACGTCTTTCCAGTGGCGCCGCAAACGCCGAAAAGGCCGGCGGTGCGCAGGAGCGCAGCTTCGGTTGCAGCGCCACGGAGAAGGGTTGCCGTCAACCCGCCCGTGCTGTCGCCGGAGCCGACGAAGCCGCTAACTTGCAGGAACGTCAGCGAGCCCGGCAAACGGGCCCGCATGGTCTGCGAATAACCGGCAGACGTCGATCGATGCGCACGGCTCCAGGCCTTGAGGCGGCTATCCGGCCAGCCGTTCGCCGTCTCGGACCATCGCCCGCCTTGGTCAGTCCGCCGGGAAAAAGGCCGGCCCGACCACTCTCACCGGCCGCGCGCCAACCGCTTTTTCGATCGACTGATGCTGGGCAGCCCCTTGCACCTCGGCAGCTTGCGTTTTTGCCTCTGCGGCAGCGGCACCGGCGGTTTCGATCCCGGATTCAGGAATTTCCGCGACGATGCCAAAATCCGGCTTTGCCGTAGGCAACGGAATGATGGCGTTGCTCATGTTGGCCGGTGTCACGGTTCGTGCCCTGAGTTCGGCGACGCGCCGGTAATAGCGCTTGACGTCGCAGGCCTTGAAGTTCGCGTCGTCGCGGTACCGGAACGCGGCAGGTAGCTCCACATAGGGTTTTCCCGACTGGAGCCCGACCATCTCTTCGGTCTCGCGAGTGGCATCGCTCAGCGTATAGAGGTCGACGCCGGCATCGTCGCAGATGTAGCGGCACTGATCGACCGTTTCCTTCAGATCGTCGCTCTTGGCGAACTGCGATTTTGGCGCGGGGAAGAAATATCCGTCCGACAAGCGGACGCAAAACAGCATCCGATTGCCGCCAATTGTTGTGCCTGCGGACTGGGCTTTGGGTGCTGTGCGTTGCTGCGCCGGCTGTTTCTTGGCAGCGGGGGCGGCGCAGCCCAGCGCGACAAACCTGGCCTTTAATCCGGAGGTGTCCCTGCCCGAATTCGACAGTCTGGCGATCTGCCGTTGCGCCTCCGCCTTGCTGCTGACCAGGTCGGCGCAGGGATTGAAGAAGAAACCGGCCGTTTTCACCGTGCATCGGCGTTGTCTCTCCAGCTTTTGAAGCGCGGCGAGTTGCCGGTGCAGTTGGGCAAGCTCGGGGCTGGTCCCGCCGCTGCGCCCCGCCGAAAGCAATTGGCTCCTGATAGCACCGCAGCTATCCGCGTAGGAGAAGGATGTGCCGAGCGCAACGGCTATTGCCGACACTAGCATCAGAATCGTGAAGAGCCAGAAGCGTGTCATTGGAACGACCATTATCCTTGTTGCGCCGAGAACAGGATTTCTTTGTCGACTATAGATAAGTACTAGCTAAATCAGTTTCACCTAATTGAAGTAGATCGAACTGCCGACAGAGACTTTAGCTCCAGTGTATTAGATCAACTCGTGTAAACTCAATATTACATTTTTATTTCAAGATTGAGACGAACCGGCAGCAACGCCGGCGGACGCCCGCCACGGCGAAGTTTGATGCGCGCGGCGGGTTCCGCATCGCGATCAATCCGGCGTTACCGGCCGACCGTTGCTGAAACCTTAGCCCTGGGTTCGGCGTTGAGCGGCCAAAGGAGGAGACCGCAAATGTCGATCCACTTCACGGTCGCGGACCTGACCAAAAGTCTGTTCCATTCTCTTGGGCTGGACCATGAACGTGCGCCGAGGCCACTCGACCACGAGCAGAGGCTTTTACTGGAGTGCTATCTCGCCGGCCAGATACCGGAATCGGCCTGGAGCGACTATGTCTTCGAGATGCCGGAACTGGCACGACATGTCGAGGCGAGACGAAGCCGCCACTAGAGCGCATCGCGGTCGACAGGGCCTCATGTGACGCGCTTAGGTTCTTGTCTAATGCATGTCGTTGTCGCAAAACCGCTGCACACTTTGCGCGACATGCATTAGGTCCCGAAAAGTGGAATCCGGATGTCGGAAAAGATCAAGGCGAAGCCTGCACTCGCGTTGCAGGCTGTTTTTGTTTGGGCGAGTTGAATTGCAGAGTGAACACCTTGCCCGGGATGCCTTCGGCCAGCGCCGGTGAAAGGCTCAACGGCAGGCAGTGGTCCACGGCCGCAATCGCCGCATCGACAAAAGTTTGCCGCGCCTTCTCGTCGCCGGCCACGCGGATGGCGGTCGGCTTGGGCCGGCCGATCAGCGTGCCATTGCGCCTGAAGCTGAAGCTCAGGGTGACGGTGGAATTCCCGGCATTCGCCGGCGGGGTCCAGCACGCCTGGATGGCAGCCCCGACCTCGGGCATGGTGTTGAGCGTCGCTGCATTCGATTGACCGGCTGCACCCGCCAGCATAGCGCCTGCGATCACCACCATTCCAGCAATGCTTTTCATGACAGGGCCTCTGTCCTTGAACCGCCCTCGAGGACGGGACTACTTCGATGGTAGGGCCGACATCGGCGATGACAAGATGGGGGCGATGACAAGATGCCGGCAACGCACTTCATCAGCCATGCAGGCGCCGTGAAGCGCCGACAGCCGCAACTTCGGCAGGGCTGCCACAAGCAAAAGGCCGGCGCGCAGCCGACCTTTGCTTTCCATCCGCGCCAGTACATCCGTGGTCGCGGGCTGGAGGTGGATACAGTAGAAAGGGTTTCGGTTAACGAAACCTTAAGCTCCCCACATCGTGCAAACAGGGGAGAGTAAAAAAGAATTACCCCAGATCATTGCAGGCTCCTGCAGAACGCGCGGACGATCGCCGGCCTGTACGTGCCTCAGGCGTTGGCCTGCGACCGCACATAGGCGATATAGCCGCGCACATCGCCGGCCGGCTCGGCATAGGCCTTGCCGAGCTTCTTCTCGATCGCCGCCATATAGTCTTTTGCCCATTGGGGTAGCGCATAGTCGATGACGGCGAGGAATTCGAGCGTCGCCGCCAGCCGGATGTCGGCGATCGACGGGTTCTTGCCGCCGATGAACGGCTTGCCGTTCCTGAAGAAGCTGTGAAACACCTCCAGCGGCTCGGCTATCGCTTCCATAGCGGCCTTCTGGGCTTCCGACTTCCTGTCGGGATCAGCGTCGCTGTGGCCGACCTCGCCGGCATATTGCGGGAAATTCAGTGCCGGATAGGTGGCGCGCGCCACATAGGGGTAGAGCGTCCCGATCAGGTAGAACATGGCGCTGTCGATCATTGCCCGCTTGGCCGGCGCCTTGGGATATAGTTTATCCAGCCCGTGCTTGTTGGCGAGGTACTGCATGATGGCGCAGCTTTCCCACAAGACACCTCTCGGCAGGCCCTTGTCCTCGATCATCGGTGTCAGATGGGCGGGGTTTCGCGCCATATATTCGGGCGAGCGCGTGTGGCCCCATACGTCGGTTTCGGAATGGTCGAGCCCGGCGGCGCGCGCAAACACCCGAACGCTCATATTGTTGACGCTCGGCTTCAGCATGCTGAGCGTCAGCGCCGGCTTTTTCGCCGGTTTCACCTTGGCCTTCGCGGGCTTTTTGGCGGAGACCTTCGCCGCCGGCCTTGCCACTTTCGCCGCTGACCTGGCGGCAGCTTTGGCCGCCGGCTTCGCTCCTGGCTTGCCTGTCATCGGTGCCGAAGTCTTGGCCGTGGGCTTTTTCGCACTCTTCGTTGCTGTCTTTGCCATTATGTCCTCCCTTTGTTTGGCGTGTCGTCAGTATGGATTTTTCGGTGCGCGATCCTCCGACAAGGTTGCGCGCGAGCGCTCGACAAGCGCCTGGATCGCATCGGCAAGGTGCACTTCGGCGATGTTGTAGTCGCCGCGCGCGACGCGGATCTTGTGCGCCTGCATCAGCACGTCGGCATGGGTGAAGCCCGCCGGCGGCTCGAAACGGTAGGAGGCGAGCTCGATCAACAGGCCAAGCGGATCCTCGAAATAGATCGAGTCCATGAAACCGCGATCCTTGACGCCGCTGTGCTTGATGGCGCGCTCGTCGAGCCGGGCGACCGCCTGCAAAAAGGTGACGCGCGACACCGCGAAAGCGATGTGATGGACGCAGCCCGTATCGGTCGGCGTGCGCCGCTTGACCGCCGCGCGGCTCTCGTCGGTGAAGACCGTGATCAGCCGCCCATCGCCTGGGTCGAAATAGAGGTGGCTTTCGCTCGCCTTGTCGAGATTGGGCTGCTCGAAGATGAAAGGCATGCCGAGCACGCCCTCCCAGAAATCGATCGAGGTCTGGCGCCCGGCGCCGACCAGTGTGATGTGATGGACGCCTTGTGATTGCAGTTTTTGCATCTGATTCCTCCCGGCCACGCCGTCTTGCCGCCGAACGGAAGTTCGGATGCCCAGTCGCGCTTGGATCAGCGCCCGGCATGTGACCGCGCCCGGCCTCGCTCGCCTGCGCTGCGCATTCCGCATCCTGCAGGAGTGCGGCCGGAGCTTTGATGAACGGATGCTAATTCAATCCGAGGCATTACGCCAGAAGCGCTGAGCTTCAAGAACTCCACGCAGGCGCCAAGAGCGGCACCGGGATCGCGGACGCCTTCGCCGAGCTCGCCGAAACGATCCGTCGCCGGCAGCGGTAATGGTGCGGCAGCCCGCAGGTCGCTGGGTTTCCCGAGCGGCCGGTTTGGCGACGGCAGGTCAAGGAGGCTGGTTGACGCATGCCGCGCCTGGTTCGGATTACGGGCGCCCTTAGATGAAAATCACATATTCTTCATCGGCACGTCGGGATCGACATGTCCCCCATCGGCAGTGATCTTCAGCCTTGAGAGGTAGTGCTCCCATCCCCTTCGGTGGCTGTCACGCTCCTTTGCGTTCGGCAGTCCGCTGTGCGTGAAGCGGATCAGTGTCCCCGCATCCCTTGCGATCAGGTCGATCTCGACATGGCTGGAGCCGGGCGGCACGGTCTCGTTGTCTTCCCAGCCAAAACTGTAGGCAAGACGGTGGACCGGGATCACCTCGGTGAACTCACCGCGCGCCATATGGCGACCACCGACATTGACGAGGAACAGACCGCCCGGCGTTGCATCCAAATTCGCTTCGGTCCCGATCCATCGCACGATCTGGTCCGGATCCGTCAAAAGCGCGAACACGGTCGCTTGTGGCGCGGCGACCTCAATCTCTGTGTAAACCGATTCCGCCATCGCTCACTCCAGGTCACATCCGCATCGAATGCCGTGCATGATTGAAGCGAATATGGGGAGTTGCAAGAAGATGTTCGAGGCGTAAGCATAAGCCGGTGCCGAGTGACCTTCTACCGATGCTTCTCGCAAGCTCGCTTTCATTCCTTCTGGACGACGCCGCGCATATTGGCGACGGTGGGCGACTTCTATTGCAGCTCTCAACGCATTTGATGGAAGACGGCTTGCCGATCATCGCCGGCGCGCTGGCGCAGGATGCTCCCGACCCGATCATTTCACGCCGCATCTGGCTCTGGCGAGCGCCTGGGGGTGAAGTGGTCGAGGCTTTGGGGATAGGCGCCGACGGCCAGAATGCCGATCCCCGGCTCGTGCTGCGGGAGTGGCTTGGCACGACGCGGGCGATCGTGTTCGACGAGCGAGCGGGCGGTGTCGCACCGACTTTGGTGTGGGCGTTCGATCATACTCCGGATGAGGCGCAGTCAGAGCTGCTGCGGCAAGTCTCCCGGTTTGCTGCGGCTCCGATGACCGCACTCGCGGAACGGTCCGCGAAACGCGCATTGCTCGAAGCATATTTGGGAAAGCGCAGTGCAGCACATGTGCTCAACGGTCATTCTCGTCGAGTAAAGGGAGAGACGATACGGGCTGCGCTTCTGTGCGCGGACCTTCGAGGTTTCACCGATCTATCCGAGGTTCTAGATGCAGACGAGATCGTATTGGTACTTGATGCCTGGTTCGATTGCGTCGCCGGCGCGGTGCACGCATTTGGTGGTGAGATTCTCAAGTTTATAGGTGATGGCGTCCTCGCGATCTTCCCGATTGGCGAGCGCGATGCAAATGCCGCATGTGACGCTGCGGTACGCGCCGTGAAGGCCACGCGCGCCGGGATAGATCACCTCAACCAAACTCGGCGCCGCAATGGCGGCCCTGAGCTCGGATATGGCATTGGCCTGCATGTCGGCGAGATACTCTGGGGGAATATCGGCACTGCCGGCAGGTTGGACTTCACCGCGATCGGCAAGGCTGTAAATCTTGTCAGCCGCATCGAAGGGCTGTGCAAGCCGTTAGGACGGACGGTGCTCGCGTCGACAGCGTTCGAGGCAGAAACTACCGAGCCGATGATCGCCATGGGCAGTCATCCGCTCGGAGGAATAGCAGGCGCGCAAACACTTTTCGGCTTGCCGGAATAGATCGAATGGTTGAGCGCGCCGTGGCTGTGTCGTTCGCAGCATATCTTGGTATCGTGCGAAGCCATGAATGAGAGAAATTCGAACGGCAAAGAAGCTATGATACTGCAACTGGAGTATGGCGCGTTTAGAGCCCAGCCATGCGCGTCGCGCGCAGCTTCGCTGGCCGGTGCTAAGGGCCGAGTATTCCCGGCATCCACCCTTCGAGGGAGAGGCGCCTTCGCCAAGCTCGCCAAAACGATCCGCCGCCGGCAGCTGTAGCTCAGGTCGGCTCCAGGCAGTGCCGACCAGCGTGATGGACGCCTTGCGATTGTAGTTTCTGTATCTGGCTCCTCCCGCGCGGCATCGACTGCCCTGTTCAGCGCGACGTTCTGCGCGCGCTAAAGCTGTGCCTCAAAACCTATGATTCAATGCTAGTGCAATCGGCTCCGCTGCGCCAGAAGCGGCAATGAGCCAAACCCGCCGCGACCCAAGGCGATGGATCGGATTGATGGTTTGCCGAGAGCTTGGAGAGACTTGGTACGCCCAAGGGGAATCGAACCCCTGTTCCCGCCGTGAGAGGGCGGTGTCCTGACCGCTAGACGATGGGCGCGTTCAAGAACCGGCGATATAGGCTGACGGCTGGCAAAAAGCAACTAGGCTTAAGGCTGCCTGTCGCGCCGGTGAAATATCCGCTGCAAGCCTAGCGTTTTGGCTCGATCAGGTCCCAGAGATTGCCATAGAGATCGGCGAAAACCGCCACAGTGCCATAGGCTTCATGGCGTGGCGCCTCACGGAATTCGATGCCCTTTTCGAGCATCAGCGCATGGTCACGGGCAAAATCGTCGGTTTCGAGGAACAAAAAGACCCGTCCGCCGGTCTGGTTGCCGATCGCGTCCCTTTGCGCATCGCCGGATGCCTCGGCGAGAAGCAGGCGCGCGCCCTGCCCGTTGCCCGGCGTGATGGTGACCCAGCGCTTGCCGCTGCCGAGATCGACATCTCCGGTGAGGACAAAACCCAGCCGGTCGACATACCACGAGATCGCTTCGTCATAGTTTGCGACGATAAGCGCGACCGTGGCAATGCTGCGGTGTTCGGCAAAACCGGTCATTTGTTCCTGATCGAAAAACGGCCGACGATGCGGCGCTCAGTGATGTCATAGACGAAAATAGCGCGGCTGCCGTCGGGCAGTTCGGCGTCGATCGACAGGCGATTGCCGGAGAGCGATTGGCTGATCACCCTGGCGCCGACCGGCAGCACGATGTCGCCGTTGACCGTCTCGCCGATCGGCACCTGGATGTCACTGGTCAACGGCGGGGCGGCAGGCGGTGCGTTGCGCGCTTTGTAGACAAGCGCCGCGATCACCACCATAAGGGCGAGGAACAGCAGGCCGAGATTGATGGCGACGAAGCGGACGAGCTTCCGCCGCACCTTTTCGACCTCGGGGTCGAGCGGCTTTTCCTCGTCTTCGTCGGCAAGCGGCCGGGCCATGGCAGCAGATTCCGGAACTATTTTCGATGAGCGCTCATAGCGAAGAGGCCAGACAATTAATAGGGGCCGGACCGATCGTGCTGGAGGCGGGCGCCGATGCGGCCGGCCAGCGGCTCGACCAATGGCTGGCGGCCAGGCTCGGCCCCGACATGTCGCGCAGCCGCGTGCAGATGCTGATAAAGCAGGGCGCGGTCAGGATCGGCGGCAGGCAGGTCGACGAAACGAAGCGCAAGATGGCACAAGGTGACAGCGTGTCGGTCGACATGCCGGAGCCGGAACCGGCTGAGCCACAAGGCGAAGATATTGCGCTGGACGTCCTCTACGAGGACAGCGCGCTGATCGTCATCAACAAGCCGGCCGGGCTGGTCGTGCATCCCGGCGCCGGCAACTGGACCGGCACGCTGGTCAACGCGCTGATCCATCATTGCGGCGACAGCCTGTCGGGCATCGGCGGGGTGAGGCGGCCGGGCATCGTCCATCGCCTCGATAAGGAGACCAGCGGCGTCATGGCCGTCGCCAAGGCCGATCGCGCCCACAAGGCGTTGTCGGAGGCCTTTGCCGACCACGGCCTGACCGGCGATCTCGAGCGCGCGTATCTGGCGTTGGTCTGGGGCATACCGGCAAGGCCGACCGGGACGGTCGACGCGCCGCTCGGCCGCGCCGCCGACCGGGTACGCCGTGCCGTGGTACCGCAAGGCCGCGACGATGCCCGCCATGCCATAACGCATTTCACCGTCGTCGAGCGCTTTGGCGAGCAGCAGCAGGAATTCGCCACGGCGAGCCTGGTCGAATGCCGGCTGGAAACCGGTCGCACCCACCAGATACGCGTCCACATGGCCCATATCGGCCATCCGGTGATTGGCGACCCCGAATACGGCCAGGCTTTCCGCACCAAGGCCAATCGGTTGCCCGAGCCGCTAAGGAGCAAGGTAAAAGCGTTTCCGCGACAAGCTTTGCACGCCCGCCTCCTTGCATTTCGGCATCCGGATACCCATCTAACGATGAGGTTCGAAGCACCGATACCGTGGGACATGGAGGAACTCGTCGACGGCTTCCGCAAGCTCTGAACCAACCACCTGAAAACCTGACCGGCGTTGTTCACTTCAACGTGACACACTGTTTCGTGTTGAACAAATGCCTGTCTTTCTGGTTTTGTTCCTATATATGTCGGTTGGCGCGAATGTGCCTTTGGCATTCGCGCCACATGCCCGCCGCGTTTCGGGGGCATCACTCCAATAGAGAGGGGGCGCTATCATGGCCCAGTCATTACCCAGCATCGTTTCCGGCGAAGGCGGTCTCAGCCGCTACCTGGAAGAAATCCGCCGCTTTCCGATGCTTCAGCCGCAGGAAGAGTACATGCTCGCCAAGCGCTATGCCGAGCATGAGGACACCACGGCTGCGCACAAGCTCGTCACCAGCCACCTTCGGCTCGTCGCCAAGATCGCCATGGGCTATCGCGGCTACGGCCTGCCGATCGGCGAGGTGATCTCGGAAGGCAATGTCGGCCTGATGCAGGCCGTCAAGAAATTCGAACCGGAGCGCGGCTTCCGTCTCGCCACCTATGCGATGTGGTGGATCAAGGCCTCGATCCAGGAATACATCCTGCGCTCGTGGAGCCTGGTCAAGATGGGCACCACCGCCAACCAGAAGCGCCTGTTCTTCAACCTGCGCAAGGTGAAGGGCAAGATCCAGGCGCTCGACGAAGGCGATTTGAAGCCCGACCAGATCACCGAGATCGCTACCCGGCTGAACGTCTCGGAAGCGGAAGTCGTGTCGATGAACCGCCGTCTGTCGGGCGACGCCTCGCTCAATGCGCCCATCCGGGCCAGTGAAGGCGAGTCCGGCGAATGGCAGGATTGGCTGGTCGACGACCACGAAAGCCAGGAAGAGATGCTGATCGAGCAGGACGAGCTGGAAAACCGGCGCGGCATGCTGTCCGGCGCTCTTGCCGTGCTCAACGACCGCGAACGCCGCATCTTCGAGGCGCGCCGCCTCGCCGATGAGCCGTTGACGCTGGAAGAGCTGTCGGCCGAGTTCGATATCAGCCGCGAGCGCGTGCGCCAGATCGAGGTGCGCGCCTTCGAGAAGGTGCAGGACGCGGTCAAGGCCGCAGCCAAGCGCCAGATGCAGGCGCTGCGCACCATCGAGGCGCAGCCCGCAGCGTAAAGCCTTCAGATAGAAACGAATAACGGCGGCGCCACATACCTGGCGCCGCCGTTTTTTTAGAGGGTTGCCAGTTCCGCGGCGCCTTCGCGGATGTCCGATCCGCTGCCATAAACTGCTCAGTAGCCTCGCCATCGTGTCCGCAGGCGATCTCATTGATAGCGGCATTATCGCAATTTTCCCCAAGCCCTGGAAACCGCAACGCTGCAAGCTGTGGCGACAATGTTCCGGCGCCGACACGGGCTTCCGTCGCAAAATTCCACAAGGCGGCGCTTGCTCAGACGGTCGACAACGGGCCCGCCGGGCCGCGCCGGGCAGTTGAACTCATCTGTTCGGAAACAAAGGCAGTGTGACGATGACCATTTCTCCGTTTCTGGCCGCTCTCGGATCCGAGGGTCCGCCAGCCGATCGGGCGAAAGACATGGCCCTGTATGGATGGCTAATTGGAAGCTGGGAAATGGACTCGGTCCACTATCTCGACGACGGCACAATCCAGAAATGGGATGGCGAGTGCCATTTTGGCTGGGTGCTCGAAGGCCGCGCGATTCAGGACGTTTGGATCAGGCCCAAGCGCCCTGCGCCGTCGACGATGTATGGCACGACCTTGCGCATCTTCGACCCTGGGATCGATGGCTGGCATATCATATGGAATGACCCGCTCAACCGGGATCACTCGTGCCAGATCGGCCGGGCCGAGGGTAAGGACATTGTCCAGCTCGGCAATGACTCACGGGGGATGAAAACTCGATGGCGTTTCACTGAGATCACTGCCAGCAGCTTCCATTGGATCGGCGAGGAAAGATCTTCCGAGAGCGACCCTTGGCAAATCACGTATGAACATTTAGCCCGCCGAACAAAACCCTGACGCTGGACTAAGCAATTAGCTGGCGTCTGCGCCGCTCCTCATCCGGCTGCCGACGCGGTCAGCGCCGAGTCTGAACGGCATTGTAGTGGCAGCGACCCATCTCCTCACAGGCAATCGAGCGGAAATTTCAGATAGCGACGGCCGTTGGATTCCGGTTCCGGCAGGCGTCCGCCATTCATATTGACCTGCAGCGCATGCAGGATCAGCCGCGGCATCGGCAACGTCCTGTCGCGGGCTTGGCGGAGCGCGACAAAGTCGGCTTCCGTCTTGCAGCTGGCAACATGGGTGTTGCCGGCTTTCTGCTCCGCGACCGTGCTTTCCCAGCGCGCTTCGCGGTCACCCGGCTGGTAGTCGTGACCGACGAACAGACGTGTCTCGTCCGGCAGTGCCAGGATGTCCTGGATCGAGTGCCAGAGCCGCTCGGCGCTGCCGCCGGGAAAGTCTGCCCTGGCGGTGCCGCTGTCCGGCATGAACAGCGTGTCGTGGATGAAGGCGGCGTCGCCGATGACGTAAGTGATCGAGGCCAGTGTGTGGCCCGGCGAAAACAGCACTCTTGCCGGAAGGCCGCCGACCGAAAAAGTCGCGCCGTCGGCGAACAGCCTGTCCCATTGCGAACCGTCGGCGGGGAATTCCGGCCAGTTGTAGATCACCTTCCACAATTTCTGGACGTCGACGATCCTCTCGCCGATTGCCGTCGGCGCTCCGGTTCTCCCCCTCAGATAATGGGCGGCGGAGAAATGATCGGCATGCGGATGCGTGTCGAGGATCCACTCGACCTCCAGCCCGCTTTCCCTGACGAAATCGAGCAGGGCGTCGGCGTTTTTCGTCGCCGTTGCACCGGACCTTTCGTCGAAGTCGAGCACCGGATCGATGATGGCGCATTTGCGGGTCGCCATGTCGGCGACCACATACTGGACGGACCCGCTCGGCTTGTCATAGAAGCCGGTGACCTGCGACCTCGCCGATAATGCGTCCAATCCCAGCCTCCTTCGCCCCTCACCACGGCAGGAAGGATTTTCTCTGCCACGGCAAATTAAAAGGCATGGTTGTCCGTCAACCAGGCATCGTCAAGCACCCCATGCTCACACGGCCAGGAAAACCAAAAAATTCTCTGTGCCGCCTCTGCCGGCTCAGGCAGAAGGCTGCTTGGTTTTCCTGAGATATGGCAGGATCGTCTCAAAGGCGCCGAAGCGCTTGATGGCATCCTCATTCGAGACCGCAGCGGTGATGATGACGTCCTCGCCCTGCTTCCAGTTCGCCGGCGTCGCCACCTGGTGCTTGGCGGTCAGCTGCATGGAATCGATGGCGCGCAGGATTTCGTCGAAGTTGCGTCCCGTCGTCATCGGATAGGTGAGAACCAGCTTGATCTTCTTGTCGGGCCCGATGACGTAGACCGAACGCACCGTGGCATTGTCGGCGGGCGTGCGGCCTTCCGAGCTCTCGCCGGCACCCGCCGGCAGCATCTCGTAAAGCTTGGCGACCTTGAGATCCTTGTCGCCGATCAGCGGGTAGTTCACCGAGTGGCCGGTCGCGGTCTTGATGTCGTTCTGCCACTTCCCATGGCTTTCGACGGGATCGACCGAGATGCCGATGATCTTGACGTTGCGCTTCCTGAACTCGCCTTCGAGCCCGGCCATCGTGCCGAGTTCGGTCGTGCAAACCGGCGTAAAGTTCTTCGGATGGCTGAACAATACCGCCCAGCCGTCGCCGATCCATTCATGGAAGCTGATCGGCCCTTGCGTGGTCTCAGCGGTGAAGTCCGGTGCGATGTCGTTGATACGAAGGCTCATGGCGTGTCCCTACCTTGTGAGTGCAGATCGCAGCCGGCGTTGACCGGCGCTGCTTTTGCCTTTCTACCACTCCGGCGTCATCCTTCAAACGGCTGTTGCGCCGGCATCAAGGCCGGCGGCGAAATATTTTCATTGCTTCTCGGCAAATGCAGCAGGAATCTTCGCTGCGCTGGCTCAGGCCTTGTTCACTGCCAGCGTCGTCGCCAAGTCTTCCATACGCTGGGCCAGCGCGCCAAGCGCCCCGGTCAGCACGGAATCGTTCTTGTCGGCCTTGGTCAGTGCATCGTCGCGCGTCTTGCGCAGCGTCAGCACTTCGCTTTCCATGCCCTTGACCCGCTTTTGCAGTTCTGAAAGCTCGTCCATGACCATGATGCCGGCCATCACGGTCAGCCGCTGGTCGCCGATCTCGCCAAAAGAATCCTTCAGATGCGAGACATAGCGGTCGAAGCGCTCTGCAAGATCGATCAGATGCTCTTCCTGGCCCTCGTCGCAGGCCATCCGATACTGCTTGCCGTCGATGGAAACCGTGACTTGTGCCATTGGCCTACCTGTCCAGTACCGCGCGGATGGTTTCCATGGCTGTCACCAGCCTTCGCGATACTTCCTTGTTGGCATCTTCCAGCCGTTCGGCGCGGGCCTCGGAGTTGTCGAGTTCCTGCGCCAGCCGCGAACGGTCGGCGTTCATCCGCTGCACTTCGGCCTCGGCTTCCGAATAGTCCCGCTCGTGCTCGAGCTTGGCCGCGACGGCGTTTTCCAGCCCTTCGATGGCCTTACCCAGCCTGGCAATGACTTCCTTGAGGGTCGTTTCCCCGGTCATGGCTTTCGTCCTGCGCCCTGCCCATCACCGAATCATCCACGTTCAGAACGCGTTATCCCTGAAACATTACGCGCCGTGTGAACCGCACGTCAATAAAGCTGTCGCGACTGTCCCCTGCTAACGCTAATGTAAGTCGCGCATGGCCATCACAAGACCGGCAAAAGCACACCGATTTGTTGACTAAAAGGCCGCGCCTGCTATGTGTCGCGCACCCTTTTCAAGGGCTCTCCCAAGGCCCAAACCCCCATTTTGGAGGAAGCATGACCTCGCGCGAACAACATGACCGGATGGCCAATGCGATCCGTTTTCTCGCCATGGACGCCGTCGAGAAGGCAAATTCCGGCCACCCCGGACTGCCCATGGGCTGCGCCGACATCGCCACGGTGCTGTTCACTCGCTTTCTCAAATACGATCCGAAGAACCCGCATTGGCCGGACCGCGACCGCTTTATCCTTTCGGCAGGTCACGGCTCGATGCTGCTTTACTCGCTGCTCTATCTGACCGGCTACGAAGACATCACCATCGACCAGATCAAGCAGTTCCGCCAATTGGGGTCGAGGACGGCGGGTCACCCGGAATACGGCCATGCCGCCGGCATCGAGACGACGACAGGCCCACTCGGCCAGGGCCTTGCCAATTCGGTCGGCTTCGCGCTCGGCGAGCGCATCATGAATGCCGCTTTCGGCAACGATCTCGTCGACCACTACACCTATGTACTGGCCGGTGACGGCTGCCTGATGGAAGGCGTATCCCAGGAAGCCATCGCGCTTGCCGGACATCTGAAGCTGAACAAGCTGATCGTCTTCTGGGACAACAACAACATCTCGATCGATGGCCCGGTGTCGCTCGCCGACAACACCGACCAGGTCGCCCGCTTCCAGGCGTCCGGCTGGAACGCCAGCCATATCGACGGCCAGGACCCGGAAGCGATCGCCTATGCCATCGAAGCGGCCCGCCACTCCGACAAGCCGACGATGATTGCCTGCAAGACCACGATCGGCTTCGGCGCACCGACCAAGGCCGGCACCAACAAGGCGCATGGCTCGCCGCTCGGCGCCGAGGAAATCGCCGGCGCCAGAAAATTCTTCGGCTGGGATTATCCGCCCTTCGAGGTTCCAGCCGACATCCTCGACGCGTGGCGTACCGCCGGCCGGACCGGCGTCAAGGCACGCACCGACTGGGAAGGCCGCCTTGCCAGGGCCGACGCCAAATTGCGCGCAGAGTTCGAACGCCGCATCAGTGGCACGCTGCCGGCCAACTTCGATGCCGTCATTGGCGATTACAAGAAGAAGCTCGCTGCCGACAAGCCGAAGGTCGCCACCCGTAAGTCATCGGAAATGGCGCTGGAGGTCATCAACGGCGCCGTACCCGAAACCATCGGCGGCTCGGCCGATTTGACCGGCTCCAACAACACCAAGACCAGCCAAACCAAGAACATAACCGCCGACGATTACGGCCAGCGCTACGTCCACTACGGCGTTCGCGAGCACGGCATGGCGGCCGCACTCAACGGGCTGACATTGCATGGCGGCATTATCGCCTATGGCGGCACTTTCATGTGCTTTTCCGATTATGCCCGTCCGGCGATGCGGCTTGCTTCGCTGATGGGCATCCGCTCGATCTTCGTCATGACCCATGATTCCATCGGCCTTGGCGAAGACGGCCCGACCCACCAGCCGGTCGAGCATCTGGCAGCACTTCGCGCCATTCCGAACCACAATGTCTTCCGCCCGGCCGATGCGGTGGAAACCGCGGAATGCTGGCAGTTGGCCATTGAATCGGTAAAGACACCCTCGACATTGGCGCTGACCCGGCAGAACCTGCCGACGGTACGCAACGACTTCGTTGCGGAAAACCTCTCCAGCCGCGGCGCCTATGAACTTGCCGCCGCCAGTGGCAAGGCGGAAGTGACGATCTTCGCTTCGGGCTCCGAGGTCGAGATCGCGCTAGCTGCCCGCGAGGCCTTGGAAAAACACGGCCACGCGACCCGCGTCGTCTCGGTGCCTTGCTTCGAATTGTTCGACAGACAGAGCGCCGACTATCGCAGCAGGACGATCGGCAATGCGCCGCTCAAGATTGCCATCGAAGCCGGCATCCGTCAGGGCTGGGACCACTTCATCGGAACCGACGGCATCTTTGTCGGCATGACCGGCTTCGGCGCCTCCGGCACTATCGAACAGCTCTACCCGCATTTCGGCATCACCGCCGAGGCAACGGTGAAGGCGGCGGAAGCCCGTCTGCACGGCAAATGAAAGTGAGCCCCGCCCGGCAAAGGCTGGCATAGCGGTTTTGCCGAGCGGTCGAGCACTAATCGATTTAAATCCGTGCCCCGGCGGCTGGATTCTTTGCCCGTCCGCCGTTATGAAGCTGCGGACTTGATCTTCGGCCTCCAACTCCCAGGGAGAGAACAATGACCGTCAGAGTTGCCATCAACGGATTCGGCCGCATCGGCCGCAACATCCTGCGCGCCATCCATGAATCAGGCCGCAAGGATATCGACGTCGTCGCGGTCAACGATCTCGGCCCGGTCGAGACCAACGCGCATCTGCTGCGCTTCGACAGCGTGCATGGCCGCTTTCCGCATGAGGTGACGGTTGACGGCGACCAGATCATCGTCGGCAAGGAAAAATTCAAGGTCACCGCGATCAAGGACCCGACGCAACTGCCGTGGAAGGAACTCGGCATCGACATCGCGCTCGAATGCACCGGCATCTTCACCGCCCGCGACAAGGCCGTCGCCCATCTGACCGCCGGTGCCAAGCGCGTTCTTGTCTCCGCTCCGGCGGAGGGGGCCGACCTGACCCTCGTCTATGGAATCAACCACGACAAGCTGACCAAGGACCACATCGTCATCTCGAACGCCTCCTGCACCACCAACTGCCTGGCGCCGCTGGCGGCCGTGCTGAATGAGGCGGTCGGCATCGAGAAGGGCATGATGACGACGATCCATTCCTACACCGGCGACCAGCCGACGCTGGACACGATGCATAAGGACCTCTACCGCGCCCGCGCCGCCGCGCTTTCGCAGATTCCGACCTCGACCGGTGCCGCCAAGGCCATCGGCTTGGTACTGCCCGAGCTCAAGGGCAAGCTCGACGGCATCTCCATCCGCGTGCCGACCCCGAACGTCTCGCTCGTCGATTTCAAGTTCATCGCCAAGCGGCCGACCACCGTCCAGGAAATCAACGACGCGGTGATCACTGCCTCGAACGGCAAGCTGAAGGGCATCCTCGCCGTTACCCGTCACCCCAATGTTTCGATCGACTTCAACCACGATCCGCATTCCTCGATCGTGGCGCTCGACCAGACCAAGGTCATGGACGGCAACTTCGTTTCGGTGCTGTCGTGGTACGACAATGAGTGGGGCTTTTCCAACCGCATGGGCGATACCGCCGTCGCCTTCGGCAAGACCATCGCCTGATCGCAGAACCATCTTCTCGACCTGGAGACGCCCGGCTCAGTCCGGGCGTTTTTCGTTGCAGCACGAACCGCCTAGGCAGGCTCGGCTGCTCGGGGATGCCAAAACTTTCGACGATTGGCAGCGCGGGGCAAAAAGCCACGCTGCTGCCTTGCAGCGGCCATGTCTTCGCCCCACTCTCCCGTAATGCCGGAGCATATCGACTAGGGGCGACCAACGAATGGAGCATGGTATCTATCTGGTGACGCTCGTTGGCGCAGCACTTGTCGTTGCCGCCGCGTTTTCGAGCCTGATCGCCTTCCGTTTCGGCGCCCCTCTCCTGCTGCTGTTTCTCTGCATCGGCCTCGCCACCGGAACCGACGGTCTCGGCATCCATTTCGACAATGCCCGAGTTGCTTATTTTGCCGGCTCATTGGCGCTGGCGGTCATCCTTTTCGATTCCGGCTTCGGCACGCCGCTCAACGCCTTGCGGCAGGCGGCCGGGCCGGCGCTGTCGCTGGCGACCTTCGGCGTCCTTTTGACCACCGGTCTGTTCGGCGCCGCCGCCTATTATCTGCTCGACCTGACCTGGCTGGAATCCTTCCTGCTCGGTGCCGCCGTCGCCTCGACCGACGCCGCGGCGGTGTTCTTCCTGCTGCGCGCCGGCGAGATCAATTTGCGCGAGCGCGTGCGGTCCACGCTCGAGGTGGAATCCGGCACCAATGACCCAATCGCCATCTTCCTGACCATCACCCTGGTCGAGGTCATCGCCGCCAACACCCACCCCGAGGCCAAGGTGCTGGTTACCGATCTTGCCGTCGGTTTCCTTGTCAACATGGGGCTCGGCGCGGTCATCGGTATTCTCGGCGGCATGGCCATCGTGCGCCTTGTCGATCGCCTCAATCTCGATCACGGCCTGCTGCCGATCTTCGTGCTGACGCTGTCGCTGATGGTGTTCGCTGCCGCCGGCGCCGTCGGCGGCTCCGGCTTTCTGGCGGTCTATCTCGCAGGCCTGATTGCCGGCAATTCCGATATCCGGGCCGTCACCATCCTCAAGCGCTTCCAGGACGGCATGTCGTGGCTGGCGCAGATCATCATGTTCCTGATCCTCGGCCTGTTCGCGACGCCTTCGCAATTTCCGGCGATCCTGGTGCCGGCAGTGCTGCTCGGCCTGTTCCTGATATTTGTGGCACGGCCAATCGCCGTCTGGCTGTGCCTGATGCCATTTCGTCTGCCACGCCCGGAAGTCGCCTTCGTCTCATGGGTTGGCCTGCGTGGCGCCGTGTCGATCCTGCTTGCCATCACGCCGCTGCTCGGCGGCCTTGAGAACGGCCGCCTCATCTTCAACACTGCCTTTATCATCGTGCTGGTCTCGCTGATCATCCAGGGATGGACCGTCGGGCCGCTGGCACGCCGCCTCGGCCTTATCGTGCCGGCCCGACTGGGACCGCTCGACAAGGTCGAATTGGAACTGCCGGGCTCCGCCCATCATGAGCTTCTCGCCTACCGCGTGGCACCTGGCAGCCCGGTGGCGCGCGGCGAACGCATACCGCGCTGGGCGCGGCCGTCGCTGGTGTTGCGCGACGGACGCTCGATGCGCTTCCAGGACATGGGCCGGCTGGCGGCCGGCGACCATGTCTACATCTTCGTGCCGGACCGCTATCCGCGCCTGCTCGACAAGCTGTTCGCCAGCCGTGCCGTGGTCGATCCCGAGGACGCGGATTTCTTCGGCGCCTTCGCCGTCGATCCGTCACGCTCCGCCGAGGAACTGGAGACCGCCTATGCGCCGGGCCTGACCGAAGCGGAACGCAAGCTCAGCATTGGCGACCTGGTTACTACGCGGCTCGGCGGCCACGCCGAATACGCCGACCGCGTGCTGCTCGGTCCGATCGAGCTGATCGTGCGCGACGTCGACGACAAGGGCAGGATCACCGGCCTTGGCCTGTCCTTTGAGCCGACCGCCCCGGTGGCGCGCGTTCCGGTATTCCTCAGCGCCGGTGAAATCCGCGACCGCATCGCCGCGTTCATCCGCAACCGGCGCAAGCCGGCCGAAGCGCAGGCGGTCGAGGCGGCGGCCGAGCTGGAACCGGTTCGGCCGCCCGCGGTGGAAAAGACAACTGGCGAAAGCTGACCGCTGTCGACCCGCGGAATCCTGCTGCGAGGCCGAAGAATGGCTCGGCAACTGGCGTGGCGAGGCCATGTGGTCCGACATCGCCGGAATCCCGATCGGTCGGCTGCGAGGGCATCCGGCCGATCAGTCGCCAATTCTCCGGTGCGCCATAGGGGCGCCTTAATTGTTGCGGGCCGCGACGAACTGCGCCGCTTGTTTCAGAAGCGCGGCTTGTTCGCCATAGGGCTCGAGCAACGCATGAGCCTGGTCGACAAGGCCATGGAGCTGGTCCCGCGCCCAGCCCGGTCCGTGCAGCGCGACCAGCGTCGCCTTGCCGGCCGCGGCATCCTTGCCGGTCGCCTTGCCCATCTGATGCGCGTCGGCGGTCAGGTCGAGCAGATCGTCGGCAAGTTGAAAGGCAAGCCCGATCGCCGAACCAAATTCGGCCAGCCTTTCGCGGTCGCCCGACGGCGCGCCGGCAAGGATGGCTCCCGCTTCGCAGGCGAAGCGGATCAGCGCACCGGTTTTCATCGCCTGAAGCCGGATGATGCCGGCCTCATCCGGCCGGCTTCGTTCGGCCTCGAGATCGAGCATCTGGCCGCCGACCATGCTTCCCGCCCCGGCGGCGCGGGCCAGTGCCAGCACCAGCGCTGCCCTGCGCTCGGCCGGCAGCATTGTCGCCTCGTCGGCAAGGATGTCGAAGGCAAGCGTCAGTAGGGCGTCGCCCGCAAGAATGGCGGTCGCCTCATCGAAAGCCCTGTGTACAGTCGGCTGGCCGCGGCGCAAATCGTCGTCGTCCATGGCCGGCAGATCGTCATGGATGAGAGAATAGCAGTGCACGCATTCGAGCGCCGCCGCGACGCGCAGCGCCGCCTCGCCATCGGCTGAAAACAGTGCAGCACTTTCCATGACCAGGAAGGGACGCAGTCGTTTGCCGCCGTTCAGCACGCCATGTCGCATGGCCGCCATCAGGCGTTCGGGCCGCGCGACCTCGCCTGCAAGCGTCCGTCCGTCGAGCAATCGCCTCAGCAGCGCCTCGAGCGGAACTGCCCGGGCAATAAGTGCAGCTTCGAATGCCATTTGGTCGTCTTTCGTCATGGTCGGGAGCGGTAGCCGACACTCAGACGTTGCGCAAGAAGCCAAGCGCCATTATGCCGGGGGCAGGGAGCAGCGCGGATTGGGTGGCTTGGCGGAACCGATCGTCGATCACGAAACCGAAGGGTTGGACATGGCGAGACCGAGACGCGGCAGCCGCATCGGTCTTCAACGCTGGGTCCGGCGCGGCATCGCCGTCGCGGTCGTGCTGGCGCTGGTGCCGGTGGTGCTGACCTTCCTGTACCTGCCGTCATTCGTGCATCCGGTGTCGACATTGATGCTGAAGGACCTGGCGACGTTTTCCGGCTACGATCGGCGCTGGGTTTCCATCGACGATGTCGCGCCGGTGCTGGCATATTCGGTCATCATGTCGGAGGACGGGCAGTTCTGTTTCCATCGCGGCGTCGATCTGGGCGAGTTGCGCGGCGTCGTCGACGATGCGCTCGCCGGCGAGATGACACGTGGCGCCTCGACCATCACCATGCAGACGGTAAAGAACCTTTATCTATGGTCGCGGCCGTTGGGCTCGGTCCGTAAGGTCGTCGAACTGCCGCTGGCCGTCTATTTCGATGCGGTGCTGTCGAAACGGCGTATCATGGAGATCTACCTCAATATCGCCGAATGGGGACCGGGCATCTACGGCATCGAGGCCGCCGCCCAGCACCATTTCGGCGTCTCGGCAAAACAGCTGTCGCGCCGGCAGGCAGCGCTGCTTGCCGTCACCTTGCCGAACCCGATCGTGCGCAATCCGGCAAAGCCCGGGCCGGGACTGAGGCGGCTTGCCGCATTGATCGAACGGCGCGCAGGCCGCGCCGGCGCCTATGTCGGTTGCCTGCGATAGTGTTAAAAAAAATCACGGTGATGCTGGTCAAAACGCCGTCGGGCGTGTATAGGCACCCGACTTTCTCAGATTCCGGCCCCTGATGTGGCCCTTTCACGAGGGCCGCCGGGGCGTTTTGACCATGTAGTGGAGCATATCCATGGCCGTTCCGAAACGAAAAACCTCTCCGTCGAAGCGCGGCATGCGCCGTTCTGCCGACGCACTGAAGGCCCCGACCTATGTCGAGGACAAGAACTCCGGCGAGATGCGCCGTCCGCACCATATCGACCTGAAGACCGGCATGTATCGCGGTCGCCAGGTTCTGGAGCCGAAGGAAAGCTGAGAGAGCTTTCGACGGTTTATGGGTTGCGAAACGACCGGCCATTGGCCGGTCTTTTTGCGTTTGCGACAACCGATCATATCAGCCGGGCCTGACATTGTTGTTTCACGCCGTCTTTGTCCGTGTTTATCGACCGCACGAAAATTCTTGACGGCGAACGCCGGGCGCACTCTACAAAGATCAGTCCAACCGGAGCCGCCACATGTTCGGTGCCATCCCGCTGCTGATCGTGCCTTTCATCCTCTACAATCTCGGGCTTCTGGGAATATTCGGCAGCGGCGACGATCCGTGGGCGACCGAAATGTTTTCGGTCCGGATGATGTCGGGTGGCGTGTTCTCGATGACCCT
Source organism: Mesorhizobium sp. WSM4830 (assembly GCF_055811495.1). Taxonomy (NCBI): domain Bacteria; kingdom Pseudomonadati; phylum Pseudomonadota; class Alphaproteobacteria; order Hyphomicrobiales; family Phyllobacteriaceae; genus Mesorhizobium; species Mesorhizobium sp. WSM4830. The sequence goes on along the minus strand of NZ_JBVVQI010000004.1, from coordinate 28,839 downwards.
CGGCGATCTCATCGTGCTGATCGCACTGATCTTCTTGTTTGTCGAAGTGGTGAAATCGACGCGCACGACAAATGCCTCGATCATGGACCACCTTTTGTCGACCTTCGTCTTTGTGGCCTATCTGGTCGAGTTCCTGCTGGTGAAGGGCGCCGCCCATTCCGTTTTCTTCACACTGATGGTCATAGCGCTGATCGATGTGCTGGCCGGCTTTTCGGTGTCGATGCGGTCCGCCAGCCGCGACATCAACATGAATTAAGGATCCCGGCTCAGCCGGGGTCGGCGCTAAAGCCAGCCGCCTCGATGCCGGCGATGGCTGCCGTTTCATCACTGTCTGAAGTATCGCCGGAAATGCCGACGGCGCCGATGATCGTGCCGGCCTCGTCGCGGATCAGCACGCCGCCGACGACCGCCAGGACGCGCCCGCCCGACACGTCGGAGATGCCGGCGATCAGATGCGGGCGCTCCCTGGCGAAAGCTTCCACCCGGCGCGAGCCCATGCCGATAGCGAGCGCGCCATAGGCCTTACCGGCCGACATTTGCGGACGCAGGAACGACGCGCCGTCCTGACGCTGGAACGCGACCAGATGGGCGCCGGCGTCGAGCACCGAGACGCCAAGCGGCCTGAGCTTGAGCTCGGCACCCTTGGCAAAGGCGGCGGCGATGATTTCAACGGCTTTGTCGAGCGTCAGTGCGGTCATGCCGGTCTCCTAAACGCGCCAGTTATCAACCGGCAGAAACATCCCGGTGAACTGTTTCGTGTACGAAATGAAGTATGCGTCTGGGAGCGCCGGTTTATTTTTTCTTGGCGCGAGGCTTCTTCACCGGGGCGGGAGGCGCATTGGCCAGGTCTTCCGCTTCCTTGGCGAGGCGCAGCGCCCGCAGCTTGTTGGTCTTGGCTTGGCGAGCGTCGCTCTCGGCGACATATTCCGCCATCGCCTTCTGGCGAACCGTGGCTGCCTCTTCCTGTTTCTTGAAGCGCAAATCGGCCCGCGCACGGGCAGTGTCCTTAGAGTTCTCGACCAAGAGCGTTATCCAATCCCGTGAATTATCTTAACCCCTTGATAGCAGAGCCAGCCCGCAATTGGGAAAATAAGTTGGTCATGGCGCCGGATCGCAGCCGATGCTCCGCGCGTTGCGGGCGATCACCGCATCGTATCCGGCCTGCAAAGTCGCGCGGACGGTGGGCTCGGATGGAGCAGGAGACGCACCCAGATGCTCGTGGCGCAACTCGTTCATGAACTTCTCCCACATCGGCGGGCCGCCTTTTTCCAGAAGCTCGGCACGGATAGAGAGCTCTTCGCTGACCGGCAGCCAGACGCGGCCCCAGGCGCCGAGATGCGCCAGGATCGGCACCAGCGTGATGGCCATTTCGGTCAGGCTGTAGATCGCCTTTTGCTTGTGGGAGGGATCGTCCGCCTTGGTCAGCATGCCGAGCTCCATCAGCCGCTTCAGCCGGTCGGCGAGGATGTTGGAGGCGATGCCCTCCATCGAGCCGTTGAGCAGTTCGCGAAAGTGGCGTCTGCCGCCGAAGATGATGTCGCGAAGGATGATCAGGCTCCACCGGTCGCCGAACACTTCGAGCGACAGGTTGATGGGGCATCCGGACCGACGATCGATGTTCATGCGAATCTCCAAAACCGGTTGCATTATCGTATCGGTTTTAATATTGTGCAACTGATTGCAAATTGCAATCGGATTGGAAGCCCAAGGAGGAAAGCCATGAAAAACGCCGAACACCCCGAAATCGTATCCCAGACCTTCGGCGATCCGGCACATCCGGCGGTATTGTTGATCATGGGCGCCATGGCTTCAATGCTCTGGTGGCCCGAAGCGTTTTGCCGGAAGCTGGCCGGCGAGGGTCGCTTCGTGATCCGCTATGACAATCGCGATACCGGCCGTTCGGCCAAATACGCGCCGGGCGAGCCGCCTTATACATTCGACGACATGGCGGACGATGCTATCCGCGTCCTTGACGACCATGGAATCCGAAAGGCGCATGTGGTCGGCATGTCGATGGGCGGCATGATCGCGCAGCTCGTTGCGTTGAAATACCCGTCGCGCGTCACTTCGCTGACGGTGATCAGCAGCTCGCCCCTGGGCATCGATACTTCGCATCTGCCCGGAACCACCGAGGCCTATAGGAAACACTCGGCTGAAGGCGCCAAGGTCGACTGGTCGGACCGTGGCCAAGTGGTCGATTTCATCGTCAAGGACGCGCATGCGCTCACCGGTGCCGCGCACTCTTTCGACGAGCAGCGAACGCGAGCTTTCGTCGAACAGGATTATGACCGGTCCGGCGGTTTTCTAAGTGCGACCAATCATTTCATGCTCAAGAGTGGCGAAGATGGGAGCGGCGAAGACTGGACGGGTCGGCTGCGCGACATGAAAATCCCGCTCCTCGTTATCCACGGCACCGACGATCCCATCTTTCCAGTCGAGCATGGCGCCGCTCTTGCCGACGCGGTCGCCGGTGCAAGGCTGCTCCGGATCGAGGGCGGCGGCCACGAGCTGCATCGCGACGACTGGGCCGCGATCATCGATGCCATCGTCACCCACAGCCAGGCCAAATAGTACCCGACCCCGACACCGAATTTCCACGAGACGAACCACCCAAGGAATGGCAAACAATGTCTCTGACTATGCATCTTCATCCACTGGCCTCCTTCTGCTGGAAGCCGCTGATCGCGCTCTATGAGAACAACACGCCATTCACATCCGTCGTCGTCGATCTCGGCGATGAACAGTCGCGCGCGGCGTTTCTGAAATTGTGGCCGCTCGGCAAGATGCCGGTGCTGCGCGATGAAGCACTGGACCGGACCGTGCCGGAATCGACGATCGTCATCGAATATCTCAACGCGTATTATCCTGGGCCGGTCGAACTGATCCCCGCCGATCTCGATCTCGCTCGCCAGACCCGGCTCGCCGACCGCTTCTATGACTTCTACGTCCAGGAACCGATGCAGAAGATCGTCGGCGACCGGCTGCGGCCGGAGGGCAAGACCGATCCGTTCGGCGTCGAGCAGGCCCGCGCCCAGCTGCGCAGTTCCTACGCCGTCATCGAACAGGACATGGAGTCGAGGACATGGGCGGTGGGTACGAGCTTCACCATGGCCGACTGCGCTGCCGCCCCCGCGCTGTTCTACGCCAACAAGGTCGAGCCGTTCGGAGACGAATATCCTGCGGTCAGGCGCTATCACGACCGGTTGATGCAACGCCCGTCGATTGCCCGTGTGATCGAGGAAGCGCAGCCTTATTTCAAGCTCTTCCCCTACAACAATGGCTAGAGTGGTTCATCGTTTCACGGAAACGACGAACCGCTCTATCTATTTGTTTTTGCGCAATTCCGGACGGAAAACCGTTTCACACTTTTCCGGGAATTGCTCTGGTCCCGATGCTGCATAGTTGCTCGACGCGCTGACGACGCCTCTCAGCTTCCGGGTGAACCGAGCTGCTCCGCATCCCAGAACTGGTCAAGCCAGATGTTGAGCTTCAGGAAGCCGGCATTGCTGACCGTATAGACGCGCCTGGTGCCTTCCGGCTTGGCGTTGACCAGCCCGGCATCAAGCAGCACCTTCAGGTGCTGCGAAACGGCCGGGCGGGACACCGGCAAGCCGGATGCCAATTCGTTGACGGTCTTCGGTCCGCGCCGGAGCTCTTCCAAGAGATGGCGCCGGTTGGGATCGGCAATCGCCATGAAGGCGTCGGAAAGCATCATGCCTTATTTGTGGGGCAAAGCGCCTCGAATCTCAACCGTCGGTTTCAGCTTTTCTGCGCGGGTCGAGCCGCAACGCTTCCGGCGTTACCGAGCGGTCGGCCGGCTGGGTCTTGAAGGCATCGCGGCCTTCTATCGGCACCGGCGCGCGACGGCTGATGCGCAGCAGCGTATAGCCGGCCAGGCTGAGATGCGCGAGTGCGGTAGCCAGGAACAGCCCCTCGGGGCGCATCCAGCCCATCAGGCCGGCGGCCACCAGCGGACCGATCATCGTGCCGAAGCCATAAAGCAGCAGCAGGCCGCCCGACACTTTGACGAAGTCCTCCGATCGGGCATGGTCGTTGGCATGCGCCACCGCGATCGAATAGAGCGTGTAGGCGAAGGCGCCGTAGGCGGCGGTGCAGACGATGACGAAGACGCCGGAGCGCGGTTCGAACAGGAAGATGGCGATGGCGAACAGTGCAGCGCCGAATGCCGCGCCCGCCAGCACAAAACGACGGTCCGTCGTGTCGGAGAGCCGTCCGGCCGGAAGCTGCATGGCGGCGCCGGCGATGACCACGAGGCTCATCATCAGCGCGATCTCGGCTGTCGAGATGCCGATGCGCGCTCCATAGACGGCACCAAGTGTACCCCAGGCGCCGTTGGCAATGCCGATCAGCACGCAGGCGATCGCCGATACCGGCGAATTGATGTAGAGCCCTTTGACGTCGAGCGACACGTCCTGCAGCGGCTTGGGGTGCGACGCCGTCGAGACCGCCGTCGGGATCAGCGACAGGCAGAACAGAATGCCGGTGATCATGAACAGCGACGCCGATTTCACGTCGCCGCCGGCAACGATCATCTGACCGCCCATGATCGAAGCATAGGTGACCATCATGTAGAGGCCGAAGACGGTGCCGCGGTTTTCGTTGGTGGCCTTCTCGTTCAGCCAGCTTTCGATGACCATGAAGGCGCCGGCCATGGTGAAGCCGGTGAAGGCGCGCAGCAGGATCCAGGTATATTCGTCGATGATCAGGCCGGTGAGCAGTGCGACGATCGCTCCCGATGCGGCAAAGGCGCCGAAAGCCCTGACATGGCCGGCGCGGCGCACGATGCGTGGCGCAAAGAAGCAGCCGGTGACGAAGCCGCCGGCCCAAGCCGTGCCCATCAGGCCGAGCGATGCCGTCGAGAAGCCTTCCACCTGGCCGCGCAGCGGCAACAGCAGCCCGTGCAGCCCAGATGCCGCCAGCAGGAACGCGGTGCCGCGCAGCAGCGAGAGGATCGGTCTGTAGCTTGCGAACATTTTTCAATCCGGCTGGGGTTTGGGCACGAGTCTGGAGACAGGGGGCATTCGGGCTTTTCGGCGGCGTGCCCGAGCTTTTGGAATTACCCGCAGTGCTACCCGCGGCGAAACAGCGCCTCTGCCGCCGACTTGGTGGAGCCCTTGGTCTTGAGCTCGGCTTCCAGCCGGGCGATCTCGTCGCGCAGGATGCCGATCCGTTCGGACAATTCATCGACGGAAAGCAGCGACAGATCCTGCCCGATCTCGTGCGGGCGCGCTTTCTTCTTGGGTTCGTCGTCGAAGATCGCCATCGTCGCTCCTCCGTGATTGCCCATTTGCCTGATTTGCCAATGAGCATACATAGGGCAAGGGTATGGATGCAAATGGCGGGCAAGAGCTGGCACGAGAAACCGGCGAAGCACGACGGGAAAATTCATGGCGAACGCACAGAAAATTCCGGCGAAGATGATGGCGATCGCCATATCGGAACCGGGCGGGCCGCGGGTGCTGAAACCGGAAACCCGCGACGTGCCGGTTCCCGGTCCCGGCGAGATCCTGATCCGGGTGCGTGCCGCCGGCGTCAACCGACCGGACGTGCAGCAGCGCAAGGGCGCCTACCCGCCGCCACCGGGTGCATCGGATCTGCCGGGCCTGGAAGCAGCAGGCGAAGTCGCTGCCCTTGGTGACCAGATATCGCGCTGGCGCGTCGGCGACCGGGTGTGTGCGCTGACGGCGGGCGGCGGCTATGCCGAATATGTCAGAGTGCACGCCGGCAGCGTGCTGCCGCTGCCCGCCGGCTTTACCTACACCGAAGCGGCGGCGCTGCCGGAAAACTACTTCACTGTTTGGCACAATGTCTTCGAGCGCGGCGGCCTGAAGAGCGGCGAGACGCTGCTCGTGCATGGCGGCTCGTCGGGTATCGGCACGACGGCGATCCAGCTTGCTGCCGCTTTCGGCGCCTATGTCGTCACCACCGCCGGCAACAAGGAGAAATGCGAAGCCTGCCTCAAGCTTGGCGCCGACCGGGCGATCAACTACCGCGAGGAGGACTTCGTCGCCGCGGTCAAGGAGGCAACCGGCGGCAAGGGCGCCAATGTCATCCTCGACATGGTCGGCGGCGATTATGTCGCGCGAAACTACGAGGCTGCGGCCGTGGAAGGCCGCATCGTCCAGATCGCGACGCAGGGCGGAGCGGTGGCGAGCGCCAATTTCTTCAAGATGATGACCAAGCGGCTCGTGCACACGGGATCGCTGCTCAGGCCACGCACAGTGGAGTTCAAGGCGGCAGTTGCTGCGGCGCTGGAGGCGCAGGTCTGGCCGCTGCTCGGCACGCGCAAGGTTGCGCCGGTGATGGACACGATCTTTCCGCTCAAGGAAGCCTGGCGGGCGCATGAGCGGATGGAGGAGGGTGAGCACATCGGCAAGATTGTGCTCGATGTCGCCTGACGGCCCGCAAATAGACTGAACGAAAGCTTAATGGTGCAATGCAACAAACGCATTGCGGCCATGCAAAAGCGTCTGTTCAATTCCTGAGCAGCGATGCCTATTTACGCGTCATCGAAACGAATGATCCAACGAAATGGAGGACTACCATGAACCCGATCCGCGCTTTCCGTAACTGGCGCATGTACAACGAAACCGTGCGCGAACTGAACCGGCTGAATGCTCGTCAGCTCAACGACCTCGGCATCAACCGCGGCGACATCGAGAGAATCGCCCGCCAAGGGCTTTGATCTCGAGCACGATCCCGCCCGAAGACCGGGCGCTGCTTTTCCGCAACGCCGAGCCGCGGTTCGGGATCACGTCTTAGAAGCCAGAGCCGCAGCAGACGGATTTCCGTCGCCGGTTCCGAGCCCGCCCGACCTTGGTCTGGCGGGCTTTGTCTTTTTGAAGCTTCGACTGCATGGCTTCATGTGCCGACCCTTCGCGGTCTGCTGGTCGCGCTGCCATGCCGTCCTTGACGCGCCTTCCAAAAACATTGCGAAACGGCGAGCGAGCGGTTATATAGACCGCGATTTTCCCATTTTGGTGGCTCTAAACCACCGCCCGCGCGGGAACGCGGGCGAACGAGAAGGATTTTTATGATGGCCAATACGCTGCTGATGCCAAAGGCGACCGCCGTCTGGCTGGTTGACAACACAGCGCTTTCCTTCGAGCAGATCGCGCAGTTCTGCGGACTGCATCCGCTTGAGGTCAAGGCGATCGCCGACGGCGAGTCGGCGCAAGGCATCAAGGGCATGGACCCGATCATGACCGGCCAGCTCACTCGCGACGAGATCGCGCGTGCCGAGAAGGACCCGAACCACCGGCTGAAGCTCTCCGATCCCAAGGTGCGGGTGCCGGAATCCAAGCGCAAGGGTCCGCGCTACACGCCGTTGTCGAAGCGCCAGGACCGGCCCAACGCCATCCTCTGGCTGGTGCGCAACCATCCCGAGCTCAAGGATGCGCAGATTGCCCGCCTTGTCGGCACGACGAAGTCGACGATCGACCAGATCCGCGACAGAAAGCACTGGAACTCCGCCAATCTCCAGCCGATGGACCCGGTGACACTCGGCCTGACGTCGCAAATCGACCTCGATATGGAAATCAACCGCGCCTCGCGCGGCCGTGAGCAGGCGCAGCCGGTCGGCGATACGCTGCTGCCGGCCGCCTTGACCGAACGGCTGGTGCCGGCGCCCGAAAAGCCGAAGGACGAGGACCGGGAACTCGACGCCAACGCCGTCTTCGCCAAGCTTTCGGCGCTGAAGTCGAAGGACAAGGACGCCGACGAAGAGGAGTAGGTCTCGCATCCAAAACAAAAAAGCCCGCTTTCAAGCGGGCCTTTTTGTGATCTTCCGTGTCAGCTTCGCGCCGCGCGGTCCGGCGCCATGCCATAATCCTCGCTGCGCTCCACCGCGCGATAGAAATCGGCGAGCTGTTTGCCGCGCTCGGGCTTGAAGGTGCGGCCGGCGATGACCACCGAAGCGATGCGGTCGATGCGGAAGGCGCGGAAATCGCCGCGCATCTCGCACCAGGCGACCAAGGTCCACACCTTGCCCCAGAACCACAGGCCGAGCGGGCGGATGTCGCGCGCGGTGCTGCGGCCGGCCTCATCCGAATAGTCGATGGTCAGCACCTGGCGTTTCTCGATGGAGCGCTCGATCAGGTCGATGGCTTCGCGAGCGGCATCGCTTACTACCCACATCGGCGTGTGGATCTCGGTACGGGCGATGCGGTCCTTTTCGGCGTCGGGCAGCACGGCGCCGATCTTGACCAGCGCCTCGTCGGCGGCTCGCGCCATGGCCGCGCCGCCAAAGGCGCGCACCATGCGGGCGCCCGCGACCAGCGCGACGATCTCGTCACGCGTGAACATCAGCGGCGGAAGGTCGAAACCCTCCCTCATCATGTAGCCGACACCGGCCTCGCCGTCGATCGGCACGCCGGTCGACTGCAGGTCGGCGATGTCGCGATAGATCGTTCGCTCGGAAACCTCGAGCCACGTGCCCAGCTTCTGGGCGGTGACCAGACGGCCACCGCGCAGATGCTGCACGATCTGGAAGAGCCTGTCGGCGCGGCGCATCGTATGGTCCCTCGGCGTCTATCGTTCCAGCCCTTCGCGCTTGCGCTGCGCGGCGACGAAGGCCGCGCCGAAGGACAGTTTCCTCGTTGTCGGCGTGCTTGCGTCGAGCACCCGCCAGAATGGCGCGATGTCGCTCAGCGCCACGCCACGCTCCATATCCTCGTTGGCGGCCTCGGCGACGGTGCGCAGATGATAGCCGATGGTGACCGGACATGTCACCTCGGCACCGTGCTCGATGGCAAGAGAGGTGCGCACAGCGCGTATATCCATGTCCATGCCTTCGGGGATGGAGCGGATGAATGCATCGACGTGGCGAACTGTAGGAACGAGCATCGGCTGGCCTTCGACGACGTCGCCGATGGTGCGTGGCGACGGTTTTATGCCGTTGATGCCAGGCGTGTTCAGCCTGTCGTTCCAGCTTTTCATCGATCGTCCTCTCGGCCATCCGGCTCCGGCGGCCATCGCACTATCGCACGAGCCTCCTGACACCATACTGTCAGGAGGCTTCAGCATGTCCATTTCAGCTCGTCGCTAGGTCGCATCCAAACGCCACGCAGAAAGCTTGCCTCAATTGCCGCCATTGCGGCGGTCGCCATACATGTCCGGCCAACCAATATCCTTGCGGATGTCCGCCGGAAGGGTGTTCATGAACCGCTGGGTGCGGATCTCATTGCGCATCGTCCGGATCTTGCCGACATAGTGCTGCACGCTACGCAGAATGGTAATACCGTTCATGGCTGGTCTCCTCTTTTTCGATGCAGGCACTATCGCACACCCCTGCTGACAGCAGTCTGTCAGGAGGGTGCGTCTCTCGTGACCGGCATTCCGATTTGTCGACCGAAGTGATCAGCCAGTGCTGAAAAGAGGCCTGCCGCAGTGGAAAGACGGCGATCGCGGAGCCGCTTTGACAGCCAGCCGCGATGCTGATCAAAGGCGGCATGTCGAAACTCCTCGCGCTCGTCATCGTCGCCATGATGGTCATCCAGCTGATCAAGCCGCTCGGCTGGCCCGGGCTGAAGCGGCGCCGCGATTTCTGGAAGCTGGCGCTGCTGGCGATGGCGGCGATTTCGATCACGGCGGTGCTCGGGCACTGGACGTAGTGCCGGCGGCCCGCTACGCGACGCCCGGTTCGTTGGCGACCACCAGGCTGACCAGATGTTCCGCCCAGGCTCGGTAGCCGGCTTCCGAAGCGTGAAATCCATCCGATGCGAAGCCGGCATCGGCATCGGTGATCGGCAGGCGGGGCGCCGGTATGGCGCCGCGCTCGAGGCAAAGGCGCTCGCCCATCCGGTTCATTTCGACGGCGCGTATTTCGAGGATCTTGCCGAGCAGCGGCGGCATTGCCGGCGCCCGGGTGAACTCCAGCACCGGCGACCACACGACGCGCGCCTCCGGCCATTTGGCGCGCAGCGCATAGAGCAGGCCGCCAAACTCGCGCTTGAAGCGCGGTACCGAATGAAAATTCTTGGTGTCGTTGGTGCCGATGGCCAGCACGATATGCGTCCACGGATCGGCCGATAGATTGGGCAGCACATGATCGCGGATCTGGCCAGAGGTTGCCGAGTTGAAGCCGGCCGCCCGCCAGCGCACGGTGCGGCCGGTGCGTTGCGCAATCAGAACCGCCAGTTGCGCGGCCAATCCGTTTTCGGAATTGCCGATGCCTACCGAGGCGGCGGAGGAATCGCCAAGCACCAGAACCGAGATTGCTGGTGCCAGGCCAGATATCTCGTGCATGACCGGACCTTGTGCCGGCAGCATGCGGGTTGTGCGACGACGCACGCCAAGTCCTTGCCAGACATAGACCGGAAAGGCGAGCCAGGTGAGAAGGGTCGGAAAGCGCCGCATGGCAAGTCCCCTTTTAGGGCATAGCGAACAGCACTTAGCGCATGTTGTACTGAAGGTGAACGACCTTGCAGCGACATCCTTGTCGCCTCAATGGCAGCCGTCATGCGTCCCGGATCGGTCTTCGTACTCGTCATGCAGCCGCACCCAGTCGACGAGGCTATGATGCGGGCCAGTTTCGTTGCGGCCCTTCGGCGTCAGGTCGAGATAGTGATAGGCGCCGATCAGCGGATCGCCGCCTCTGGAGCGCGCGATAAAAGTCAGGAAGATGTCGCCTTTCTCGTCACGATAGAACACGCTGGTGCCGGGAAGGTCCTTCGATCTCCGCGCACGCCGCTCGAAATTGTATGTCGTGTCGCCGGCCGCGACCTGCTTGTCGGTGAATGACACCTGCATGTCGAAGTTGAAGTCCGAGGCGTAGGACGACACCCAGTCGAATTTCCAGCCCATGCGCTGCTTGTAGGGCAGCAATTCGGCCAATGGCGCCCGCGCTACCACGACAAGTGAGACATCGTGGTGCCTGAGATGCTGGTTGGCGCCGTCGATATGGTCGGCAAGGAATGAGCAGCCTTCGCAGCGATAATCGGCGCCCGGCCCGAACATGAAATGGTAGACGATCAGCTGGCTGTTGCCGCCAAACAGGTCGGGCAGTTTCCTTGGCCCTTGCTCGGTCTCGAAGACGTAGTCCTTGCGTATCTTCAGCCACGGCAGTTCGCGGCGTTCTGCGGCGACGCGGTCGCGAAAGCGCGTCAATTCCTTTTCGCGCGCCAGATGCGCCTTGTGCGCCTGAAACCACTCTTCCTGCGAAACGGTCTTGTTGTTCGGCATCGGTCTGCTCCTCTTTTCACGGAGGACGTTCGGCAGCGACGAATGCCGACACCGAGCTGCATTTCAGTTGCAAGAAATTGCAGCCCTTGCTGCTTTCAAACAAAAACCCGGGCACGTGGCCCGGGCCGGGAGAACGCAAGATGTTGTCGGTCAGGCGGCTTGCTCAAGCGTCGGTTGCCATTGTCCAAGCGCTGCCAGATGGTTCATGTGGGCGCGATGGGCGAAGGCCGCCTGCGCGGCGGCGACATTTGCCGCCTTGCCGCCCCAGGCCTTCTGCGGGGCAGCCTGCAAGGCGCGGCCGTAGGAGAAGGTCAGCTTCCACGGATGCGGGCCGATGGCGTTGATGGCATTGAGGTTGGCGGTCGCCTCCTCGTCCGATTGTCCGCCCGAAAGGAAGGCGATGCCTCCGATCGCGGCTGGCACCGTCTCGCGGAACAGTTTTATGGTCTTTTCGGCGACTTCCTCGGGGCTGCTGACCTTGCCCGATTTCTTGCCGGCGAGGACCATGTTCGGTTTCAGGATGGTGCCTTCGAGCACGACGCGGACCGCATAGAGCTCGGTGTACAACTTTGTCAGTGTCGCCTTGCTGATCTCGTAGCAAGTGTCGATGTCATGAGCGCCGTCCATCAGCACCTCCGGCTCGACGATCGGCACGATGCCGGCTTCCTGGCAAAGCGCGGCGTAACGGGCGAGCGCATGGGCGTTCGAGCCGATCGAGGTGGCGGAAGGCACGCCCTTGGCAACATCGATGTCGATCACCGCGCGCCATTTGGCGAAGCGGGCGCCAAGCTTGTAGTAATCGGCGAGGCGTTCGCGCAAGCCGTCCAGGCCTTCGGTGATGGTGTCGCCGGGAAAGCCGGCCAGCGGCTTGGCGCCGGCGTCGACCTTGATGCCGGGGATAGCGCCTGATGCCTTGATGATGTCGACCAGCGGTGTGCCGTCGGCGGCCTTCTGGTGAATGGTCTCGTCATAGAGGATGACGCCGGAAATGTACTTGGTCATTGCATCGCTGGCGCGGAACATCATCTCGCGATAGTCGCGACGGCTGTCGGCGGTCGACTCGACGCCGATGACGTCGAAGCGCTTCTTGATGGTGCCGGAGCTCTCGTCGGCAGCCAGCAGGCCCTTGCCATTGGCCACCATCGCGGCGGCAATGTCCTCGAGACGTTCGCTCATCGTGCTTCTCCTGAAAGAATTGATCCGCGCCCAGCAGACCACCAGAGCAACGCAGGTTCAAGTCGAACCATTTCGTCAAACAAGCGCGAATCGATTGAAAGTCGCGGGCGCACTCCTTCGCACTGCCATTACTGCCGCAGTTAGCGCTTCAAGACATCGACGCCGGGCAAGGGCTTGCCTTCCATCCATTCGAGGAAAGCGCCGCCGGCCGTCGATACATAAGTGAAATCATCGCTGACGCCGGCATGGTTGAGCGCCGCCACCGTGTCGCCGCCGCCAGCGACCGAGACCAGTCTGCCGGCCTTGGTGCGCGCTGCCGCGTGCCTGGCCGTCGCCACCGTTGCGTGGTCGAATGGCTCGATCTCGAAGGCGCCGAGCGGCCCGTTCCAGACCAGCGTCGCGGCGCGGTCGATCCATTCGGCAATGGTTTTCACGGTTTTCGCACCGACATCCAGGATCATGCCGTCAGCCGGCACGTCTGCTATGGCGATGGTCTCGCTGGCGGCGCCGGCCTTGAACTCCCTGGCGACAACGCCGTCGGCGGGCAGAATGATGGCACAGCCGGCCTCGGCCGCCTCGATCATGATCTGCTTGGCGGTGGTCGCGAGATCATGCTCGCACAAGGATTTCCCGACGTCGGTGCCGCGTGCCGCCAGAAACGTGTTGGCCATGCCGCCGCCGATGACCAGCGCGTCGACCTTCTTCACCAGGTTCATCAACAGGTCGATCTTGGTCGAGACCTTGGCCCCGCCGACGATGGCGACAACCGGACGGACGGGATTGCCAAGACCCTTTTCCAACGCGTCGAGCTCGGCCTGCATGGTACGGCCGGCGAAGGCCGGCAGCACATGCGCCAGCCCTTCCGTCGACGAATGGGCGCGGTGCGCAGCGGAGAAGGCGTCGTTGACGAAAATGTCGCCGTTGGCGGCGAGCTTTTCGGTGAAGGCCGGGTCGTTCTTCTCCTCCGCTTTGTAGAAGCGGGTGTTCTCGAGCAGTAGCACGTCGCCGCCTTTCATGGCGGCGACGGCGCTCGCCGCCTTGTCGCCGATGCAATCGGCGGCAAAGCCAACCGGGCGGCCGAGCACGTCCGCCGTCGCCTTGGCGATCGGTTCGAGCGAGAATTCCGGCGTCGGTCCATCCTTGGGCCGGCCGAAATGGGCAAGCAGGATGACCTTGGCGCCCTTGCCGGAGAGCTCGGCAATGGTCGGGGCAATGCGCTCGATGCGGGTGGCGTCGGTGACCTTGCCCTCGGTGACGGGAACGTTGAGGTCGACACGCACCAGCACACGCTTGCCGCTGATATTGCCGATGTCGTCCAGTGTCTTGAAGCCGGCCATGCTGATCCCTTTCGCGAAAAATCGCGGGGACCTTACCCCGCATCGACGACGATGCAAGACCTGCCTAACGGTTCACCGAAAATATGATTCACGTGTCGAGGACGAAGTGCCCACGGGGAGCGAGATGGGCAGCAATGGCGCAAAACGCGCCGACATATGGCTTTACCGGTTGCGTACCACGATGCAGGCGCCGCCGACGCTTTGCAGCTTGTCGCAGATCGTGTCGGCCTTGGCTCTGCTATCGGCGCCGATCCGCACGGCATAGATGCCGCGCCTGCCGATCGGGGTGCGTACCCGGCTGACCACCGGATCGTGGCCGGCAAGCAGTGCCGGGAACCGGCTTTTCACTCTCAGCCACTGATTGAGCGCCGCGGCGCGGCGGAAATTGCCGGCCACCTGCACACCCCACGGCTTGATGTTGATCGACGACATCGGCACGGTTCTGGACATGATCACCGGCAGCTCGCGGCAAGCGGCAGCGAAATTCGCCTTCTTGTCGAGCGGCCGGATGACGCCGGCATAGGCGGCATCGGTGAACTTGTCGGCCGGCTCGCCCATGACGTCCAGGACGTAGCTTTCGGTCTCCAACGGGAGGAATCCGCCGGAATTCAGCCAGCGCGTCACCCGGCTCTCGCCGGCATTGTAGGCTGCGGCGGCGAGGCCGAGATTGCCGAAACCGGATTTCATTTCGGCAAGGTATTTTGCCGAGGCCGGGATCGCCTGTTCGATGTCGAAAGAATTGGCGAGCCCGCGCATCTTGGCGGTGCCCGGCATGAATTGGGCGATACCCTCCGCGCCGACGGGGCTGACCGCATTGGGATCGAAACGGCTTTCCTTCCAGATCAGCCGGGCAAAGAAATCCCGGGGCAGGCCGTTCTGGTCGGCATGCGTCTCGATAAGATCGCAAACTCGATCGATCAGCTTCTGCTTGGCGGGCCGCGGCGGATCGGCCTGGACGGCTGTCGCCCAGCCCAGCCCGGAAATGACAACCAGCGTCGCCCCAAGCAAACGCCGCATCGAACTACTCCGCCGCGGCTTTGCCGCGTTGCCCAAACCGCCGTTCGATGTAGTCGGAAACCATTTTCTCGAAATCCGCGGCGATCGACGGGCCGCGCAGCGTCGCCGCCTTCTTGCCGTCGACGAACACCGGGGCGGTCGGCGTCTCACCGGTGCCGGGCAGCGAAATGCCGATATCGGCATGTTTGGATTCGCCCGGACCATTGACGATGCAACCCATCACCGCGACCTTGAGGTTCTCGACGCCGGGATATTGTTCGCGCCACACCGGCATGTTCTTGCGCAGGTCGGCCTGGATGTTCTGGGCAAGCTCCTGGAACACGGTCGAGGTCGTGCGGCCGCAGCCGGGACAGGCGGCGACGATCGGCACGAACTGCCGGAAGCCCATGGTTTGCAGCAGTTCTTGCGATACCTGCACCTCGCGCGTGCGGTCGCCGTTCGGCTCCGGCGTCAGCGAGATGCGGATGGTGTCGCCGATGCCTTGCTGGAGCAGGATGCCCATGGCCGCGGACGAGGCGACGATGCCTTTCGAGCCCATGCCCGCCTCCGTCAGGCCGAGGTGCAGCGCATGGTCGGAACGGGTGGCAAGCTCGGTGTAGACGGCGATCAGATCCTGCACGCCGCTAACTTTGGCCGACAGGATGATTTTCTCGCGGGCAAGGCCGATCTCTTCAGCCATTTCGGCCGACAGGATCGCCGACTGCACGATTGCCTCGCGCGTCACTTCCTGGGCGGTCAGCGGAAAGCCCTGGGCCTGGTTGTCGTCCATCAGCCGGGTCAGCAGCTCCTGGTCGAGCGAGCCCCAGTTGACGCCGATGCGCACCGGTTTGTCGTATCGGGTCGCCATCTCGACGATCGCCGCGAACTGCCGGTCTTTCTTGTCCTTGAATCCGACATTGCCGGGGTTGATACGGTATTTGGCCAGTGCTTCGGCGCAGGCCGGATGATCGGCCAGCAGCTTGTGGCCGATATAATGGAAATCGCCGACCAGCGGCACGTCGATGCCGAGCCGTTCCAGCCGCTCGCGGATGGCCGGCACGGCGGCAGCGCTTTCGTCGCGATCGACGGTTATGCGCACGATCTCGGAGCCGGCGCGATGCAGCGCCGCCACCTGCGCGACCGTCTGATCGACATCGGCCGTGTCGGTGTTGGTCATCGACTGGACGACGACCGGCGCGCCGCCGCCGACAATCACGCCGCCGACATCGACACCGACCGACCTGCGGCGTGGGAAGGGTGAGGAAAAATATCCGGTCATGCCGGCTGCCTTTAATCTTGAAGGTCCGGGCATGAGGTGGAGGAGCAAAGATGGCTTGTCAATGGCGACTGGCGCGAAGGCCCAGCAAATCGGAAATGACAAGACGGCAGCTTGCCGCAAATCCACGAGTGTTTCCGGCAGCATAGCAATGCCACCGGAAAGATCGCGCGCCGGGCGGCGCTGCTAGTCCTGGAAGGGCTTCAGTGCGTCGTCGGTTTCGCCTTCAGTTTTTCAATCTCGTCCTTGAGCGCCAGCTTGCGCCGCTTGAGATTCACGATTTCGAGGTCGTCTACCGATGGATGGGTCATCGCATCGTCGATTTCCCGTTCGATGTCGCCGTGTTTCCGCTGCAGCTCATCAAGATGGGATGCAAGAGACATGATTGGTTCTCCCTTTCATGGTTTCCTCGATTGCAGCCGTCAAGGCGCGTCCACCGCAGGCTCGCTTCTGTGACGGCATAATGACAGTCTGCCACCATCGAACACCGATGTCGAATGCTGCGTGGTAGCATTCCACGACAATATGAAATGTGGTATGGGCTGCGCGCCGGTGCAAGAAGACCCCGGTCCCGCCCAATCAGGCCCATAGTTTGGGCGCCGCAGACGTGCAGACGGTAAAAATGTCCGATCAGGAACAGGCAGATATCCGCCTCGAATATTCCCGACTGAAGCAGGAGCACGCCGATTTCGACGCGGCCATCAATGCGATGATCGCCATGAATTGCGACCCGCTGCAGATCCAGCGCATGAAGAAAAAGAAGCTTTTCCTGAAGGACAGGCTGATGGCGCTGGAAGACAAGATCATTCCAGACATTATTGCTTGAACGAACGCCATTGCTTGAACGAACGCCGGCGCCGGCCTGCTGGAAAAGCGGCTATGCCGCGATCGAAAGCCGTGCGGCGCGCTCGCGCAACAACGCTATCAGATCGTCGGTCTTTTCGCTCGAAGTATCGATCGGAACCACCAAGCACATCGTCGCCTCGACCCTGCCCGGCGCTGAAAAAACCGGCGCGGCCAGGCATTTCGTATAGGCATCGACAAGGCCGGAGGTGACGCAGTAGCCGGCCGACTTGGCGACGGCAATGTCGGCTATGAAATCGTCGAGCCTCAACCTGCGGCCGTCCGGCAGTACGAGATCGTCTTCCGAGACCATATCCTCGATCGCCGCCCTGTCGAACCCGGCGAGGAGCAGCCGCCCGGAAGCTGTCCAGGGAAGCGGTATTTGCAGACCCGTCGCCGAGCTGATCCGGAATGGCCTCGTTCCCGGGCTTGAATGGACGATGGTGTAACGGCCGCTTTGCAGCATGCACAGCTCCGAGGTCTCGCCGGTCTCGCGCGACAGATGGTCGACTTCCTGGCGCCCTCGCCTGAGCAGGTCGTTGCCCCGCACATAGTCCATTCCATAGAGATAAAGCTTCTTTCCGAAATAGACCCGATTGCCGTCTCCGGCCATCTCCAGCAGGCCTGCGTCGACCAACGAGCGCACCAGCGTATAAGTCGTCGAACGCGGCGCGTTTACCCCCTTGGCAAGGTCGCCAATGCCGATCGCACGCTGGGTCGTGTGGAGAAACTCCAGGATCTGGAGGACCCGGTTGAGACCCTTCTCCCGAGAGCCCGAGTTCTTGTCTTCGTCCAGACCGGCGTCCGGTCGAGCGGCCAAGGCATTGCCATCTTGCATTATCGATCCCTGATGTTAATCTGTCTTGTACAGAGTACAGGCGTCTCTTGTAAGGGACAACGAGGTCAGTTGCAACCGATGCCTGTACTGCTGGTCCAAAGGGGAACACAACACGAAAGGAGGTCGCCGTGAACGACACATCCAAAAGGCGTGAATTTCTGAAACTGGGAATGGCCGGGCTTGCAACGGCCGGAGTGATGAGCGCCGCCACCGCGGTCGACGTTCGGAAAGCGGCGGCCCAGGCAGCGCCGGACAGCCTGCTGCGCACCGTCCTCGAGCGCGGCAAGGTGATCGTCGGCACCGGCAGTACCAATGCGCCCTGGCATTTCGAGAACGACGCCGGCGAACTAGTGGGCATGGACATCACCATGGGTCGCATTCTCGCCAAGGGGCTTTTCGACGACCCGACCAAAGTCGAATTCGTCATGCAGGATCCGGCTCAGCGCATTCCGAACGTGACCACCAACAAGGTCGACATCACCATCCAGTTCATGACCATGACCGCCCAGCGCTCGCAGCTGATCCACTTCTCCAGGCCCTACTACGTCGAAGGCATCGCCTTGCTGACCCTTCCGAACGCCGAAAACAAGACCTTCGACAAGCTGCTTGCCGGGGGTTCGGCGACCCGGATTTCCATCCTGCAAAACGTCGATGCCGAGGCAAACGTGCATATCGTACTGCCGGAGTCGCAGGTGATGCAGATAGACACGCAGGCCAATGTGCTGCAGGCACTGGAATCGAAGCGCGTCGACGCCGCCGCGGTCGATCTGTCGACGGTGCGCTGGCTCGCCTCGCGCAATCCGGATAAGTACTTCGATGCCGGCAAGAGCTGGTTCTCGATGCTTTATGGTGCCGCGCTGCGGCAGGGCGACCTCGACTGGCTGACCTTCGTCAACCAGACCTTCACCATCGCCATGTTCGGCCATGAAACGGCACTCTACGACTCTGCGTTCAAGGATTATTTCGGACAGGAGCCGCCGGCGCGCCATCCCGGTTTCCCGGTCATCTGATGCAAGCAGGCGGAGGGACAACGTCCTTCCGCCTCCCTCGCATCACAGCCCTCCATGACGAGGACGCATGGGTTATACCCTCAACTTCAACCTGATCTGGCGGCATTTCGACAAGCTCTGGGGCGGACTGCTGCTAAGCCTCGAACTGGCCGTCATCTCGATCGCGATCGGTATCATCATCGGGCTCGTTCTGGCGGTCTGGTACGTATCGGCCGGACGTGCGGTGCGGACCATCATCGCGGGCTATGTCGAGTTCATCCGCAACGTGCCGCTGATCCTGCTCGTCTATCTGGTCTTCTACGGGCTGCCGACGGTGGTCGACATTGCCTACAGCGCGCAAACCTCATTTATTGCCACGCTGTCGCTCTACAGCGGCGCCTACCTGGTCGAGGTGTTTCGCTCGGGGCTCGAGGCGGTGCCGCGGGGGCAGCTCGACGCCGGCAAGGCAATCGGCCTGACGCCATGGCAAAGGCTGCTCCATGTGCGTCTGCCGACGATGCTGCGCATAACCCTGCCGGCGCTTTCCAACACATTCATATCGCTCTTCAAGGACACGTCCGTGGCGTCGGTCAT
The DNA here is from genome assembly GCF_055811495.1 of Mesorhizobium sp. WSM4830. NCBI lineage: Bacteria > Pseudomonadati > Pseudomonadota > Alphaproteobacteria > Hyphomicrobiales > Phyllobacteriaceae > Mesorhizobium > Mesorhizobium sp. WSM4830. Next base: position 9,588 of record NZ_JBVVQI010000004.1, on the reverse strand, counting down.
CTCGGTACCCGAGCTCACCTATGGCGCCCAGTGGATCAACTTCAACACGTTCCGCATTGTCGAGGTCTATCTGGTGGTGACGGCGATGTACCTGTTGACCGGCTATGCACTGCTTTTCGCGCTGCGGCTCGTCGAGCGCCGGTTCAAGGCGGCGCGCTGACATGCTGAGCCAGATCATCTATGCCTTGCCGTTCCTCGCCGAAGGCTTTGCCGTAACCTTGTGGGTGTCGCTGCTGGTCGTGGTGTTATCGCTCATCGCCGGCGTGCTGATGGGCGTCGGCCTTGTCTATGGTCCTGCTCCGCTGCGCTGGGCAGTGCGCATCTTCAGCGACACCATACGCGGCATTCCGATCCTGGTGCTGATCTTCTTCGTCTACTACGGCCTGCCGGCGGTGGGGCTGCATCTGGAATCCTTTTGGGCGGCCGTACTCGCCCTCACCCTGTTCAAGACCGCACAGGTCGTCGAATATCTCAGGGGCGCCGTCGGCTCGATTCCCAAGGGTCAGTCCGAGGCGGCGATGGCGATCGGACTGACCTTTCGCCAACGGCTGGCCTACGTCATTTTTCCGCAGGCGTTCAGGCGCTTCCTGCCACCCTGGATCAATGGCGTCACCGACGCGGTGAAGGGCAGCGCGCTGGTCTCGCTGCTCGGCATCACCGACCTCATGCAGGCGATCAACCAGGTCATCGGCCGCACCTATGAGGCAATGCCGCTCTACATCCTCGGCGCGCTCGTCTACTTCGCCGTCAACTACGCCCTCTCCTTGGCCAGCCGGCGCCTGGAGCGGCGTTTCTCCTTCATCCGGGAATAGCAAGATGTCCAACGCCTCGCACCAGAATCCGGCGCTTCTCGATGTCTCCGAGGTTTCCAAAGCCTTTGGATCCGTCGAGGTCCTGCGCTCCGTCAGCCTCAAGGTGACACGCGGCGAGGTGGTGACTGTCATCGGCCCCTCCGGCAGCGGCAAGACCACGCTGCTGCGCTGCGTCAACTTCCTGGAGAGCTACGACAGCGGCTCGATCCGCATCGATGGCAAGGAGGTCGGCTATCGCGAGACGGGAACACGCCAGCGACGCAGCGAGCGCGACCTGGCGGCGATGCGAGCCGAGACCGGAATGGTGTTCCAGAGCTTCAATCTGTTTCCGCATCTGACTGCGGCCGGCAACATCATGCTTGGCCTGCGCAAGGTGCGCGGCAAGACCAATGCCGAGGCCCGAACCATTGCCGAGCACTGGCTCGGCCGCGTCGGCCTCGCCCACAAGGCCGACAGTCTGCCGGCCGAGCTTTCCGGCGGCCAGCAGCAGCGCGTCGGCATCGCCCGCGCCGTAGCGATGGAGCCGAAGATATTGCTTCTCGACGAGATCACCTCGGCGCTCGACCCCGAACTGGTTGGCGAGGTGCTCGAGGTCGTGCGCAGCCTCGCCGAAGACGGCATGACCATGCTGATGGTCACGCATGAAATGGCTTTTGCGCGCGATGCATCGAGCCGCATCGTTTTCATGGCGGATGGCGGTGTCAGCGCCGTCGGACCACCCGCCGAGATTCTGGCGGCAGGGTTCGACAATGAACGCCTTCGCAGCTTCCTGGCGCGGTTTCGCGCCTCGCATTTTTGACATCGGACGGCGAAAGCTGTCGCAAGGAGCTTTTATGACGCCTTACATCCGGCTCGCGGAATTGGGCCTGACACTGCCCGAGCCGCCGAAGCCCATCGCCAACTTCGTCACCTATGCCGAGAGCGGGCGGCTGATCTTCCTCTCCGGCCAGGGGCCGTTGCGCGCCGATGGCGCGCTCTACACCGGCAAGGTCGGCGAGGATGTCAGCGTTGAAGAGGCCTATGGGCATGCCCGCCTGACCGGCCTGAACCTGCTCGCCGTCATGCATGCGGCGGCCGGCGACCTCGGCCGCATCGTGCGCGTCGTCAAGCTGCTGGGCTTTGTCAATGCGACGCCGACATTCAGCGAGCACCCCAAGGTGGTCAATGGCTGTTCCGATCTTTTCGCCGCCGTCTTTGATACGCTTGGCGGACACGCCCGTTCCGCGATCGGTGTCGGCTCGCTGCCGGGCAACATCACAGTTGAAATCGAAGCGGTCGTCGAGATCGCCGCCTGAAATCTTTCGAAACAGGATCTACAGAGATGACGACCTATGCCGCTGACCGTTCCAACACGACAATCCGCGAACGGCTTGGCCTTCGCCCGATCATCAATGTCTCCGGTACGATGACGGCGCTCGGCGCTTCGATCATCGTACCGGAAGCGATTGCCGCAATGTCGGAAATCGCCTCGCAATGGGTCGAGATGGACGATCTGCAGCGCGCCGCAAGTACTGTGATTGCACGCCTCACCGGCGGCGAGGCCGGCTTCATCACCGCGTGCTGCGCCAGCGGCATTACAATGGCGATTGCCGGCGCGATGACCGGAACCAGCCTTCTTGCGATCGAGCGGCTGCCGGACGACACCGAGGGCCTCAAATCGGAGGTCATCGTTCAGCTTGGCCACATCGTCAACTATGGCGCGCCTATCGACCAGTCGATCCGGCTTGCCGGAGCCAGAGCGGTGCCTGCCGGCACGGTCAGCGTCACGCAGGACTACCATGTTGCCGAGGCGATCCGGGACCGGACGGCGGCAGCCCTCTACGTCGTTGCGCACCACACCGTGCAATACGGCATGCTCTCGCTCGAGGAGTTCTGCGAGATTTGCCACGCCAAGGGCGTGCCGGTGATCGTCGACGCCGCCTCGGAATACGATTTGCGCGGCTTTCTGGCGCGCGGTGCCGACATTGTCGTCTACAGCGGGCACAAATTTCTGTCAGGGCCGACAAGCGGAATTGTGGCCGGCCGCAAGGATCTGGTGCGGGCCGCCTATCTCCAGAACCGGGGCGTCGCGCGCGCCATGAAGGTCGGCAAGGAGAGCATTGCCGGCACCATGGCGGCCCTGGAAGCCTGGGAGCGGCGCGACCATGCCGGCATTCGCCAGCGGGAAGAAGCCGCACTGCATCTGTGGCAAACCGCATTGCAGGGCCTGCCCGGCATCGAGGCACGCATCATTCCAGATCCGACCGGAAATCCTCTCGACCGCCTGCAGGTGTTTGTTGCGCCGGAAAGCCGGTTCACCGCCGCCGGGCTGGCCTCGGCGCTCGCCGCGGGTTCGCCGCCCGTGATCGTGCGCAACCACGAGGTCGAGCGCGGTCACTTCTTCCTTGATCCCTGCAATCTCCATCCCGGCGAGGCGGAGATCGTTGCCGAACGCCTGCGGGCGATGTTGAGTGCTGCCGATCGGCCCGCGGATGCGATGAAACCCGCTCGCAAGCAGTCCGCCGGAGCGTTGCGCTGGCCTGACTAGACATCGGCAGAGCGTGGTCGAGCCAGCGCCTTCCAGCGCCGGCTTCGCATCGGGCCAGTGCGCCATCACGGCACTGTGAATGACCTTTTGGTCGTCGGGTGGAATAAACCACCCCGCTCATTGGTCTCCCAAGCAGACGCCATTTCCGGCGTTGCAGGAGACCGGTATGACCCACCACCACGACAATGAAGCTGACGGCATCAGCCGCCGTCATGCACTGGAATGCATGATCTGGGCCGGCACGGGAGTGCTGTGGACAATTTCGGCCGGCGTGCCGGTTTCGCTCAGCCTGCTCGGCGCGGCGCAAGCCGCCGAGGCGCTGGCCACCGGTTTCACTTTCCTCCAGATCTCCGACAGCCACATCGGCTTCGATAAGGCTGCCAACCCGCACGCCATCGACACGCTGAAGGAGGCCATCGGCAAGATCCAGGCGTTGCCGCAAAAGCCCGCTTTCATGATCCACACCGGCGACATCACCCATTTGTCGAAAGCCGCGCAGTTCGACAACGCTGCCCAGATCATCGGCGGCGCAGGCTTCGACGTGCATTATGTGCCCGGTGAGCACGACCTGATCGATGACGGCAACGGCCAGGCCTATCTCGACCGCTACGGCAAGGGCACCAAGGGCGCCGGCTGGTATTCGTTCGACCAGAACGGCGTCCATTTCATCGGGCTGGTCAACGTCGTCAATCTGAAGGCTGGCGGGCTGGGCAATCTCGGCGCCGACCAGTTGGCATGGTTGGCCGATGACCTGAAGGCGGTCACCGCCTCGACGCCAATCGTCGTCTTTGCCCACATCCCGCTATGGGCTGTTTATCCCGAATGGGGCTGGGGCACCGACGACGCGGCGCAGGCCTTGGCCCTGCTCAAGCGCTTCGGCTCTGTCACCGTACTCAACGGCCATATCCACCAGATCATGCAGAAGGTCGAAGGCAACGTTACCTTCCATACCGCGCGCTCGACCGCTTTCCCGCAACCGGCGCCGGGCACCGCAGCCTCACCCGGGCCGATGACGGTACCTGCCGGCCAGTTGCGCAGCCTGCTCGGCACAAGCAGCGTGACAGTCAAGCAAGGCGGGCAGGACCTCGCCATCATCGACAGCACGCTGGCCTGAGGGGAAATGCGATGATCCGCTTTCCATCCCGCCTCTTGGTCATATCGCCTGTCACGTTCGGTTTGGCGGCAATCCTGACAATGATTTCCATGCCACTGAACGCGGCAGACCAGCCAATAGTCAAGATCGAGAACTTTGCCTTCACACCGGCGGTGCTGACGGTAAAGCAGGGCACCACCGTGACCTTCGAGAATGACGACGACATCCCGCATCTGGTGGTCGCCAACGATGGCTCGTTTCGCTCCAAGGCGCTTGACACCGGTGACACATATGCCTTCACCTTCACCAAAGTGGGCGACTATGCCTATTTCTGCGGGCTTCACCCGCACATGCAGGGCAGGATCACCGTCGCTCCGTGAGGATGTTCGGAAGGTTCTGCCCGGGATGCCGGGCGATGCGACGGTGTTGAACCAAGAGGCCGCGGCCGAGCGCTTCCGCGAGGTGGTTCTGCCCCATCTCGCGGATGCGCTTGCGCTTGCCCGCTGGCTGACCGGCAACGCCGCCGACGCCGAGGATGTGGTGCAGGAGGCGTGTTTGAAGGCGCATGCGGGCATCGCCGGCTATGCCGGCGGCAATGCGCGCGCCTGGTTGCTGGCGATCGTGCGGAACGCCTGTTACTCCTGGCTGGCGCGCAATCGGCCACGCAGTATCGTCGCCGTCGGCGACCTGAGCGATCTCGATGACATGACGGCTGCGTACGGCGCCGGCCTGCCGGATACCGACAGTCCTGAGGCAAGCCTGATCGCCAAGGCCGACACGGCGGCACTCGAGGCGGCGATCGCCGCGCTGCCGCAGCAATTTCGCGAGACCGTGGTGCTGCGCGACATCAACGGCCTCAGCTATCGCGAGATCGCGACGCTGCTTGGCGTCCCGCTAGGCACGGTGATGTCGCGGCTGGCGAGGGCGCGCGGCCTGCTGACATCCCAACTTGGGAGGGCGCCATGAGCGCGCACAACGATGGACTGCCAGATGACCCGGCGGGCATGAAGCTGATGATCCATGCCTTGGTCGATGGCGAGCTCGACGCAGCAGCAGCATTGGCCGTCGAGCGACGCATTGCCGCCGATCCGGCGCTCGCCGCCGAGCATGCCCGCATCATTGCGCTGCAGACCGTTGTCGGCGGGCTGCCGAGGCCCGATGTCCGTGAGGATTTCAAGGCTCGCATCGCTGCAATCGGGACAGCCGGTACGGCGAAAGTGCTGTCGGCGCCGGCGCCCGCCGCTCGAGTGCTGCCGGCGCACCGAGCGATGCACCGATTTGGCGCGTTCGACTGGCGCGCGCTGGCGGCGTCGATCATCGTTACCGCCGTGCTAGCCAGCGGCGCGACCCAATGGATGATGTTGAGCAGGGCGCCCGACAGCTTTGCCGCCGCGGTCGCCAGCGGCCACCGCCGCAGCCTGCTGGCAGCCAGCCCGGTGGACGTCGTCTCGTCGGACCGGCACACGGTCAAACCCTGGCTGGATGGAAGGGTTGGCCTGTCGCCACCGGCGCCCGATCTTGCCAATGACGGCTTCGCGTTGCTCGGCGGCCGGGTCGAGGTGATCGCCGACCAGCCAGTACCGGCACTGGTCTACCGGCACCGCGAGCACCTGATCACCCTCGTCGCCGCGCCTGAGGAAACCGGCTCGACAGCCGGACCGGTCGATCTTTCTGCTGGTGGCTTCTCGCTGGTCCACTGGAGCGACAGTGCCTTTTCTTACTGGGCGATTTCCGATACCGAACGGCCTGAACTTGACGACTTCGTCAATCGCTTCCGAGCAGCGGCCGCCCGATGACCACCGCCGCTATCCATTTGCGTAGCCACCACAAGCGGCTTTGCCGTTTCCGGCCATCCTTGCGGCTCTCCTCGATTTCCGCTAATGCGCGCCTTTGTCGCCGGGGAGCAGAAGCTTGAACGATCAACGCGCCGACGTCGCCATCATCATGGGCAGCCAGTCCGACTGGGCGACGATGCGTCACGCCGCCGAAACGCTTGAGGCGCTTGGCATTCCGCACAAGCGCCTGATCGTCTCGGCCCACCGCACGCCCGATCGACTCTACGACTTCGCCAAGGGCGCCAAGGCGGCCGGCTACAAGGTGATCATTGCCGGTGCCGGCGGTGCGGCGCATCTGCCCGGCATGACGGCGGCGATGACGCCGCTGCCGGTGTTCGGCGTGCCGGTGGAATCAAAGACGCTGTCGGGCCAAGACTCGCTGCTATCAATCGTGCAAATGCCGGCCGGCATTCCGGTCGGCACTTTGGCCATCGGCAAGGCCGGCGCTGTCAACGCCGCCCTTCTGGCTGCCGCGGTGCTGGCGCTGAGCGACGAGAAGCTTGCCGCCCGGCTGGATAGCTGGCGCGCCGCGCAGACCGCCAAGGTGGCCGCAGAGCCCACGGACGCGCCGTGAGCCTGCCGGCAGGATCGACCATCGGCATCATCGGCGGCGGCCAGCTTGGCCGCATGCTGGCGATGGCCGCGGCCCGCCTCGGCTACCGCATCGTCGTGCTGGAGCCGCAGCCGGATTGCCCGGCGGCACAGGTCGCCAACCGGCAGATCGTCGCCGCCTATGACGACGCGGCCGCGCTTAGCGAGCTGGCCGCGGCCAGTGCCGTCGTTACTTATGAATTCGAGAACGTACCCGTCGCGGCCGCCGCGGCACTTGCCTCTACGGTGCCGGTCTACCCGCCGGCACGCGCACTGGAAGTAGCGCAGGACCGGCTGGCGGAAAAGAAATTCCTCAACGGCATCGGCATACCGACCGCGGATTTCAGCCCCGTCGACAATGACGACGAACTGACGGCTGCGCTGAAAAAGTTCAACGGCAGCGGCATATTGAAGACGCGCCGCATGGGCTATGACGGCAAGGGCCAGCGTGTCTTCCGCAACATGGAAACGGGCGGCTTTGCCGGCACTTGCGAGGCCATGGGCAATGTGCCGCTGATCCTGGAATCCTTCGTCAGCTTCGAGCGCGAGATTTCGGTGATCGCCGCGCGCGGCAGCGACGGTTCGCTCGCCGCCTACGATCCGGCCTGGAATGTCCATCGCAACGGTATTCTTCACACTTCGACGCTGCCGGCCGGAGTAAAGTCCGAGACGGCGGCTGCGGCTCAAACGGCGGCGGCAGAGATCCTTGCGGCGCTCGACTATGTCGGCGTCATCGGCATCGAATTCTTTGTCCTTGCCAACGGTTCGCTGCTGGCCAACGAGATAGCGCCGCGCGTCCACAATTCCGGCCACTGGACGGAGGCCGCCTGCACTATCTCGCAATTCGAGCAGCACATCCGCGCCGTCGCCGGCCTGCCGCTGGGAAATCCCGCCCGGCAGTTCGACTGCGTCATGGAAAACCTGATCGGCGACGATGTCCGGCGCGTTCCTGAGCTGCTCGCCGAGCCCGATCTGATGCTGCACCTCTATGGCAAGGCCGAGGCGCGGCCCGGCCGCAAGATGGGCCATTTTACGCGCGTGAGCCGCCGCAGCTAGAGCATGATCCCGAACCGAAGGTCCGCGTTAGCGAAAAGTGGAATCCGGTTTTCGGAAAAGATCATGCTCAAACAAAAAGTTAGAACCTACGCTTACTGGATGTCGTCGCTCTCGTCCTCGTCGGGGCTGGCGCAGCTCACATCGCTTCTGCGCAGGTCGAATCGGCGGTGAGCTGCTTGGTGCGATCGTCGGTCAGCCGTGTCAGGCATTCCGATATCAGCATCGGATAGATCGAGCCGCCTTCGCTGTCCGCGGCGGAATAGCTGCATTCCGCGTCGCGAAAAGCGATCCACGCGCGCTGCGCCGTCTGCAACAGCTTCCTGGCTTTTGCGTCACTTCCGCCGATGAGATCCTGGTAGGCCTTGTTGAGCTTGGCGTCGGCGGATTTGGTGTCCGCGTCGGCGCAGATGTTCATCATCTGCTGGCTGTCGTCGTTGCGGTCGCATTCCTGCGCATAAGCAACAGAGCCTGCCGCGAGGATGACAAGACAGGCGGACACAAGAATTCGGCGCATGATGATCTCCAATTCGCAACCGCATCATTCCAGCCGTCTCATGCCTGTGCAATGCCGCAAGCCAGTGGCGGATATTTGATGATACGAAACGGGCCGTATCGTTTAGGCAACGCGCTTGCGGTTGACATGGGCAACGCTCCTCGTCTATGAGCCACGCACAGTTCAAAGGCGCGTCTGTGGGCGCGCCTTAATAATTCGGCCCGGGACCGGGCCCAGACCGACGGGCAAGACCATGAAGATCAAGAATTCGCTCAAGGCGTTGAAGGCGCGTCACCGCGACAACCAGCTGGTTCGTCGCAAGGGCCGCGTCTACATCATCAACAAGACCGCTCCGCGCTACAAGGCGCGCCAAGGTTGAGTTTTCGACCGGAGGCTGCGCGCCTCCGTTCGCATGATACGCCTCTCACGCTAAATTCAGTTTGACGATCCGGCGTCGGGGGCTAGATTCCCGCGATGCGGATTCTTTTTGCATTTTTCACGGCTTTCCTCGTTTCCGGCGCTGTCTCGCTGCCGGCCTGGGCTGAAGATCCGACTACAACTCCGCCGACAGCACCTCCGGTCGTCAAGACGAAACAGGCGCGGCTCGATCAGCTGTTTGCCGATCTCAAGCGCGAACGCAATGAAAAGGCGGCCGAGCGCATCGCCGGGCGCATTGGGAACGAGTGGTCCCAGTCGGGCAGCGCCTCGATCGACCTGATGATGCAATGGTCGCAGAAGGCGATCGAAAACCACAAATTCGACGTTGCCCTCGATTTCCTCGATCAGGTGACCACGTTGCAGCCGACCTATGCGGAAGGCTGGAACCGCCGCGCCACTGTTCATTTCATGATGAAGAACTATGGAAAGTCGATGGCGGATATCGACCGCACCCTGCAGCTCGAACCACGCCATTTCGGCGCGCTGTCCGGCCTGGCCCAGATCATGGCCGAAACCGGCCACAAGCAGTCGGCGCTCGAGGCCTGGCAGCGTGTTCTCGGCATCTACCCAATGATGCGCAGCGCCCAGGACCAGGTCGCCGCACTTTCCGAGGAGCTTGCCGGCGAAGGCATTTGAGACCGGTAAGGGAGTAAGGGAATAGGGGAGTAAGGCAGTATGGCAGTGGTGTAGATTGCACTGTGGAACGCATGCCCCTACTCCCCTACTCCCCTACTCCCCTACTC
>NZ_JBVVQI010000003.1:207786-400942 GCF_055811495.1 Mesorhizobium sp. WSM4830 | reverse complement strand
CTGGAAGACGCCTACATCCTTCTCCACGAGAAGAAGCTCTCCAACCTGCAGGCCATGCTGCCGATCCTCGAGGCTGTTGTGCAGACCTCGAAGCCGCTGGTCATCATCTCGGAAGACGTCGAAGGCGAGGCCCTGGCCACGCTGGTCGTCAACAAGCTGCGTGGCGGCCTGAAGATCGCTGCCGTCAAGGCGCCGGGCTTCGGTGATCGCCGCAAGGCCATGCTGGAAGACATCGCCATCCTCACCGGTGGCCAGGTCATTTCCGAAGACCTCGGCATCAAGCTCGAGAATGTCGGCCTGAACATGCTCGGCCGCGCCAAGAAGGTGTCGATCTCCAAGGAGAACACCACCATCGTCGACGGCGCCGGCAAGAAGGCCGAGATCCAGGGCCGCGTCGCCCAGATCAAGCAGCAGATCGAGGAGACCACCTCGGACTACGACAAGGAGAAGCTGCAGGAACGTCTCGCCAAGCTGGCGGGCGGCGTTGCCGTCATCCGCGTCGGCGGTGCGACCGAAGTGGAAGTCAAGGAAAAGAAGGATCGCGTCGATGACGCCCTCAACGCGACCCGTGCGGCCGTCGAAGAAGGCATCGTTCCCGGCGGCGGCGTCGCACTGCTGCGCGCTTCGCTGAGCATCAAGGCAACCGGCGCCAACTCCGACCAGACCGCGGGCATCAGCATCGTGCGTCGCGCGCTGCAGGCTCCGGCCCGTCAGATCGCCGCCAACGCCGGTGCGGAAGCATCGATCGTTGCCGGCAAGATCCTTGAGAACAAGGGCGCGACCTTCGGCTACAACGCCCAGACCGGCGAATATGGCGACATGATCGCCATGGGTATCGTCGATCCGGTCAAGGTTGTGCGCACGGCTCTGCAGGACGCGGCCTCGGTCGCCGGCCTGCTGGTCACCACCGAAGCCATGATCGCGGAGGCTCCGAAGAAGGAGTCGGCTGGCGGCGGCATGCCTGGCGGCATGGGCGGCGGCGGCATGGGCGGCATGGGCGGCATGGACTTCTAATCCAACCCATCAGCCTTCAGATACGGAAAGGGCGGCCGAGAGGTCGCCCTTTTTTGTTGATGGGACGGAGGATGAGAGGCTGTCCGATTCCAAGCGGAAGCATACAACTCACCCCCTCTTCGGCGTCGGCGCAGAACGTGAATTGCAGAGCTGGAGTGTCGGCACTTCAGCAGGGCTCCGCGCTGGCCTCGATGCCCTGGAAGCGCGAAACGTCAATGCGCCGTGACGGCGATCTCTTTCGCCGGCAATGCCCCCTCAATCAGCGCCGCGACCTCATCGGCTACCGCCAGCACCGGGGCGCGGTCGTGGGTGGCGCGCGCGATCACCATCAGCCCTTCCAGCGATGATTCGACCAGCAGCGCCAGCGCATGCGCGCGTCGCTCGGACACCCCTGCCCTGACGAAGGCGGCCCTGAGCAGGCCTATCCATTGCTCGAAAGCCGAGCGGCACAACTCGGCCAACTCCGGCATGTCCGTCGGCGAGTCCAACACTACGGGCGCGATCGGGCAACCGAGCGTGAACTGGTTGTCTTCCAGCATGCGCGCGACCGACTGGTAGATGTGGTGGACAGCCACCGCCGGGTCCTTTTCGGCAGCGAGCGCGGCGTCCAGCCTCTGCGTCACATCGGCGACGCTATCGCGCGTCACCTCGATGACCAGCTGATCCTTGCCGCCCGGAAAGTGGAAGTAGAGCGAGCCTCTCGGTGCGCCTGAGGCGCTCAAGATGTCGTTAAGCGACGTGCCGTGGTAGCCGCGCTGCCTCAGCAACAGCGCCGTCGTCTCGAGTATGCGGGTGCGGGTGTCGTTCGCCATGTCAACCTCTGTCAGGAGTGCGCACTATAGGCCTTGCCTCGAATATGACAACCGGTCTATATAATATGTAGATCAGTCTACATACTAGCGAGAGGCAAATGCGCAATTATCGTCTTGAAGAAACCGGCGGGACCAAGTGCCTAGTGATGCGCGAGGAGGCGCAGCCGACGCCGAAGCCGCACGAGATCGTCGTGCGTGTCCGCGCCACCTCGCTCAACCGCCGCGATACGATGATCCTCAACGGCACCTACCCGCTGACGCCGCGCCAAGGCGTTATCCCGCTGAGCGACGGCGCCGGCGAAGTCGTTGCCGTCGGCGATTCTGTCACCCGTTTCGCCGTCGGCGACCGCATCACCGGCAGTTATTTTGCGCGCTGGATCGACGGCCGCATCAATGCCGGACTGATCGACCAACTTGGCTGCACGCTGGATGGGATGCTGGCTGAATACGCCGTGCTCGACGAACAATGGGTTGTACGGCTTCCCGATCATCTCGACTGGCATCAAGCAGCGACACTAACCTGCGCCGGCCTGACCGCCTGGAATGCGGTGACGGCGGCCGAAATGCCGAAGTCCGGCCAATGGGTTCTGGTAATCGGTTCAGGTGGTGTCGCGCTGTTTGCGCTGCAATTTGCCAAGCTGCTCGGCTGCCGTGTCGTGGCAGTCACCTCGCGCAGCGAGAAGCTGGACCGGCTGCGGGCGCTGGGCGCCGACCTCGTCGTCTCGACCGCCGACATGCCGGAATGGGGTGCTGCGGTGCGCGAGCAGACCGGCGGCATCGACCTCGTCGTCGAGACCGGCGGCCCGCCGACCTTCGCGCAATCGATGATCGCCTGCGCGCTTTACGGGCGCATCGTGCTTCTCACCATACAGGATGCGAAAGGCGGGACGGTGCAGATCCCCGGCCCCGTCTACCAGCGCAGCCTCGCCACCATCAGCCGCCTGTTCGTCGGCAATCGCACCAACCTCGAAGCCATGCTGCGCGCCATCTCGGTGCATCGGCTCAAGCCTGTCATCGACAAGGTGTTCGCCTTCGACGAGTCCAACGACGCCTACCGCTATTTCCAGCAAGGCGACGTCTTCGGAAAGGTGGTCGTCGACGGCGCCTGACTGGTTCGCTCAAAAACTGATCAACCCTCAAATCAAAGGAGAGACACAATGACCATTCGTGAAGCAGAGGCCCAATGGCAGGGATCGTTGAAGGAAGGTTCGGGCCGGCTGAGGCTCGGCAGCGGCGTCTTTGAAGGTGCCTACTCCTTCCCGTCGCGTTTCGAGAACGGTCCCGGTACCAACCCCGAGGAATTGATTGCGGCGGCGCATGCCGGCTGCTTCTCGATGGCGCTGAGCGCCATCCTCGGCCGCGAAGGTCACACTCCCGCGCACATCCGCACGATCGCGAAAGCGCATCTCGGCGCCAGCGCGGCCGGACCGACGCTGACCCGTATCGAGCTGGAGACGGAGGCAAGCGTCGCCGGGCTGGCGGCGGCTGATTTCGAGCGGCTGGCGCAGACCGCCAAGGAGAGGTGCCTCGTGTCGCGGGCGCTGGCGGGCGTCGCCGTGATCACGCTCAGCGCCCGCCTCATCGAAACCGCTACTGATCACTGAAGGGAAAGGAATATCCAATGACACAGGAACTCATCATCGACATCGCCGCGGCCAAACGCTCCGCCGAAACCGCCGAGATCATGCGGCGCTACAACGACGTGTTCCAGCGCCACGACCCGTCGGCGCTCGACGATCTGGTGGCGGAAGATTGCGTGATCGAGAACACCACGCCGGCCCCGGACGGCGCCCGCCGCATCGGCAAGGGCGCTTGCGTCGAACTGTGGTCGGCGATCGCGACCGGACCCGGCACGCGCTTCGACATCGAAGAAACCTTCGTCGCCGGCGACCGGGCAACGATCCGCTGGCGCTACTGGATGGCCGACGGCAATTCGCTGCGCGGCGTCAACCTGATGCGCGTCAAGGACGGTCGGATCGTCGAGGCGATGGGCTACGTGAAGGGATAGCGCTTGGCGCGACAAAGCTGCATTCAGCCAAGCTGCGTTCAGTGAGGCCGCGCTCAGGCCCAGCCCGGAACCCCCAAAGTCTAGGATTCCGGGCAGGTCGTGGCTACCGCACGACCTTGTGAAGCTTCACGAAGGTCTTGGGACTGCGCTGGATCGTCTGGAAGATCACGCAATAGCGATCGGTGAGCTCGAGCAGGTCAGTCAGCCGGTCTTGCGCAACGTCGGTCTCGATGTCGAACCGCAGGCGGATCTCCTTGAAGCCGACCGGCACACCTTCGGTGACGCCGAGCGTGCCGCGAAGATCGACGTCGCCCTCGGCGGAGATTTCGGCCGACTTGATCGGTATTTCGAGAACGGCGGCCGCCGCCCTCATCGAGACGCCGGCGCATGCGATAAGGGCTTCCAGCAGCATGTCGCCGGAACAAAGCTCCCGTCCGCTGCCCCCGGCCTTCGGATGGATGCCCGCCAGCGCGAGCCCACGTCCTGTCTCGACCTTGCAGGTGACCTTGGAGTCGTCGGCACTGCCCCTGGCCTTCAGCGTAAGAAGTGCCGCGCGCGCATCCTTGCGATAAAGATCCTTGATCGGCTCCTGCGTGGCGCGAAATGTCGTGATGTCCATGCGTATTCTCCTGTCGTGAGATGTGGCTGTTCGAAATCGTGTGTCATTGCCGGGTTACTCCGGCACGCTCACGCCCGAGCCCCCGAGTTCGGCGGGGAAGTCTTTCAGCTTCGGCAATCCGTCCTTCATCGGCAGGACCGTCTCGGCGTAGTTGACGTGAACCCCCGGCGTGAACTTCACCGTCGGTATCGTGGCCGCATAGACGTCGACCAGTCCGAGCGGCGGATGATCGGTCATCAGATGGCCGCCGCACTTCGTGCAGAACTGACGGTTGCTCATGTTTGACTTCGCGAAGCCGGACAGGAACTCCTCGCCCTTGGTGACCTTGACGTTCTCCGGCTTCCACAGCGTGAAGGCGTTCACGGGAGACGCCGACCACGAACGACAGGAACTGCAATGGCAGTAGCCCATCGCCTCGGCCGCTCCGTGCACTTCGATTTCCACGGCGCCGCAAAAACACCCGCCCTTATGTACCGTCATGACTTAGATCCTCATCTTTCTTGAGTTCGACTGCACTCAGCACCTGATTTGAGACAGAGCTCAGCACCGACGGGATTTTAAGGCTTCCGGCAATGAACGGAATGACGGGGCGTCCGCCTCACTTGACAGCGCGTCCGGAACTCGAAAGGGATGTCGCGCCGGGTTGCCGCGCAACTTACGGGACATGGATGGAATGGCCGGGGACGCTCTGTCTGACCTCTTGAAAAAGGTGTGTCTCACCGGCGCGACGTTTTTCGACATCGCGGCCCAGGACCCCTGGGCGGTCTGCTCGCCCTCCCCCGCCTCGATACTGCCGAGGATACTGCCGGGCGCGGATCACCTGATTTCCTACCACGTGCTCACGGCTGGCCGCTGCTTCGCCCGCATCATCGGCAAGGAGGCGATAGCCGTGGAGGCAGGCGAAGTCGTGGTCTTCACCAGGAGCGATCCGCATATCATGTCGAGCAATCCGGCCCTGCGCGCGGATCCGCCGACCGCGGATGTGCTGGATATCGCCGCCGCCAGCCAGACACCGTTTCCCATCAATTACGTCAAGGACGGATCGCTGTCGGCCCGGCTGGTATGCGGCTATCTCGCTTGCGATGCACTGCCCTTCAATCCGCTGCTCGAAGCGCTGCCGCCGGTCATCAAGGCCGGAGACGTGAAAGGCGACGGCGGCTGGCTCGGCCAGTTCATCAAGCTGGCGGTATCGGAGGTCGCGGAAAAGCGTGCGGGCAGCGAGACGGTGCTCACCAAGCTCAGCGAATTGATGTTCGTCGACGTGCTGCGCCGTTATGTGGAGTCGCTGCCGCCACAACAAACCGGCTGGCTGGCGGGCCTGCGCGATCCGCATCTGAGCAAGGCGCTGGCGCTGATCCACGACCGGCCGGCGCACAATTGGACGGTGGAGGCGCTGGCGAAGGAGGCCGCGCTGTCGCGCACCGTGCTGGCCGAGCGCTTCACGAAACTCGTCGGCATGCCGCCGATGCACTATCTCGCCAAGTGGCGGATGCAGATTGCCTCGGAATTGCTCAGCGCCGGCAACAGCAACGTCGCAAACATAGCGGCGGAAATCGGCTACGAGTCCGAGGCGGCGTTCAGCCGTGCCTTCAAGAAGATGATCGGCGTCCCCCCGTCGGCCTGGCGGCTGGGCGTCCGCGCTGCGTCCGGTTTCGGAGGCAACGAGCCTTCCGAAACCGCAGGCGGGCCGGCCGATCCGCAGCGGTAAGCAATTCCAGGAAAGGTGTGAAACGGTTTTCCGCCCGGAATTGCGTCAAAACAGAGAGATCTAGCGATCCGCCAGCGCCAGTTTGGCGCCGAGCATGACAAAGGCTCCGGCGAAGGTGCGGCGCATCCAGGTCAGCACCTTTGGCCGCGACACGACATGGCTGCGGATCGACGCCGCGAAGATGCCGTAGCCGACAAAGACCACGAAGGTGAGCAGCATGAAGAGGCTGCTGAGCTCCAGCATCTTCGACAGCGCGTGCGGTTCGGTGGTGCTGACGAATTGCGGCAGGAACGCAAAGAAGAAGATCGACAGCTTCGGATTGAGGATGTTGATCAGAATGCCGGAGGCGATCACTTTGCCGGCCGAGCGCGGCGCGACATCTTCGTCGACACTCAGGCCGCCCTTCTCCTTCAACGTGTTCCAAGCCATGTAAAGCAGGTAGGCGACGCCGAGATATTTCAGCGTTTCGAAGGCGACGGCACTCGTATGCAGCAGAGCCGCGAGGCCGGTGATGGCGGCCGCCATGTGCGGGATAATGCCGAGCGTGCAGCCGAAAGCGGCAATGACGCTGGCGCGCGCACCACGCGAAAGCCCGGCGCTTAGCGTATAGAGAACGCCGGTACCGGGCGAAGCCACGACAATCAGCGACGTCAACAGGAATTCGATGCTCACGGATGGTCTCCCGGCGTTGGCCCTGCCGCCGGCAGCGTAATCAGCGAAACGTGCGGGCACAAGCCAGCCTGAGCCTATCCGCATTCAGATCATGCTGTTGGCGTGCAGCTTGCTATCGGCGATAGGCTGCCGAACTTCCCAGTGTTCGACGAGCTTGCTGTCCTTCAGCCTGAAAATGTCGACGATGGCCAAGCCTTCCTCCTCCAGTTCGCGTTTTGCGTGCATGTGCACGATGACGAAATCCCCTTCGGCAAAAATCCGCTTCACCTCTCCCCTCACGAGGGGAAATGACTGTTTGAGCTGCTGCAGATAGGCTTTGAAGCCGTCCGCGCCATCCGCAATGTTCGGATTGTGCTGGATATAGCGTTCGCCAAAATGCATCGAAGCGGCTTCGATGTTGCCTTGGTTTACCGCTTTGTCGATGAAGTCCAGGACGATCATCTTGTTGGTCTCGAGCGAACTATGAGCCTTGGCTGGAAGTGGATTTGATGGTTCGTCACGCATGTTTGCTCCGTCAGGTGCCTGCTTCTGCCCGGTGCGGACAGGAGCGTCCGCACGCCGACATTGCCAACATAATCTGTCGCGATTGTGAGATGGTCGATACGCTATTCCGCTAGATTCTTATCCAATCGTCTAATAGCGTCGTCCTATTCATCGTTGGAGGATGGTTCTCGTGGACGCCTTATCCGAAGTTCTTGCTTCGCTGAGATTTGGCAGCGCCATGATCGGCAGCGCGACCCTGCATCGGCCGTGGGGTATTTCGGTCGATCCGACAAGGAATGCCGCCATCCACGTCATACAGAGCGGCGAATGCTGGCTGCGGCTAGCCGGTGAAAAGGAGCCGATCCGCTTGGGCGAGGGAGACGTCATCCTTGTCGCGAGCGGTATCGGGCATGCTCTTTGTAATCCGTTGGATGCACCAACGGCATCTATATCCGCCGTCCTTTCCGCAAATCGGAGCGGACCAGAACCGAAAAGCGAGAGCGGCGCGACAACTCTTCTTTGTGCGAGATATTCACTCGACGGCGTCGGGCCATACCCGATGGTTTCGCTGCTTCCTCCGCTGATCCATTTGACCCGAAATCAGATAGGCACCAGCGAGCCGCTGCGGCTTGCCCTGGAACTTCTGCAGGTCGAAGCGAAAGGCAATCTCGGCGGCCACGATATTGTCGCCCCACGCCTTCTCGACAGCACGTTGATCTTCTTGTTGCGTGCCTGGATCGAACATCAGCCTCTCGGAACAGGAGGATGGTTTGGCGCCTTGCGCGACAAAGGCATTGCGCAGGCTTTGCGCATGATCCACGAGCAGCCGGGCAATCCCTGGACTATCGCTTCCCTTGCCAGCGGCGCGGCACAGTCTCGAGCCACCTTCGCGCGTCGCTTCGCTCAACTCGTGGGACAGCCGCCGCTATCCTACGTGACCCGGTGGCGGATGAACCTTGCCGCCAGGGCGCTGCGGGAAACGAACCAGAACATTGGCGAGATCGGGCGCGCCGTCGGATATGAATCGGTGCCGTCGTTCTCGCAGGCATTCAAACGGTTGACCGGAAGATCGCCCGGCCTCTACCGCAGCGACTTTCGATCATCTGACTGAGGAAATTCAAACTGGGACGCAAGCCCGGGGGCCGCGATTACGGCGTCGGCAGCCCGTGAGCCCGGCGCGCCATCAGGCAGTCGTCATCGCCCGGCATGCAGGCGCGGCAGACGTCGGGGCGGATCTCGTAGATGCCGCAGGCGGTGGACTTGCCGACCTCGCCGCACAGTGCCGAACAGCGCGCGCCGTCGCAGCGCATGCCGGCTTCGTCGGCAGCCACGTATTTTTGCGGGATAAGGTCGAGCTGAGCGTCATCCTCGGTGGAAAAGCGCGGCCATCTGGACGAGTAGGCGCAGCAGGCGCCACAGGTCTGGCAATCGAAGGCAACCGGGTCGGCGCCCTCTTGTGGCGATGAAAAATCCCCTGCGACCTCCAGGGCAAGCAGCCTTGGCGCAGATTTCCGGCCGGCATTTTGCTGCAAGGGCGCTATTTCTTCTTCGGCTTGCGCGGCGGTGCTTCGGCCGGCGACCTGAACAGATCGGTGCCCGCCTCGGCGGCTTCACCGGTTTTTGGGGCGGCGGCCGGCTTGGCCGGCTTCACGGCGGCAGCAGGCGCTGCCGGCTGGTTCTTCGCAGAAAACTTGATGGCCATATCAATCCTCGTCAGAGAAACGCGATGATGGCGCATTCGGATTGCGAAGGCGGCCGATGAGCGCCGAAACGGCCGTGATGTTCATTTCTTCGGGCGACCAGTTCCTGGCTTCCTCGATGTGCCGGGGGGCCAGTTCGCGATGCGTGCTGCCGCTGTAGGCGGCGTCCTGAAAGGTCACGCGCTCGTGGGTCTTGGCGTTTTCCCGGACGTATTCAATCAGATAATTGGGGCATTCGGCGCGGCCGCGCACGCCGAGCCGCACCTGGGCATCGCCGTGGACACGCCTGCAGCGCTCGAGCTTTTCGAGCACGCGCCGGACATATTCGACCGGCTTGTCGAGTTCGCTCACCACATCGGCGATGGTCGAATCTGCGGCGATCGCCTTTTGAGGCACGCGTTTGGTGGCCATCAGCGTTTGCCTGCGCGTTTCGGCGAGGCCGCGAGCGCAACCGCCGCCGCCATTTCGTCGGCTTCCTTTTCCAGGCGCAGTTCGCGCAGCCGTGCGGTCTTGGCTTCGCGGGCCTGGCTGACGGCATCCCGTTCGGAATTGATGCGGTCGAGCGACATCGACTGGGTCCGCGTCTTGCTAAAAATGGATTCGGCCTGGTCGCGGGGTTTTTTTGAAGTTTCGGTCAAGGTCTTTCTCCCGGTTCGGAGCGCGCCGCCGAAAAGGTGGCGAGACTGGTCTTTCGGCCAGGATCCCGCACAAAGCAATACGGCAGCCGGTTTCAAATTGCTGAAACGTCCTTAGCACGTCTAGGCCGTCGAGCAGCGCTTTTCGGCGGTAGAAGCGCAAAAATGAAAAAGGCCAGGCACCGCCTGACCTCCCATGAGAGCGCCCGCGCATCCCGAGAGACGCGCAAAGAAACGTTCTTCTCATGCGCATGAGCGGGACTTAACCTCCCCGCGACCATGCGCTGGAATTTGCCATTCACCGGTGCCAGTACATCCGTGGTCAGCGGTGAGGCTGAATTCCGTTTTAGGCCGCCTTCAACTGGTCGGCGGACATCTTGCCCGACTTGTTGTCGCGGACCATCTCGTAGCCAAGCTTCTGGCCCTCGACGATGTCGCGCATTCCGGCGCGCTCGACGGCTGAGATGTGGACAAAAACGTCGGCAGAACCGTCGTCAGGCTGAATAAAACCAAAACCCTTGGTGGCGTTGAACCATTTAACTGTGCCTGTGCTCATAACGAACCCTTTCCATGGCAAATATTCATTCGCCGTCATGCGGATGCACAACAACGTTTGTCTCGATTTTGATGGGGAAGTTCGTCAAAGGCGCGCCTCGGCGCGCGGATAACAAAAGTCGGTCAAACAAACATCGACAAAATTCTTGTAGACTTCTTTGCGCGCTGTGTCAATTTTTTGATTTGCGACACTCGCAGAGACGCGCGGTGGCGGCCCGTGCGCCGGCAATCTGACAACAAAAGCCGGGCTATTGCCCGCCGAAAAAACCACTTAGACCGGTTCATCGTTCCACGAAAACGCCGAACCGCTCTATCTCTTTGTTTTTGCGCAATTCCGGACGGAAAACCGTTCACACTTTTCCTGGAATTGCTCCAGCCGGGAACCATTTTGGCGCCGGGGCATTTTTTCGGTGTCGAACGCCGTTCCTCGAAAGAGCGATCTTGAGAAAAGGCGGACGACCACCAGGACGCCCCCCGCGCAGATAAAAGGCACGAGGGGCGTTCCTGTATGATGCGACCATTCGCGCCGCTGCCCCCTGCCTCACAGCATGGCGCGGCTGAGCCCGCCATCCACCGGCAACGCCACGCCGGTGACATAGGCGGCGGCGTCGCTGGCCAGGAATGCGGCAACCGCGCCGAATTCGGCGGGAGTGCCATAGCGCTTTGCCGGGATTTCAGCCTGACTCTCGGCGGCGATCACGGCAGCGTCGACACCCCTGTCGGCAGCGTCCATGGCGTCGAACTGTTTCGTCCGGTCCGTCGCAAAACGGCCCGGCAGCAACAGGTTGACTGTGACGTCGTCCGCCGCCACTTCGCCGGCCAGCGTCTTTGCCCAGCCGGCGAGCGACGCACGCAATGCGTTCGAAGCGGTAAGGCCGGGGATCGGTTCACGGACGGATGTGGAGGAAACGGCGATGATGCGTCCCCAGCGCCGCGCCCGCATGCCTGGCAGGAAAGAAATGGCGATGCGCATCTGGCTCAACACCATACTGGTGAACTGCTTTTCCCAGACGCTCGCATCGAAGACGCTGGCCGCGAAGGGCGGCGGGCCGCCGCCGTTGAGCAGGAGGATGTCGATCCGCTGATGCTCGTCCTCGACGGCACGGATCAGCCGGGAGACGCTGTCGTTGTCGGAGAGGTCGGCGCTGAAAGTCGAGCAGACGTGGCCGGCGGCCTCGATTGCGCGTCGCGCCGCATCCTGGGTCGCTTCCCCTCGTCCGACCAGGATGATCTCGGCGCCTTTCGCCGCGAGCGCTTCGGCAACGCCGAAACCGAGGCCCTTGCTTCCGCCGAGAACAAGCGCCCTCCGTCCCTCAAGATTTGCAGCCATCAAGCCAAGCGTCCTCCTGGTTTCACTGCCCATTTCGGGCGACCTCCCTAGCGGACATACACGATAGCGTCGGCTTCGACCGGAACATTGGCCGGCAAGCCGGCCATGCCGAGCGAGCAGCGGGCGTGCTCGCCACGCTCGCCGAAAACATGGAGCAGAAATTCGGATGCTCCGTTGCCGACCTCCGAATAAGCCGAAAAGCCGGCCGCCGCATTTACATAGACGGTCAGCTTGGCGAATTTCACGACGCGGTCGAGATTGCCGTCCAGTTCCTTGTCCAGCCAATAAACGATGTTGGCCGCGCAGAGCCGGGCGGCGTTCCGCGCGGCAGCCAGATCGATCTCTCTGCCGACCTGGCCGATCGCGGCGATCTCCTGCCCGATCTCGGGAATCTGACCGGAGACATAGACGATGTCGGCGACCCGAACCGTCGGCGAGAACGGCAAAGCGGGCCGCTCGAGCGACGGCCAGGCGATACCGAGCTCATCAAATCTTCTTCTGTAGGACAAGGTGGCTGCTCCTGCTCCGTTCGTGCGAGCGGACCTTGAATTCAGATCGGACTTTCGGATAGCCTGATAATGCTGACACAGCTATCAGGATTTCTTATGACTGGAGATATCGACGTCAGGCTGCTGCGCGCCTTCGTCACCGTGGCCGATACGGGAACGGTAAGCCGGGCGGCCGATCGGCTTGCCCGCACCCAGGCAGCGGTGAGTATGCAGCTTCAGCGCCTCGAGGGTGAAGTCGGCGCCGAGCTGCTGCGCCGTTCGCCGCGCGGCGTGACGCTGACCGAGGCCGGCGAAATCCTGCTCGCCTTCGCCCGCAAGGCCATCGCGATCGGTGACGATGCCAGGCGCGAGATAGAAGGCCGCAGGCTGGTCGGCCGTGTCCGGCTGGGCATCGTCGAGGATTTGGCGGTGACGCGGCTGCCGTTGATCATCGCCGACTTCCGCCGCCGGCATCCTTCCGTGGAGATCGAGCTGACATCGGCCAGCAGCAGCGATCTCAGCAAGTCGCTTGGCGAAGGAAGATGCGACATCGTCATGGCCGATCCGGCACGCTTCACAAGGGCGCCGCGAGGCCATCTGTCACGACAGCTGGTCTGGGCGGCAAGCCGCATGATCGAGATTGATGACGAGGTCGAGCTTCCGCTGATCATCTTCGAAGGCGCCTGCTCCTGGCAGGACAGGATGCTGGCTTCGCTCGCCGAGGCCGGGATCGGCTGGAAGATCGGCTGCCGCGTGTCGACCTTCGCGACACTGATCTCGGCGCTGAGGGCTGGGCTCGGCATCGGGCTTCTGCTGCAGGAAGGACTACCGCCCGACTGCCAAAGCCTCAACGGACGCTTCAACCTGCCGCCGGCGCCGATGGCGGATTTCGGCGTCTATCTCGCGAGGGAGCCGTCGCGGCTGGTCGAGGAGTGTGGCGATTTCCTACGAGCGGGATTCGAAGCGTAGCGAAATATCTGACGCCGTTCACCGTTCCTGGTCGGTCGGGCGGATGACGATCTCGTTGACGTTGACATGTGCCGGCTGGCTCACGGCGTAGAAAATGGCCGCGGCGATGTCCTCGGCGGTCAGCGCCTCCATGGCGGCGAGCCGCTTGTCCAGATCAGCCTTGAAAGCCGGATTGGTGATGTGGTCGCCGAGTTCGGTGCGCACCAGGCCGGGCTCGATAACCGTGACGCGAACCTTGTCGGCGTAGACTTCGCGGCGCAGCGATTCGGAAAAGCCGACGACACCGAACTTGGTTGCTGCATAGCCGCTGGCGCCCGGATTGGCGACACGGCCGGCGACCGACGAGACATTGACGATGTGACCCTTGGCGGCACTCAGATGCGGCAACGCCGCCTTGGTGACGCCCATCAGCGCCAGCAGGTTGAGCTCGACCATGCGGCGCCAGTCGTCGAGCACCGCCTCGGCGGCGGGCGACAGGAGCATCACTCCGGCATTGTTGACGAGGATGTCGAGGCGGCTCCATTCGGCGACGACCTTGTCAACCATGGCGCTGACATCGTCGTTGCTGGTGACGTCGGCCTCGATGCGGAGCGCCGTGCCGCCGGCTTTTTCGATACGTGCGGCCAGCGCTTCGAGCCGATCGGCGCGGCGTGCGGCAATGGCAACCTTGGCCCCGGCGGCCGCGAGCGCCACAGCCGTTGCCTCGCCGATGCCCGAGGAGGCGCCGGTGACGAGTGCGACCTTGCCGGCCAGTGCGGAAGGAACAGATGTCATTGTGAAGTCTCCAAAACCCCTGCCCGATCTTCAGATAGGCCGCGGGCCGCGAAGTGGAAGACCAGCTTGCCGGTTGCTCGGCTCTATTCGTCTGGGCCGGGCTCCGGCCAAGGCTCTTTCGCCGCCTCGGCATACCAGTGCTGCATCGCCGGCATCGAAAGCACGGCGTCGACATAGGCGCGGGTATCGGTTGCCAGCGTGCCACCATAGGTTTCGAAGCGGGTGACGACCGGCGCGTACATGGCGTCGGCCGCGGTGAAATGGCCAAACAGGAACGGCCCGCCTTTGCCGTGCTTTTCGCGGCATTGCCGCCACAGATCCTCGATGCGCGCCCGTTGCGTCTCACCTTCGGCGTCGAGCGGCTTATGGCCTTTTGGCCGGCGCAAATTCATCGGCCAGCCATAGCGGACCTCGCGAAAGCCCGAATGCATCTCTGTCGCCGCCGAGCGGGCCAGCGCGCGGGCGCCGATGTCGGCCGGCCAGAGCTTTTTCTCGGGAAACAGCTCGGCAAGATATTCAAGGATGGCAAGGGTTTCCCAGACGATCCGGACCTCGCCAGTCGCCAGCCGATGGTTCAGCACCGGCACCTGGCCGGTCGGCGAGATCCTGGCCAGATTGGCCGCGGTCTCGGGCGTGCGCAGGCGCACAAGACCTTCCTCGAACGGGATCTCCAGATGCTTCATCGCCAGCCATGGCCTCAGCGACCAGGACGAGAAGCATTTGTTGCCGATGAAGAGCGTGAATTCAGCCATTGTCCCTCCGGCCCTGTCTGTTCGGGCTTCTCGCGCACCCTATCCTGTCGGCTTCGCGGCCGGAAGCTATCCCAATCGACGGGCAGAACCCGGAACCTAAGCGATCCGCGACCGTTTCTCCAGGCGAACGGTTCAGGAGATGCGAGATGGTGAACAAGGATCAGGTTGCCGGCGTTGCCAAGCAAGCCAAGGGCTCGGTCAAGCAGACCGCCGGCAAGGCCACCGGCAACAGGCGCACCGAGGCCGAAGGCGACGTCGACAAGGCCACCGGCAAGATGCAGAAGGCTTACGGCGACGTGAAGGACAAGGTGAAGAAGGCGCTTTGACGCCGACCCTTTGCAAACCAGGAAAAAGGCGGCTCGGCCGCCTTTTTTGCGCCCTCTCCTGCCCGTCAGAAAGTCAGGCTTTTGCTGTACGCATTGGTGAAGATGACCTCGCCATGATCTCCGGCGGCTTCGCCCAGCACCACGTCCATGCTGTTGCCGGTCACCCTAGCCAAGGCAAAGCCGCCCATGAAGGCGGCCTTCGGCTTGAACAAATCGAGCCCGTCACGGTGGTAGATCATCGGCGTTGCGTGCTGGTGGCCATGGAAGATGCCGACGACGTTGTAACCCTTCAGCACAGCCAGCAGCGCCTGCCTGTCGGCTTCGCTCCACCAGTGCGGCGGACCCTTGCCGCCGTCGTCGAAGGTTTTCTCGGCGGCGTCCCATCTTTCGATCGAAAAAGTATCCCAGCCATAATGCTGGAACAGGATGACAGGGCGGCCGTCGCCGGCATAAGTCGCCAGGTCCTGCTTCAGCCATGGCAGGCTGCTGACGGCGCCATGGCCGGTATCGCCGGCAAAACGGTGCGTCTGGACAAGATGCAGACCGCCCCAATCCCATGAATAGCAATCGGTCCCGACATCGTAGTCGGTCGCCGGCGCGGGTGGCTTGAAGAACACGCCGGGGCGGTGGTTGACCTCGACATAGTCGCGCATTTCGCGGCGGTACCAGTCGACATGCGAGCGCGGGCCGTTCTGGTCGAGGTCGTGGTTGCCGAGGCCGACATAGACCGGCATGTGCACGCGGTCGGGGCCTACGCCTTGCTGGTAGCGCTGGCTGAACTGAAGCAGCTGCGTGCCCTCGCTGGGCTGGGTGATCTGGCCGCCGCCATCATCGGTGATGTCGCCGCCGACGACGAGGCCGAGCGGCGCGCCGATTTTGCCCGTCGAGCGCAGGCTGGTGGCAACGCCATCGATTTCAGCCGGCCATTGCCTGTCGCCGACGCCGTTGAGTGCGGCGACATTGCGCAGCAAGGCAGCGTCGGTCTTGCCCTCCTGCTCGCAGTGCGGGCTCAATCCGTTCGCCATGCGGCAGGCATGGACATCGGCGATAAACAGGAAGGTGGCGTCGATCGGCGGGATGCGCTGCCCGGTCTGGCCGAAGGCCGGGCGCGAAACGGCGCCGGCAGCGGCAACGGCCGCTGCCTTCATCAGGAAGCTGCGCCGGGAGACCGGGCGGGCGGGAATGCGATGCATCATGCGCTAAAATTCAGCACGACGCGGACCGGCAGTCCAGTTGCTCGCAAAGTATGTCGACACGTTCTCCCAGGTCTGGCATTGCTTTCGGCATTCAACTTGCGCGGGCAGAGGAGGACGCCATGAAAACTGCACCCATCGGCATGACAATGGCCATTCTGGCGGTGACGAGCGCAGCGCATGGCGCCGAGTGCATCGACGCCAAATCGGCCAAGGCCGGCTTCATTCTCGAAAGGCCTGGCATCCACAGCGAATTTCGTCCGGCGGCGGGCGGAATGGTTGCCGTGGCCAACAAATACCAGTCGCAATCGCCGCAGTCGCAGTACCTGTTCGGCGGGCTGATCGAAGTGTTTCGCGACAGCAGCACGGGGCAGCTGGCGATGATCCCGTTTTCCGATCTCAGGAAAGTGTTCCCGCTGAGGGCGGGTGCCAAGAGCAAGATCATGTTTGCCCGTCTCGCACCGAACAAGCCGCCGAAGGGTACCGAGACGCTCGAGATCAACGTCAAGGGCAAGGAGACGTTCAGCCTGGGCGAATGCAAATACCCCGTGCTCGCGGTCAAGCAGACGATCAGGAGCGAGGCCGGCGAAACGCGGGACGAATTTACCGCGCTTTACGCACCCGACCTGCAGGCAGTTGTGGCCAGGCGCTATGACGAGGGCACCAGTGCCGAAAGCGTGGTCGGCTACGAGCTGATCAAGCCGCTGCCGAATTAAGAGCTCGGCCTCCCCGCCTCGGTCATAGTGAGCGACTGCCCTACCGGCGTCAAAGGGCTCTGTGCAGTATCCTGTTACGTCGCCTCGTTCCTGTTTTGGACGACATAACTCCCTGCTCCAACGCCATCAGGCAGTCGCGCAGCACGCTTGCGTCCTGTGCGGTCTTGGCCATCGACATGGCGCCGGAATAGCTGGCGACAGCTAGCGCTGCGAAGCGCTGCGGATCGGTGCCCAGCTCCCGGCCCGCCTGCTGGTCGGCGCTGATCTTGTCGGCGATCGCCTGACGCCAGACCGAAAAAATGCCGGCAAGGGCAATGCGGAAATCCGGATCGGCAAGCGACAGTTCATGCGCCAGGTTGTTGAGCGGGCAACCGCGCACGAAACTCTGCCGCTCCAGCTCCGCCGCGACGGCCGCGAATACGGAGCGCACACCCTCGCGCGCTGAGGGAGCTATCCGCATCGGCTCGATCCATGTCTCTTCTACCGCTGCGGCGACCCGCTCCTCGATCACTGCAAGCGCCAGCGCCTTCTTGGTCGCGAAATGATGGTGCAGCGCGCCGCCGGTGACGCCAGCCGTCGCCATCAGGTCGCCCATGCTGGACGCATGATAGCCGCGTGCCTGAAACGCCGCTTCGGCGACGTCGAGCACCTTTTTGCGCATGCCTTCGGGGTCGTTGGTGCGTTTTTGAGCCCGCGACTTTGAGCGGGCGGTTAGCTCTGCTGACATTTTCACACGATAGCAGATTGACAAAACAGGACAACCGGTCTGTTTTGTAAAACAGGATGGCTGTCCTGTTTTGGAGATCGAGCGATGAACCTGCCTTTGAACGCCGCGCCTAAATCCGATCTGCTCGCCTCGCCCGTTGTCGAACTCAGGCAATACACACTGAAACCCGGCCGGCGCGAGACGCTGATCGGTGTCTTCGACAATCAGCTGATCGAGGGCCAGGAAACCGCGGGAATGACGATCATCGGCCAGTTCCGCGATCTCGACCGGCCGGACATGTTCGTCTGGCTGCGCGGCTTCGACGGCATGGAAGCGCGGAAAAACGCTCTGACCGCCTTCTATGACGGGCCGGTCTGGGCTGCCTGGCGCGACGCCGCCAACGCCACGATGATCGATTCTGACGACGTGCTGCTGCTGAAGCCGGCCTGGCCAGGCGCCGGCCTAGACCTCTCTGGATCGCAACGATTACCCCAGGCGGACCTCGAAAAACCGAGCGCAGGCAGCGATTTGCAGGCAATTGTTGTCATCAGGATTCATCATTTGCAACCGGGCCTGGAGGCTCGTTTCGCCAGGGATTTCCAGACCGGGGCTCTTCCGGTGCTTGCCGCACTTGGCGCAAGGCCGCTCGCCGCCTTTGTCACCGAGCATGCCGAAAACAGCTTTCCGCGACTGCCGGTGCGAACCGGCGAAAACGTCTTCATCAGCATCACGGGTTTCGACAGCACCGAAGCCCATGCCCGCCATGAGGCAGCCTTGGCTGCCTCCCCGGAGTGGCAGGCATTCGAGCAGACCGCACAGCGGCAATTGGCCAGGCCCGTGGAGGTTCTGCGCCTGGCGCCGACGTCGCAATCACTGCTCGGGCAGCACCCAATTTCGGTATGAACCAACATCGTCGACGCCTCCTACGTCGCGGGAGCCTCCTGGTTCACGCCTGAAAATGTCTGGCATGGATGGCTTGGTAACGCGCCGCCCATGCGGTTGCCTGCTCGAGGTCAAGCGAGACGCGAAGCAGCCGGTGATCCTCGTTCTTGCGGCCAATAAGCTGGATGCCAATCGGCAGGCCACCTTTCGACTGGAAAAGCGGCAGGCTGGCGGAGGGTTGCCCGGTGACGTTGAAGATTTCGGTGAAGGGCGCAAAGCCGTAGGCCCGGCTCGCCCAAGCCTCGTAGTCGAAGACAGCACCATCGCCATGGATGGCGCCAAGCCGGGGCGGCAGGTCGGCCGTCGTCGGCGTCATAATCAGGTCGAAGGCATCGAATGCCCTCGCCATCGCCAGCGAAGCGCTGTGCACATGGTCCTGCGCCCTCAGATAATCGGCGGCCGAGGACCGCCGGAAACAGTCGAGCGCGTGACGAGTCAGGCTTTCGATTTCGCCGGCCCCCGGCATCCGCCCGATCTCGTCGGCGCGCTCGTCAACCAGCCGCGCGACCTCCGACATCCAGAAGATGCTCCAGTCCGCTTCGGTGCTGGCTTCCCGCGGGAAACGCGCCTCTGTGACCTCGTGCCCCCTGTCCTCGAGGAGGATCATGGCTTCCTGGAATTTTGCCCCGATCTCGGACGCGACGGGCATGCCATCCGGCCGGTGCGCCAGACACGCGACGCGCAGACGCTCGCCGGGGGAAGACAGCCAATCCAGGTAGGACGGCACCGATTTGGACACGGAGTAAGGCGCTCCTTGTTCTGGACCGGCAGTCATGTCCAGCATGGCGGCGCTGTCCCGAACGGTGCGGGACAGGACGTTCTCGGCGTAGAGCCCGGCACCGACCTGACCTCGACACGGGCCGACAGGCGTCAGCCCGCGCGACGGCTTCATGCCGAACACGCCGCAACAGGCGGCCGGCACCCGGATAGAGCCGCCAATATCGGAACCGTGGGCGACCGGCACCATGCCGCTTGCCACCGCGGCAGCAGCTCCGCCGCTTGAGCCGCCCGCCGTCAGCGACGGATCCCAGGGGTTCAAGGTGGGGCCGCGAAAGCTGGCTTCGGTCACGAAGTCGTTGGCGAATTCCGGCGTGTTTGTCTTGCCCAGCAAGATCAGACCGGCGGCCCGCCAGCGCCGGACGATCTCGCTGTCGGGCTTCGGCGCGGCGTCCTTGAAGTAGAGCGACGAGTGCGTCGTCGGCCACTCCCGCACATTGACGCCGGTGTCCTTGACCAGGAAAGGAATGCCGGCGAGTGCCGCCTGCCGGTTGCAGCTTGCCGCGCCGGAAAGCGCCCGGTCCGCATCGATCAGCGTCACGGCATTGATAGCGGGATTGATGCTTCCGATCGCCTCGATAGCCGCCTCGACGACCTCGATAGGCGACAGTTCGCCCGAGCGAACATGCCCGGCCAGGGCGACGGCATCCAGCGCCATGTATTCGGAAAGGTTCATGACCGGTCCCAGCCCGGATTGCCGGTCGCTTCGAGGTCGGCTTCACTCCAGACCTTGAAATATCGGGCGATGGCCGCCGCAACCAATGCCGGATCCTCCCAGTGCGGATTGTGTCCGCATCGCGCCGCGCTCACGCTCGCGGCGCCAGGGATTTCTTCGAGGAGCCGCTGCTGGTGTGTTTCGTCGAAGAGCAGGTCGCACCCGCCGGCAATGACAAGCGCCGGCAGGCGCAGTATGCGCGCCTTGTCGGTCAGATCGATGCGCCGAACCTGCTCCAGGATTGCGCGCCAAAGAGCCGCCGGCATCGCTGACGCCTCCTTTGCAGCCATGGTCAAAAAGTCCGCTGGAACCTCCGCCTCGCAGGCATGCCAATAGTCATAGAACGGATCGGCCGGCGATATCGGATCTCGAAGCGCCCGCACACCAATGGTCATCGGGTGGTCCTCACCGATCTGCGGCCGCAGCGTTCCGGCCATCAGCACAAGGCCGCCGATCATCTCGGGGTAGCTCGCGGCTGCCTCGATCGCCACCATGCTGCCCAGGGAATGCCCGACCAGAACCGGCCGCTTGAGCCGCAATCGCTCGATCAAACCCGCCACATCTTCTGCGAAATCCGCCGGGGCGAAGCCGCGTGTCCCGGCCGGCGAGGCGCCATGCCCGCGCAGGTCTGGAATGACAAGCCGGCGCCCGGCGAGATGCGGCGCCAGCAAGGAGAAGCTGCGGCTCGTGTCGGAGAAGCCGTGCACCAGCACCAGCGCGGGCTCCTGCCCGGCGATTTCGACGCAGGCCGTTTCAGCACCGACGTTGCGCTTGCGGCCGTTCCAGCCCGCCTGATCGGCCGATATCACAGGCCGAGCTGCTGCTTGACTGCGTCGAATGCGGGCTTGCCATCGAATGTGGTGACACCGGCCAGCCAGGCGCCGAGCCTATCCGGATTCTCCTTGACCGCCTTCAGGCCGGCTTCCTCCGGCTTCATACCGTCATTGATGAGATAGCCCATGCCGAGGTTTTCGAAATCGATATCGAAGGCGAGGTTCTTCAGCAACTGCCCGACATTGGGGCATTGCTGCAGATAGCCCTTGCGCACCTGCGTCGTCACCGTCGCGGCGCCGAAGTTCGGGCCGTAGAACTTGTCGCCGCCGCTCAGATATTTGAAGTCGTACATCGTGTTCATCGGATGCGGCGCCCAGCCCTGGAAGACGATGAAGCGCTTTTCCTTGATCTCGTAGCCGACCTCGGAAAGCATGCCGGCTTCACTCGATTCGACGACCTGCCAGCCATCGAGGCCGAGCGACTTATCAGCGATGGCGTCCATCATCAGCTGGTTGGAGCCCGGCTCGATGCCGTACATCTTCCTGCCGAACTTGTCGGCGAACTTTTGCAGGTCGGCAAAATCCTTGACGCCGGCCTCCCAGACGTAAGTCGGCACGGCAAAGGTGTATTTGGCGCCGACGAGATTGACGCGCACATCGTCTACCGAGCCGTCCTTCTTATAGGGCTCGTAGTAGGTGATCATCGCCGGATCCCAATAGCCAAGGAACACGTCCAAATCATTATTCTTCAAGGATTCATAGATGACGTTGATGCCCAGAAGCGAGCTTGCCGGCTTGTAGCCGAGCGCATCGAGCAAGACGCTGGTGACGCCGGTGGTGAAGGCAAGGTCGTTCCATCCAGGCTCGGCCATGCGCACGATCTTGCATTGCTCGGGTTCACCTGCAAAGGCCGGCTGGCTAGCCAGCAGGACGCAGAGCGAGGCGCCCATTCCAAGGCTACGAAGCATTTCGGTTCTCCTCATTTCACCAACGATGTTGACCATCTGGTTTTTAAATTGTCCCACCGGTCAATTGTTGATCTCAGCGGACGAAAATGTCAACGTCGGTTCTCGATGCATGGATCCAGGCTCGTGAAACTCAAGCGTCTCAGCGACATACGCCGCAAAGAGCTGCGGCAGGCTGCCTTTGCCGTGCTTCAGCGCGAAGGCATAGCTGGGGCGACCATAGAAAAGGTGGCGGCACAGGCCGGCGCGTCGAAGGGCATCGTGCTGCATTACTTCAGCAGCAAGCGGGAACTATTCGAGCACGCCATGCGAGAATCGAACCTGGTGCTGCGGCATGCGGTGGTCGAGCGGCTGAGACAGGCGCGCACGCCAATGCAACGAATAGATGCCATCATCGAAGGCAATTTCGAGCCGCATCTTTTCCAGCCGTCCCTCTGCCATGCCTGGCTTTCGCTTTGCGCGGAGGTGCCGCGCGACGAAAAGCTTGCCCGCATCCAGAAGGTGATCCATGCGCGCATGCGGTCCAACCTGCTATCCGGCCTGCGCGGTCTGGCGCCGGCGCGCGATGCTGACGAGATCGCTTTCGGAGTAACCGCCCTGATCGACGGGCTGTGGTTGCGGCTTGGCTTGCAGCCCGGCAGCGTTACGCGTGAACAGGCCATTCATCAGGTCAAGGATTTCGTCGCTACGCGGCTGGCTGTTCGGCGCGGTGCAGCCGCTGCCGAATAGACACGCGCATCAGCCGAAAGTTCATATTGTAGGATAGGCCGGCGGCTTGACCACAATTGCCAACGGCGCTGTTCTCCGTATCAGACAAGACGGGAGTGTTGGATGAGACTGGGCGGCAAACGGGCACTGGTCACCGGCGGCTCGGACGGGATCGGGCTGGCAATCGCCGAGGCGTTTTTGCGCGAAGGCGCGGACGTGCTGATCGTCGGCCGCGACGGCAAAAAACTCGACGCCGCCCGCAAGCAGCTCGGGGACGGCGTCGAAACGCTGTCGGCCGATCTGTCGGCCAGCGCCGGCATCGATGCCGTGGTCGAGCATGTCAAACGCGGCCCACCTGTCGATATCCTCGTCAATAATGCCGGCGTGGCGTTCCTGGTGCCGTTCGAAACCGTCAGCGAGGACCAATTCCAGCAGTCCTTCGCACTCAACGTCACGGCCGTATTCTTCCTCACTCAGCGGCTGTTGCCGCATCTCGCGCCGGGCGCGGCTTCGGTGATCAACATCTCGTCCTATTTCGCGCACAAGATGATCCCGAAGCGGCCATCCAGCCTCTATTCGCTGTCGAAGGGCGCGCTCAATTCGCTGACCAGGTCGCTCGCTTTCGAGCTCGGGCCGCGCGGCATAAGGGTGAACGCCATCGCGCCCGGCACGGTCGACACGGCGATGCGGCGCAGGTCGATCGAAAACCTGCCGGAAGCCGCGCAAGCCGAGCTCAAGGCCTATGTCGAGCGCAGCTATCCGCTCGGCCGCATCGGCCGGACCAGCGACCTTGCCGGCATCGCGGTCTATCTCGCAAGCGACGAAGCGGCATGGACCAGCGGTGGTGTATTTGCTGTGGATGGAGGGTACACGGCGGGTTGAGGAGTTGCTTGTCTCCCCCCTCGAGGGGGAGATGGCCGGCAGGCCAGAGGGGGTCGCCGCGCGTCGAGTGCCAGCCTGTTCTGCCCGTTAGCAGAGTCGCGTCAAGACGTACCGACCCCCTCTGTCGCCTTCGGCGACATCTCCCCCTCAAGGGGGGAGATTGGGAGCGCTTCAACCGATTTGCATTCCCGTCACCCGCAATCTCCGCTTGAAGGCATTTGTGCAACGCGATACGCCGTTTGCAAATTGCAAACCGGAGAGACTTCGTGAGCGCGCCAGAGACCAGAACCGAAACCGATACGTTCGGTCCCATCGAGGTCGCCGCCGACCGCTATTGGGGCGCGCAGGCGCAGCGTTCGCTGGCTAATTTCAAGATCGGCTGGGAGAAACAGCCGGCCTCGATTGTGCGGGCGCTGGGCATCGTCAAGCGGGCGGCCGCCGAAGCCAATATGGAGCTGAAGCGGCTCGATCCGGCGATCGGCAAGGCCATTATCGAGGCCTCCCAGGAGGTCATCGACGGCAAGCTCAACGAGCATTTCCCGCTGGTCGTCTGGCAGACCGGCTCGGGCACCCAGTCCAACATGAACGCCAATGAGGTTATTTCCAACCGGGCGATCGAGCTGTTGGGCGGCGTCATGGGGTCGAAGAAGCCGGTGCATCCCAACGACCACGTCAATATGAGCCAGTCATCGAACGACACCTATCCGACCGCCATGCACATCGCCTGCGCCGAGCGCATCATCCACGACCTGCTGCCGGCGCTGAGACATTTGCATGCGGCACTCGAGGCCAAGACCAAGGCTTTCGCCCACATCGTCAAGATCGGCCGTACCCACACGCAGGACGCGACGCCGCTGACACTCGGCCAGGAATTCTCCGGTTATGCGGCGCAGGTCGCCTCGTCGGTCAAGCGCATCGAGATGACCCTGCCCGGCCTGCAGGAATTGGCACAGGGCGGCACCGCGGTCGGCACCGGCCTCAACGCGCCGGTTGGTTTTGCCGAAAAGGTGGCGGCGCGCATCGCCGCGATCACCGGCATCGATTTCGTCACCGCGCCGAACAAGTTCGAGGCGCTGGCCGCCCATGATTCCATGGTCTTCTCGCACGGCGCCATCAATGCCTGCGCGGCGGCGCTGTTCAAGATCGCCAACGACATCCGCCTGCTCGGCTCCGGCCCACGTTCGGGCCTCGGTGAATTGTCGCTGCCGGAAAACGAACCGGGCTCCTCGATCATGCCGGGCAAGGTCAATCCGACCCAATGCGAGGCCATGACGCAGGTTTGCGTGCAGGTGTTCGGCAAC
Source organism: Mesorhizobium sp. WSM4830 (assembly GCF_055811495.1). Classification (NCBI taxonomy): domain Bacteria; kingdom Pseudomonadati; phylum Pseudomonadota; class Alphaproteobacteria; order Hyphomicrobiales; family Phyllobacteriaceae; genus Mesorhizobium; species Mesorhizobium sp. WSM4830. The sequence goes on along the minus strand of NZ_JBVVQI010000003.1, from coordinate 376,419 downwards.
AACGCGGCGATCAGCTTCGCCGGCAGCCAGGGCCATTTCGAGCTCAACGTCTACAATCCGCTGATGGCCTATTGTTTCCTGCAATCGGTCCAGCTGCTGGCCGACGCTTCGGTGTCGTTTACCGACAATTGCGTCGTCGGCATCGAGGCCCGCGAAGACAACATCAAGGCAGCGCTCGACCGTTCGCTGATGCTGGTGACGGCGCTGGCGCCGACGATCGGCTACGACAACGCCGCCAAGATCGCCAAGGCGGCGCACAAGAACGGCACGACGCTGCGCGAGGAAGCGCTGGCCACCGGGCTGGTCAGCGAAGCCGATTATGAGCGGCTGGTGCGGCCGGAAGACATGACGCATCCAGGGTAAGTTGATCGCGAAAACGTTACCTCGGTGAACAATCCGTAACCAATCTGACGTCTTTGGTGAACAGTCGGCATGCGCTAACTGGACGGCTATCCCAAGTCTTTGGCCAAACCCTTCTGGAGAGTTACGCATGTCCACCAACACGTCCACCAACACTTCGTTTGCCGGTTCCGGCACCACCTCCAGCGCCTCGGGCACGATCCTGCTCGGCCGCATCCTGCTTTCTGTCATCTTCCTGCTTTCCGGCTTCGGCAAGCTGACGGCGATTGCCGGCACCGCCGGCTATTTCGGCAGCCTTGGCCTGCCGCTGCCGATGGTGACCGCCATCGTCGTCGGCCTGATCGAACTGCTTGGCGGGCTCGCCATCCTCGTCGGCTTCCAGACCCGGATCGTCGGCTGGGTGATGGCGATCTTCACCGTCGCCACCGCACTGGTCGCCCACACCGGCTGGGCCGATCAGATGCAGATGATCAATTTCATGAAGAACCTCGGCATTGCCGGCGGCTTCCTCGTGCTCGCCTCCTCGGGTCCAGGCGCGTATTCGATCGATGCCAAGCGCGGCTGAATCGGCCCAACTTTCCTGAAAAAAAGGGGCGCGGAATTTTCCGCGTCCCTTTTTCGTTGTCGGTTTATATCTGCTGGCTGGAACTCTGCTAGGATCGGCCGCCGATATCGGAGGAGACCATGCCTCGCAATGCGCTGCTCTTGCTGTCCCGGCTGCTGCTCGCCGCGCTGTTCGTGCCATCCGGCTTCCATGCGCTTGCCGATATCGCCGGCACATCGGGCTACTTCGCCGGCCTCGGCCTGCCGCTGCCGACGCTGGTGGCTTGGGCGACAGGCCTGTTCGAGCTGATCGCCGGGCTGCTCATCCTCGTCGGCTTCAAGACGCCGGTCGTGGCGCTGCTGCTTGCCGCCTTCTGCATCGCGACCGCCTTCATCGGTCATTACGGCCAGGGTGGCGACGACCCGACGCTGACCTTCATGCATTCACAGATGCTGATGAAGGACATCGCCATATCAGGCGGTTTTCTGGCGCTGGCAATGGCTGGCGCCGGAGCATGGTCGGCCGACGGGCGGGTGGCTGGAGCAATTGCTTCACGCAAAAGCTAGCGCTCGACTCGTCCGCCTGCGGAAGTCGGCGCCGCCCCTCATCTGCCTGCCGGCATCTTCTCCCCGTATAGTGACGGGGAGAAGGGGCTGGCCGCAACGTCGGCACCCTTTCTGCAACGCTGGAGATTAGCGAAATCCTTTGCGAAGGCGTCTTTCTCCCCGTCGCTATACGGGGAGAAATGCCCGGCAGGGCAATGAGGGGCGGCGCAAAACCTGAAACGATTGCTTGAGGCGGAGCAACGATTAAGTTGGCCGAGACAGCCTATTTGACAGAAACGCTCGGCCCGCCCTCGACCGCAAGCACCAGCCGGCGGTTGGTGACCCTTGCCAGCTGTGCCAGCCGACCGGCCGGCCGTTCGCCGTAAAGATCGGCCAGCGCTGCCGGCAGCACCAGCGCCAGCACGCCATTGCCGCGGTTTTCCCATTTCAGCCGCGGCATGACGCCGGGCATTGCCGCGCTCAGCAAATAGACGACGCGCAGCAGCGCGGCCAGCACGCGAGCCCGTTCGAGATAGCGCGGTGTCGCCAGCCCGCGGATTTCCGGAGCGGCTTCATTGAACACGCCCTCGTGGCGAAACAGGCTGACAAGCGCCAGGAAGGCGCGGCCGGGATGGTCGACGCCGATGAAGGAAGCGTGGGCGATGATGTTGAGCGATTGCTTGCCGCGATATTCGGGATGGGCGCGCCAGCCGATATCGGCGAGCAGGCAGGCGGCGTGGCGGTAGCGCGCCTCATCCCTGGTCTCGTCGATGCCGAAGGCGGCGAACGCCTTGCCGGTCCACTCGACAAGCTCATGCGCGTGGTCGACCGAGCGCGAGCGCAGGCGGGCAAGCTCTTCCGCCGCCGAGATCAGCGGATCGGCTTTCTGCTCGGCCTTGTCGAGCAGCGAATAGAGAAAGCCCTCGCGCACGCCCAGCGCCGACACGATGATCTTCGACGGCTGCATCGCCGCCATGATCTCCTGCAGCACGATGGCGCCATAGGGCAGCAGCGAGCGGCGGTTCTTGGAGATGCCCTCGATGCCTCTGATCTTGTCGATCTCGGCCCTGGCGACCTGCCGGAGGAAGTTCGCGGCGCTTTCGATGCCGATTTCGTAGTGATGCATGACGCCGAGCGGGTAGTTGGTCATTTCCATGTGCAGCCGGGCGAGATTTCGCCAGGTGCCGCCGACCGTGTAGAAGGCCCTGCCCTGCCCGCCCTTCAGCAATTTCGCCCGTGCCAGTTGCTCGCGCGTGATCCTTGCCGCCTGGGTCAGCGAGTTCTTCGCCATGTCCTGCAGGCGCAGCCCGCCCAACGGCAGCGTGATGCCGTCACCGATCGTCTCGCCGTCGATATCGATCAGTTCGAGGCTGCCGCCGCCAAGGTCGCCGGCGATGCCGTTGGCCGGGTGGAAACCGGAGATGACGCCGAGCGCCGAATAATGCGCTTCCTCGCGGCCGCTCAGCACCTGGATCTCGGTCTTGAGCACATCCTCGGCGCGGTGGATGAAGTCGGGGCCGTTGACGGCCTCGCGAGCGGCGGCGGTCGCCAGCACATATATGCGCTCGGCGCCGGCCTGGTCGGAAAGCGCGCGGAAGCGGCGGAACTCTTCCATCGAGCGCGTCACCGCCTCGGGATCGAGTTTTCCGGTCGAAACGATGCCACGGCCGAGGCCGGCCAGCATCTTTTCGTTGAACAGCAAGGTCGGCGAGCGCGCCAGCCCCTCATAGATGACAAGACGGATCGAATTCGACCCGATATCGATGATGGACAGCGGTCGGCGGTCCTGAAGCCGGCCCTGGGATGCTGAAATCATCAGCCCGTCGCTGCGTTCTGTTTCTTGCGGCGCTTGAACTGCGCGATGCGCTTGGGCGCATGCGACTTCAACGCATCGCCCCGTCCGGACAGGCTCGGATTGGTCATGAAATATTCCTGCGCGTTGAACGGTTCCTCGCCCTCCTCCAGCACGACGCGCCGGGAGGTTCCGTCAGCCAATACGTCGAAACTTTGCTGGTTGTCCATGATGTTGCCGAGCATGATCTGGCCGAGCACCTGCTCATGCACAGTTGGATTGGTGATCGGTACCATGGTCTCGACGCGGCGGTCGAGATTGCGTGGCATCAAATCGGCCGAGGAGATGTAGACGATCGCCCCGTCCGAGGGCAGGCCGTGGCCGTTGCCGAAGCAGTAGATGCGGCTGTGCTCTAGGAAACGCCCGACGATCGACTTCACCCTGATGTTCTCCGACAGGCCGGGCACCTGCGGTCTCAGGCAGCAGATGCCGCGCACCACGAGATCGATCTCGACGCCGGCGCGGCTGGCATCGTAGAGCGCATCGATGACGATCGGGTCGACCAAGGCATTCATCTTCATCCAGATGCGGGCCGGTCTGCCCTCCAGCGCGTGGCTGATCTCGTCCGAAATGTGCTGGAGGATGCGGTCGCGCAGCGTGAACGGCGAGATGGCCAGCCGCATCTGCTCGGCCGGCTCGGCATAGCCGGTGATGAAATTGAACAACTGGGCGACATCGCGCGCGATTGTCGGGTCGGTGGTGAAGAAGGACAGATCGGTGTAGATGCGGGCGGTGACCGGGTGGTAGTTGCCGGTGCCCAGATGCACGTAATTGCGCAGCCTGCCATCCTCGCGCCGCACCACCAGCGACATTTTCGCGTGGGTCTTCAGTTCGAGAAAGCCGAAGACGACCTGGACGCCGGCGCGCTCGAGGTCGCGGGCCCAGCGGATGTTGGCCTCCTCGTCGAAACGCGCCTTGAGCTCGACCAGTGCGGTCACCGACTTGCCGGCTTCCGCCGCATCGACCAAAGCCCGCACGATCGGGCTGTCGTTGGAGGTGCGATAGAGCGTCTGCTTGATCGCCACCACTTCCGGGTCGGCCATTGCCTGGCGCAAGAACTGCACCACGACGTCGAACGATTCGTAAGGGTGGTGGACGATGATGTCCTTCTCGCGGATAGCGGCAAAGCAATCGCCGCCATGCTCGCGGATGCGCTCCGGAAAGCGCGGATTGTAGGGGGTGAATTTCAGATCGTCGCGGGCGACGGCGACGATCTCCGAAATCTGGCTGAGCGCCAGCGGACCGGTGAGCACGCTGATGCGGCTTGCCGAGACGCCAAGCTCGCCGGCGACGAAGTCGCGCAATTCGGGCGGCATCAGCATGTCGAATTCGATACGGATGACGGAGCCGCGGCGTCGCCGCTTCAGCGCCGTCTCGAACAAGCGCACCAGATCCTCGGACTCTTCCTCGACCTCGATATCGCTGTCGCGGATGATACGGAACGTGCCGGAGCCCTTGACCTCATAGCCTGGGAACAGCTTGCCGATATAAAGGCCGACCGCCTCCTCGAGCGGGATGAAGCGGACATGGCGCTTGCGATCCGGCAAACGGATGAACCGCCTCAGCGCCATCGGCAGGCGCAAAAGCGCACTCATCTCCTCGCCGTTCTTGCGGTGGCGCAATTGCAGCGCCATCGAGAAACCGAGATTGGGAATGAACGGGAACGGATGCGCCGGATCGATCGACAACGGCGTCAGCACCGGAAATACCTGCTCCTGGAAATGGTCCTCCAGCCAGGCCTTCTCGTCCTTGCTCAGCGCCTCGCGAGTGATGCTCTCAATGCCTTCCTTGTCTAGCAGCAGCATCAGCGCCGAAAGGCTTTTTTGCTGGTCCTCCTGCAGGCGCTCGACCTCGCGCAGCAATTGTTCAAGCTGCTGCTCGGGCGTGCGTCCGTCCGGGCTCTTCAGCACGATGCCCTCGCGCACCTGGCCGGCGAGACCGGCGACGCGGACCATGAAGAACTCGTCGAGATTGGCGGCCGATATCGACAGGAAGCGAACACGCTCGAGCAGCGGATGATTGGCGTTCAGCGACTCTTCGAGCACGCGTCGGTTGAATTGCAGCCAGGAAAATTCGCGGTTGACGAAGCGGTCGGGGTTGCCGCCTTCGGGGCTCGCCGCCTCGACGGTGATGAATTCGTTCTGGACCGGCTTCAGTTCGTTCATGGTTTCCGCTCTTCCCACACCGTTCGACGACCACAGCCTTAACCGGCTTAACTTATCCTCTGACAGGCTTTTGCGACAGTTTCATTTCATCGATCTTGCAAAGAGACGGGTTATGATCCAGATGCAATCGACAAGATCAGGAGACGACGATGGCAGGCGGTTCCATTCCCCATTTCCAGAACGATGCGGGCTATCCGGCAATCGACATCGGCGTCAAGGAATTCATGTGCACCGGCGCCAATCCGCCTTTCGACCACCCGCATGTATTTCTCGACATGGGCGACGACAATGAAAAAGTCTGCCCCTACTGCTCGACGCTCTATCGCTATTCGCCGAAGCTGAAGGCATTGGAAACGCAGCCGCCGGGCTGCCTCTATCTCGACCAGGCCGCCTGATTCTTCCGCGACAAGCCTGATGCAGGAAACGCAGTCCCGGCAGGTGGTCATCGCCGGGGCGGGCGTCGCCGGGCTGACCGCAGCACTTGCCTTCGCCGAGCGCGGCTATCGGATAAAACTGTTCGAACAGGCGCAGCACCTCGAGGCTGCCGGCGCCGGTATCCAGCTTTCACCCAACGCGACGTGCATTCTTCGACAATTAGGCGTACTCGATCGGCTGCTGCCGACGGTGGTGCGCCCGGAGGCGGTCGTGCTCAAGGATGCCGCCACGCTGCGCGAGCTGGCGCGCGTACCGCTTGGCCAGGCGGCAGAAACGCGCTGGGGAGCGCCCTATCTCGTTGCCCACCGCGCCGATCTGCAGTCAGCGCTGATGCAGCGGATAGCCGAGCGGCCCGAGGTCGAGCTTGTCACCGGCGCCCGCGTCGGCAGCGTCGCCACCGGACCGAATGGCATCACCGCAATAGTCGAGGTTGCCGGCACGGCCATCGAAACGGAAGCATCGTTGCTGATCGGCGCGGATGGCGTCTGGTCGTCGGTGCGAGAAACGCTTGCCCGCAAGGCGGTCGAATTCGGTAGGAGCCGGTTTTCCGGCGAGCTTGCCTGGCGCGCCACGGTGGCCGCCGACAGCCCCGCCGGACAAACCTTTGCAGCGATCGGTGCGGCCGATTGCGTTAGCGCATTCCTCTATTCCGGATTCCATATGGTCGCCTATCCGGTCAGCCGTGGCACTGCCTTCAATTTCGCCGCCTTCACCAGGGGCAAGCGCATCGCCGAGGGCTGGTCGGGGCATGCCGACCCCGCCAGCCTCTCAAGCGCCATGCGCGGTACCGCGCCGGCGCTGGTCCGTCTGGCGAGCGAAGCGGCACCGTGGACGGCATGGCCGATCCACACTGTCGAGCAGCGGCGGTGGACGACGCCGCAAGGCATCGCGCTGATCGGCGATGCGGCGCACGCGATGACGCCGTTTGCCGCGCAGGGCGCGGCGATGGCGATCGAGGACGCGGCGACGCTTGCCGGCTTCGTTGCCGCTTCGCCGTCCGATCTTGAGGGGGCGCTTGCCGCCTGGGAACAGGCGCGGCGGCCGCGCGTCGCCCAGGTTGCCCGCCGCGGCGCCGTCAATCGCCTCGCCTGGCATGCGGCCGGGCCGGTGGCGATGGCCCGCAACCTGTTCCTGGCGATGCGCTCACCCGAAAAGCTCGCCGCCGATCTTGATTGGCTTTATGGCTGGCGGGCGCGCGAGTCTGGGGATCGGCGATGAAGCTCGATAGGCCGGCAGGACAGAGAGGGGCGCGAAGGATCGCGGCGTTGATCAGCCGGAACCCTCTTCAATTGTAAAGCCGCATCGACAGGCCGAGCGATGCCGGCAGCGGGTTCCACCAGCCGGTGCGCAGGCCGGCCGTGCGCAGCGCCGCCGCCGTCCAGGTGTTGCAGCCGATCAGCGCGTTGAAATCACCATTGGCTTCGAAGAAACGATCGAAACGGGAATAGGCCGCATTCTCGATCGGAATGGCTCCGTTCGGCCCCTGCTGGAAGCTTGCCGCAATGTAATCGAGCAGCGCCGTAAACCGCTCCTCGCCGATGTCGAAACCCGCGACTTCGGGATGCGGCTCGGCGATGTCGCCGGAAACGTCGACATGCATCACCGATGCATCGACCGTCAGCGCCTTCATCACCGGCACCGCCTTCAGCTCCGACCAGGTCGGCGTCTCCAGATAGAAAGCGCGGCCGCCCCAGCCGAAGGCGATGTAGCGGACCTCCGCCATGTCGACCGGAATGCCGGCATCGACCAGAAAGTGGAAGCGCCGGCGCACATCGTCGTCGACCGGGATGGCGATGTCGGTGTGGATCGGATTTTGCAGCACCAGGATACGGTGGCTTGCGCCGATCGGATCGGCAACGGCCGCCGGCCAGAGCGGGCGCGGCAGCAGCGTGCCCAGCGCTACCGCTAGCGCTATTGCAACGGCTAGCAGGCCAAGAAAACGGGCAAGCTTCTTCATGCGGAAGGCATAGAACAAGCAATGCTCAAGGTGAAGCCTCTCCGGAAGTTGCACAGCTGACTTAGAGCTTGACGCGTATCCTCCCCGGGAGGATATGCTGGGGCATGTCAGATCACCTCCACGCCTCGCATCCTTCCATCACAAAGCGCCTGAAGCGCGCGCAAGGCCACCTCGCGGCGGTGCTGGCCATGATCGAGGCGCATCGCCCTTGCGTTGATCTGGCGCAGCAGCTTCATGCCGTCGAAAAAGCGATCAGCAGCGCCAAGCGCGAGCTGATCAACGACCACATCGAGCATTGCCTGACGGACAGCGTGGAAACCGGCGGCAACTCGCTGGCGGAACTCAAGCAGCTGGCGAAGTATCTATGAATGCCATTGTAGCCCCCATTCTGGAATGGTTCGGGTTCGGCTCGCACGCCGCACATCATCATGGCGATCACGGTTCGCACGGCCACACCCATGGCGTCATCGATGCGACAATTGCCACCACCGACCGGGGTATCTGGGCAATCAAATGGTCGTTCGTGATCCTGGCCATCACCGCGGCGCTGCAGATGGTCGTCGTTGTGCTGTCGGGAAGTGTGGCGCTGCTGGCCGACACAATCCATAACATCGGCGATGCGACCACGGCGATCCCGCTATGGATTGCGTTCGTGCTGGCGCGGCGCAAGCCGTCGCGGACCTTCACCTATGGCTTGGGGCGGGTCGAGGATCTGGCCGGCATCACTATCGTGCTCATCATCCTGTTCAGCGCTGTTGTCGCCGCCTACCAGGCCATCGACAGGCTGATCAATCCGCAAGTGGTGACACACCTCGGCTGGCTGACGGCGGCGGGCATTGTCGGCTTCCTCGGCAACGAGGCGGTTGCCGTGTTCCGTATCCGCGTCGGCCGCGAAATCAACAGCGCGGCACTGATTGCCGACGGCTACCACGCCCGCACCGACGGACTTACCAGCCTTGCCGTGGTCATCGGAGCCATCGGCGTCTGGCTCGGCTTTTCCTTGGCCGACCCGATCGTCGGCCTGCTGATCACGATTGCGATCTTCGGTGTCGTCTGGCAATCGGCACGTTCGGTGCTGACCCGCATGCTGGATGGAATCGAACCCGGTGTGATGGACGAAATCCGACATGCCGCCGAGCATGTTCCGGGCGCACGCATTGTCGATGCCAAGGCGCGTTGGATCGGACACAGATTGCACGCCGACATCGCAATTGCCGCAGACGAAACCCTGTCGCTGTCGGATGCGAACAAGATCGCGGCAGCGCTGAAGGACGAACTGTCCCAGCATATGCCGGCCCTGGCTGAGGCGAATGTGCGGTTTTCAACGGAACGTGGAGAGAACGACCATCCTCACGAGCACACGCACGACCATGGCCACATGCACTGACGCTCGCCGATTTTCTGCTAGTCTCGTCCGATGTTCCAGACGCTCGTCGAATTTCAGCGCGCGATCTATCTGACGCTCGGCGAACAGATCAAGCTGCTTGCGGCCGGAGGCAATTGGCTGGCGTTCGTGGCTTTCCTGCCGATGGGCGTCGTGTTCGGGGCTGCTCATGCGCTGACGCCGGGTCATAGCAAGGCCGTTCTGGCGACTTATCTTGCCGGTTCGGATGCGAAGGTCTCGCGCGGCCTGCTCGTATCTATCACGCTGTCGTTCACGCATGTGACGATTGCCGTTCTGATTGCGGCTCTCTCGCTGCCACTGGTCTCCATAGCATTGGGCAGCGTCGGCCGCGCTCCGCTTCTGGAGCATATCAGTCGTGGGCTGCTCGGCCTCATTGGCGTCTGGATGCTCTGGCGCGCTTTGAGCCACAGCCATCACCACAGGCACGAGGGCGAGGCTGTCGGCGTCATGGCAGGTCTGATCCCCTGCCCGCTGACGCTGTTCGCGATGACTTTCGCGATCTCCAGGGGTGTTCCGGCAGCGGGCGTCCTGTTTGCCGTCACCATGATGGTCGGCGTGGCGCTGACGCTGTCCTGCGTCGCGGTGTTGTCGATCCTGTTTCGGGAACGGCTTGTACAGTTTTTCGCGCGCCAGCCACGGCTGTTCGAAACCATCTCCCGGACCATTGAGGGCGCCGCCGGTCTCGCCCTTGCCGGCGTCGCCGTCTGGCAGATCACATCAACCTGAGAGAAAATATGGTTTCAGCCACTGCATGGCTCCCGGGCGGGTGCAGCAGTTGGAACGAGCCCAGTCGACGCCGGTCATGTCACATCGATCACGACCATCAGCCCGCCGCCGCCCTTCTCCTCGACATTGTTGTTCGTGGTGTGATGCGGGATGTGGCAATGGATCAGCCATTTGCCCGGACGCTGCGCCTTCCAGATCACGTCGTAGCGCTGACCCGGCCCGACGTTGATCGTATCAGCAAGGAAACGACCCGACGCAGGAATCGTCTCGCCGTCGCGGGCAACGACCTCGAACGGTCCGCCATGGATATGCATCGGATGGATGAAGCCGTTGTTGGTGCCGATGAACCGCACCTTGAGCGTCTCGCCGACCTTCATCGGGATCGTCTCGGTCGAGGGATAGGCCTTGCCGTTGATGGTGAAGAAATTCGGCATGCCGCCGTCCATCGGCATCGACGGGTAGGTCAGCCCTTCCCGCACCAGCCATTCCTGAAGCTCGATGACGTAATCATGGTCGGCCGCGACCTCGTCGGCGGGATTGGCGGGATCGATGATCAGCGCACCGTAGAGGCCGAGCGCCTGGGTCCGGTCCGGCTTGGCATGGGGGTGGTAGAAATAGGTTCCGTGCTGGGTTGCGGTGAATTCGTATGAATAGGATTGGCCGGGCTCGATCGGCGCCTGCGTGATTTCGGCCGGTCCATCCATCTGGTTCGGCAAGATCAAGCCATGCCAATGCACTGTCGTTTCCTCAGGCAGGCCGTTGGTGACGTTGATCCTGACCCGATCGCCCTGGCGAATGTGAATTCGCGGGCCGGGAATCTGGCCATTATAGGCATAGGCGTCGACCGCAACGTCCGGCAGGATCTGCCAGCGGACCACTGAAGGCCTGAGCTCGAACACCTTGATGCCGTTCTCCATCCGGAACGGCAGTTCCTGGTCGCCCCTTGCCGTCAGGCCATAAGAGGCGGCCACGAGGCGTGGATCGGTAGCGGCCATGTCGCGCATCGTATCGGCCGGCGTGTCGCGATCCATGATCATGCCTTGCGGCATGATCACCCCGCCGACGTCGCGTGCCGACAGCGTCAGGTTCAGCCAGTTCGCAGGTGCGACCATGCCGATGGCGAGCGCCAGCAGGGAGACGGCACCCAGGGCAGCGACCTGCGGCGTCGTGGCATCCGTCTCCATGTGATGGCCGCCGCCTTTGCCTTTGTGGGAAGCCATATTGTGGCGCTGTCCGCGATGGCCACTGGCATCGGCCTGCTGCATTTGCATCTGCGCATGCTGCCTCGTTGCAGGCTGCTCCCGACCATCGATGCCGGCTGCCTGCGCGCGCTGCGTCATCAGCCCATGCTTCAAGCCGCGGGCGACCAGCCAGACATTGGCCGGATAGGCAAGCGCAAAACCGGCGATGACGCCAATCGACATCACGCCCCAGAACAAAAGCTCCGTCGGTTCCATCGCGCGCATGTCGCGGCCCATCATCAGGAAGCTCATGACCGGCGCCATGCCGGCCATCATGAAGTTCATCGAGATGAATTCGGGCAGGAAGCTCTTGCGCACGTTCTCCCAATAGGTGCCGCCCATCATCGATTTCATGAACAGCGACTGGAAGATGAACAGGCCGAAGGCAAAGCCGGCGAGATATTCGACGATCAGGTCGATCCACATCGGCAGGCCGAGCGCCGCCGTGACGGCGGCGGCAAGAATGATGCCGGTGGCATCGCCGGCGACGCAGTGGATGGTGGAGCCGACGCCCTGCTTCCAGAGCGGCCGAGTGAACACCTCATGCTCGCCCGGCCGTGGCTCCTTGTCGGCGAGCACGTAAAGCAGCAAGCCGAGCGGACCCATATAGAGGGTGACCAGGATGAAGCCCCATTTCATCACCACCGGCTCGGGATTGTTGCGATATTGGTCGAAGCCGACATAAAGCGTCGAAGCCAGCGCCAGCGCGAACCAGACGACGAGGAAATAATCGATCGGTTGGATAAGCATCAGGATGAGCCCTTGACCTGCCGCCGCACGTGCCCACGCGGCTTGTTATACAACTCCTAATGGCAACAAACGCGGCTGGCGCGCTTATGATCCGTGCTGGCCTTTCGCCGCACGGGCGGCCTATTTTTTCGTTGTAACCGACTGACCTGATGACGCCTGCCCGCAGCCCATTCCGGAACTTTCAGTCTTATCTTTGCAGCTTTCCTCCAGTGGGGTTGTTATGAGGCTTCCCATCACGGGAAGGTCAAGGGCTTTTGAGCCAGCTCAAATCATCGCTGCCGTGCCGAAGCAGCATTCGAAATTTGCCCCTTGACCTTCCCGTTATGGGAACCTTTATCGAGTGGCAGCCACCCAGTTGGAGCTGCAAACCCATGAATGCCGTCGCCCCCTTGAAAAGGCGCCAATCTGGCTACGGAGCGTGCCACCTGAGTTATACCGCGTGCCGACGCGCGTGACCTTAATCTCGGAGACAACACATGAATCGACGCAGTTTTCTGGCGGCAGGCGCTGCCACGGTTCTCGCTAGTCCGCGCGCCATCGCCCAGATGAAGATGGACGAGATGCCCGGCATGGATATGGGGCACGCGGGCCACGACATGGGCGCGGCGCCAAAAAGCGCAGCCATGCTGCCTGAGGGCCAGGCGTTGCGCGAGTTGCAGCTGCTAGGCAATGAAGCCGATACACCCCGCCTGTTCAGAGCGAACCTCACGGCTGAACCCGCCATGGTTCGCTTTGCAGAAGGACTCGACACGCCAATCCTTGGGTACAACGGCATGAGCCCGGGGCCATTGATCGAGGTGACTGAAGGCGACCGTGTCGAAATTGCGTTCACGAACCGAATTCCTGAAGAGACCAGCACCATCCATTGGCATGGCATGCCGGTTCCGGCTGACCAGGATGGCAATCCGATGGATCCCGTTGCGACGGGCACGGAGCGCACCTACAGCTTCGAACTGCCCGAAGGAAGCGCGGGGTCGTACTGGTATCATCCGCATCCGCACGGCAAGACGGCCGAGCAGGTCTATCGCGGACTTGCCGGCGCGTTCGTGGTCAAGCCGAAGGCGGACCCGATCCCGGCCGAGTATGGCGACACTGTGCTGGTGTTCACAGACCTTCGCCTTGCCGCCGACGGCACCATGCCGGACAACACCATGGTCGATTTGATGAACGGGCGCGTCGGCGATCACGTGCTGGTCAACGGACAGAAAAATCCCGCGCTATCGGTCCCGTTTGGAACAAAGCGGCGATTTCGGTTCTACAACGCGACCAACGCGCGCTTTTTGCGGCTCTCCTTCGACGGCGCACCCATGACGATCATCGGCACCGATGGCGGTCTGCTGGAGGCGCCGGTGGCAGCCAAGGATGTCCTGCTCAGCCCGGCGGAACGCCTTGAACTGATCGCCTCGTTTGAGAAGCCCGGCCCCGTCACCCTGAACACGCTCGACTACGATCGCGGCTGGATGGGCGCAGGCCGCCCCGCCGATGCAGGTCTGACATTGCTTACGGTCAATTTTTCGGACACGCCTGCAGAGGCGTTTCCTCCGCTGCCGGAAAGGCTTCGACCAATTGCGCAACTTGGCACTCCTGCTGTCAGCCGGCGTTTCGTGTTCACCGAAACGATGACGATGAGCGCGACGGATATGCAGATGGGCTTCCTGATCAACGGCGCGGCGTTCGACATGGGCCGCATCGACGTGGTGTCGAAAACAGGACAGGTCGAGCTCTGGGAAATCGTCAACAATGCCGACATGGACCATCCGTTCCATGTGCACGGGACGCAGTTCCAGGTGGTCGAGCACGAACGTGGTGGGCAGGTCTCGAAACCGGCCTATCTCGCCTGGAAGGACACGGTCAACGTGGCACGCGGCGAAACGGTGCGGCTTTTGCTGCGCCAGGATCGCCCCGGGCGGAGGATGTATCATTGCCACATCCTGGAGCACGAGCAGCTCGGCATGATGGGCGTCGTCGACGTGCAGGCCTAGTCGGTCGTTCGACGTGGCTGCACTGGCAATCTATGGCGTCCTGTTCACCAGCGCATTCCTCGCCGCAACGATCTTGCCGTTCTCGTCGGAAGTTGTGCTCGCCAGCTTGATCGCCAGCGGCCGTGGCGATCCGGTGCTGCTTTGTGCGATCGCCACGATCGGCAACACGCTCGGCTCGGTGGTGAACTGGATGCTGGGGCGTGGCATCGACACGCTCCAGTCCAGGCGATGGTTTCCCGTCACTCGTGAACGATACGAGCGGGCGAGCCGGACCTTTCGCCGCTTTGGCGCGTGCTTGCTCCTGTTCGCCTGGCTGCCGGTCGTCGGGGACGCCTTCACCGTCGTGGCAGGCGCGGCCCGCATCCATCTCGGCGTATTCGTGATGCTTGTCGCATTAGGCAAGGCTGCACGATATGCGGTGATCGTCGCAGGAGGATTGTGGGTGCTAAGATAGTTCCCGATGCTCGCCATCGAGCAGATCCCCCGAGCATCACCACTCGTCGAATACGCGCGGAGCCAAGCAAGACAGAGAGCCCGGTCCGCCGGTCTTGTCCCGAACCGGCGTACAGGATCAGTGCAGGATCTGCGACAGGAACAGCTTCGTGCGCTCATGGCGCGGGTGGTCGAAGAACTCGGCCGGCGTGTTCTGCTCGACGATCTGACCCTGATCCATGAAGATCACCCGGTTAGCGACTTTGCGCGCAAAGCCCATTTCGTGGGTGACGCAGAGCATGGTCATGCCTTCCTCGGCCAGCCCGACCATCGTCTCCAGCACTTCCTTGATCATTTCCGGATCGAGAGCCGAGGTCGGCTCGTCGAAAAGCATGATGCGCGGGTTCATGCACAGCGAGCGGGCGATCGCCACGCGCTGTTGCTGGCCGCCGGAAAGCTGGCCGGGATATTTGTTGGCCTGTTCCGGGATCTTGACGCGCTTGAGGAAATGCATGGCGATTTCCTCGGCCTGCTTCCGCGGCATCTTACGCACCCAGATCGGCGCCAGCGTGCAATTTTCCAGAATGGTCAGATGCGGGAACAGGTTGAAGTGCTGGAACACCATGCCGACCTCGCGGCGCACCTCGTCGATCTTCTTCAGATCGTTGGTCAGTTCCTTGCCGTCGACTATGATCTTGCCCTTCTGGTGTTCCTCCAGCCGGTTGATGCAGCGGATCATCGTCGATTTGCCGGAGCCCGACGGGCCGCAGATGACGATCCGCTCGCCGCGCATCACCCTTAGATTGATGTCCTTCAGCACATGGAATTCGCCGTACCATTTGTGCATGGCAATGATGTCGATGGCGACATCGGTGGTCGAAATGTGCATCTTGGCGGCATTGACCTTGATCTCTTCCGCGCTGACGGCGTTTTCTATAGCCATGACAAGGTCCCCTTTTTAGCGTTTGTGGCCGGTGTCGAGACGGCGTTCCGTGTACATTGAATAGCGCGACATGCCGAAACAGAACAGCCAGAAGATGAAGGCCGCGAACACTAGGCCGGATCTGGCCGTCTGCGGCGTCGCCCAATTGGCGTCGGAGAAGTTCTGCTTGACGATGCCGAGGAGGTCGAACATCGAGATGACGATGACCAGGCTGGTGTCCTTGAACATGCCGATGAAGGTGTTGACGATGCCGGGAATGACCAGCTTCAGCGCCTGCGGCATGACGACCAGACCCATCTTCTGCCAGTAGCTGAGGCCGAGCGAATCGGCGCCCTCATACTGGCCTTTGGGGATCGCCTGCAGGCCGCCGCGCACCACTTCGGCCATGTAGGCGGCGGCAAACAGCGACACGCCGATCAGCGCGCGCAGGAACTTGTCGAAGCTGACGCCGGCCGGCAGGAACAGCGGCAGCATCACGCTGGCAAAGAACAGCACCGTGATCAGCGGAATGCCGCGTACCGTCTCGATAAAGACCACGCACAGCAGCTTGACGATCGGCATGTTCGAGCGCCGGCCGAGCGCCAGCACGATGCCGATCGGCAACGACACGGCAATGCCGACGAAAGACAGGCTGAGCGTCACCAGCAGCCCGCCCCACCTGGAGGTCTCGACATGCGGCAGGCCGAATATGTCGCCGACCAGCAGAACGAAGGCGACGACCGGCAGCACCAGGAAAAGAAGAATGGCGTTCAGCCCTTTGCGCGGCACCTTCGGGACGAGCAGCGGCACCAGCAGTGCCACGAACAGGATGGCTACCAGGATCGGCCGCCAACGCTCCTCGATGGGATAGGTGCCGAACATGAACTGGCCGAACTTGGCGTTGACGAATGCCCAGCAGGCCCCGGTCCAGCCGTCCGGCTGGATGCCGCCCTGCGCCACGGTGGCGCAGACCGAGCGGTCCGGTCCGATCCACTGGGCGTTGATGAAGGCCCAATTGATGATTTGCGGCAGGATCATAGCGACCAGCGCGATGCCGACGATGGTGAGGATGGTGTCGCCCGTGGTGGCAATCAGGTTCTTGCGGATCCAGGCGGTGAGGCCACGCTCGCTCGACGGCGCCGGCTGCGCCAGCACCATCTCCGTCCGCACCCAGGACATGTCGTGTTCCTGCATGGCCCTACCTCTCCACCAGCGCCATCCTGGCATTGACGACATTCATGATCGCCGACGTGATCAGGCTGAGCGCGAGATAGACAGCCATCATGATCACCACGCCTTCGACCGCCTGCCCGGTCTGGTTCAAGACAGTGCCAGCGGTCGCCGTCAGGTCCGGATAGCCGATGGCGATGGCGAGCGAAGAGTTCTTGGTCAGGTTGAGATACTGGCTGGTCAGCGGCGGAATAACGATGCGCATCGCCTGCGGCACGACGACAAGCCTGAGGATCGATCCCGAGCGCAGCCCGAGTGCCGCGGCCGCCTCGGTCTGGCCCGTGCTGACGCCCCTGATGCCGGCGCGCACAATCTCGGCGATGAAGGCGGCCGTATAGCAGGACAACGCCAGATAAAGTGACAGGAACTCCGGCCTGACCTGAAAGCCGCCGACCAGGTTGAAGGTCGATTGTTTCGGGAATTCGAAGCTCAACGGAAAGCCGCTCAACGCGTAGGCCAGCAGCGGCAAGCCGACGATCAACGCTATGGATGTCCAGAGCACCGGGAATGGCTGACCCGTCGCCATCTGCCGCTGTCGCGCCTTGCGGGCAACGAACCAGGCCATAGCGATGCCGAGGAGCAGAGCGACCAGGATCAGCCAGGAGCCGTCGCCCCAAATAGCGCGCGGAAAATAGAAGCCGCGCTGGTTGAGAAAGGAGCCGAATGGCAAATTGATGCTCTCGCGCGGCGGCGGCAGCACCGCAAGCACGCCGGAATACCAGAAGAAGATGACCAGCAGCGGCGGGATGTTGCGAAACACCTCGACATAGACGGTGCAGATTTTCCTGATCAACCAGTTGCGCGAAAGCCGGCCGATGCCGACGATGAAACCTATGATGGTGGCGGTGATGATGCCGACGACGGCAACGATCACGGTGTTGATAAAGCCAACCAGGATGGCTCGGAAATAGGTCGAATCCGACGAATAGGCGATGGCGCTTTCGCTGATATCGAAACCGGCGCGGCCCTTGAGGAAGCCGAAGCCGGAAGCGATGTGCAAGCGCGTCAGATTGACGATGACATTGTGGGTAACCCACCAGACCCCGCCTACCAGCAGGACAAGGACCAGTGCCTGAAAGAATATACCGCGGACGCGAGGATCATTGATGAGGGAACCGCGGCTTGGCTCCTCGCGAAGAACTTCCTGCGATGCCATTCGACAGTCCCCTGGAAAGAGAGACCGGAAGGCAGACGATCTGCCTTCCGGATCCATTGTCGATCAGCGGATCGGCGGAGCGTATTGCAGGCCACCCTTGGTCCACAGCGCGTTGATGCCGCGGGCGATCTTCAGCGGGCTGCCCGAGCCGACATTGCGCTCGAACATCTCGCCGTAATTGCCGACGGCCTTGACGATGTTGACAACCCAGTCGTTAGAGACGCCGAGATCGGTGCCGATCTTGGTATCGGCTTCCTGGCCGAGCACGCGCTTGATCTCGGGACTGTCCGAGTTCTTCATCTCGTCGACATTGGCCTTGGTGATGCCGAGTTCCTCGGCGTCGAGCAACGCGAAATACGTCCACTTGACGATGTGGTACCACTGGTCGTCGCCTTGGCGCACGGCCGGCCCAAGCGGTTCCTTGGAGATGATCTCGGGCAGCACGACATGGTCGGCCGGCGCACCCAGCGTCAGGCGGATGCCATAGAGGCCCGACTGGTCGGTGGTGTAGACGTCGCAGCGGCCGGCGTCATAGGCGGCGTTGACCTCTTCCAGCTTTTCGAAGACGACGGGGTTGTACTCCATCTTGTTCGACTTGAAATAGTCGGCAAGGTTGAGCTCGGTCGTGGTGCCGCTCTGCACGCAGACCGCCGCGCCCGAAAGCTGCAGCGCCGAGTTCACGCCCGGAAGCTTCTTGGCGTTGATCATGAAGCCCTGGCCGTCATAATAAGTCGTGCCGATGAAGTTCAGGCCGAGTGCGGTGTCGCGATTGATGGTCCAGGTGGTGTTGCGCGACAGGATGTCGATCTCGCCCGACTGCAGAGCGGTAAACCGCTCCTTGGCGCTGAGCGGCGTAAACTTCACCTTGGTGCCATCGCCGAACACGGCGGCCGCCACAGCGCGACAGAAGTCCGCGTCGAGGCCTTGCCACTCACCCTTGTCGTCCGGCGCCGAGAAGCCGGCCAGACCGGTCGAGACGCCGCATTGGATGAAGCCCTTCGCCTTGACATCGTCGAGCGTGGCCGCCGAAGCCGCCGAAGCCGCGAATCCAAACGCGGCGGCGCCCAAAACGCCGATTGCAATGTGTTTCATGACCCACAGACCCTTTTCTGTTTTTTCCAGGCGAACCTGACTTTTCCCGTGTGAACGCAGCTATGTATCCCGGCCCATTACCGGAATCCCGCATCGTAACCGACGCGCTGCCTCCCATTCACGAACAACATCGAAGGCGATTATTCCTGTGAGGTCAAGGGAAATGACCGAATCCGAAAGACTTTGAAAACCAACCGCCTGAAATGCCTGAAATTGCAGACAAACGCGCTCGCAAATTGGTCAGCGCGCCAATAAAGCCGGCAAAGTCCGACCGTGACTTGCCAAGCACAGCTGGCAGCCGTCCAGAAGAACTACGGCGCATTGCTGAATTGGCATATTCAAGAGCTTGGCCTGGCGAGTGCGCTGCGGTTGCGCGGCCCATGCCGCCGCACTATGGCTAACGACCAACCCATGGGACGAAAAGCAATGGCAAAAGACGGCAGCGAGATGGGCATCAACACGCGGCTCGCTCATTCCGGCAACAACCCGCATGACTATTTCGGCTTCGTCAATCCGCCGGTGGTGCATGCCTCGACCGTGCTCTATCCCAATGCGGCGGCGATGGCTTCACGCAGCCAGAGGTACACCTACGGCACGCGCGGCACACCGACCACCGATGCGCTGAACAGCGCGATCGATGCGCTGGAAGGTTCGGCAGGCACGGTCGCGGTACCGTCCGGCCTGGCGGCGGTGATGCTGCCGCTGCTCGCCTTCCTGTCGGCCGGCGATCATCTGCTGATCGTCGATTCCATCTATCATCCGACCCGTAACCTCGCCGACACGATGCTGAAGCGGCTGGGCATCGAGGTCGAGTATTACGAGCCGCGCATCGGCGCCGGCATCGCGGCGCTGATCAAGCCCAACACCAAGGTGGTGTTCACCGAATCGCCGGCCTCCAACACCTTCGAGGTGCAGGACATACCGGCCATCACCAAGGCCGCGCATGCCGCCGGCGCCATCGTCATGATGGACAATACCTGGGCGACGCCGCTCTACTTTCGCCCCCTCGACCATGGCGTCGACATCTCGATCCACGCGGCGACGAAATACCCGGCCGGCCATTCCGACGTGCTGCTCGGCACGGTGTCGGCCAACGCAGGCTGCTGGAAGCAGCTTTTCGAGACGTTCAACACAATGGGCTGCTGCGCCGGGCCTGACGACGTCTACCAGGTGCTGCGCGGCCTGCGCACGATGGGTGTGCGGCTGGAGCGCCATCAAAAGAGCGCGCTTGCCCTCGCCGGCTGGCTGGAGGGTCAGCCGGGCGTAGCGCAGGTGCTGCATCCGGGGCTGCCCAGTCATCCCGACCACGCCATGTGGAAGCGCGATTTTTGCGGATCGAGCGGCATCTTCTCGATCGTTCTTGCGGGCGGCGGACAGAAGCAGCAGCACGCCTTCCTCGACGCGTTGAAGTTTTTCGGCCTCGGCTATTCCTGGGGCGGCTATGAGAGCCTTGCCGTGCCGGTATTCCTGGGCGACCGTACCGTCGCCAAAGGCCCGTATGACGGGCCGCTGGTGCGCCTGCAGATCGGGCTCGAGGATGTCGAGGATTTGAAGGCCGACCTGGCGCGCGGGCTGGCGGCGGCTGCAGACGCCTGAGCCAGCACCTTTCCAGACTGAGTCAGAAAATCGGCGTAACAGCCTGGAAAAAATTGCGATCCTGAGCGATGTCATGGCGACCGATCGGCCGATGAAAACGGTGTCTACAAAATAGAGGCGGCGGTGCGGTGAAGGCGGTAGAATAGCCTCTGCCAGTCCTTGACACGGATTGAGGCTGGCCGGCGGGATCGGTCGGGAACCTTTTGTCGGCCGATGCATCCAATGTCGCGATGAGAAGCCTATCAGGAGATCGGCCATGCCTGCTGCGTTGACGGCGACGCCCGCCGCTTCCGGCGACATGCAGCTTGTCGGCCGCGCGCTGGCACGTGATGGCGATGCATTCCGTACCATCATCAAGACGCACAACCAAAGGCTCTACCGCCTCGCCCGCGGGGTCGTGCGTAACGACAGCGAGGCCGAGGACATCGTCCAGGAGACCTATGTCAGCGCCTTTGCCCATCTCGAGTCCTTTCGCGGCGATGCCTCGCTCGCCACATGGCTGTCGCGTATCGTCATCAACGAAGCGCTCGGCCGCTTGCGCAAAAGGCGGCGAATGGTAGCAATGCCGGAAAACCCGCAAGCCGAAATCATCCGGTTTCCCCTCAACCCGAGCGACGATCCGGAGCGTACGATGGCGCAACGGCAGATCCTTGAGCTTGTCGAACGGGCAACCGACAGTCTCCCCGATGTCTACCGGATGGTGTTCGTGGCGCGCGTCATCGAGGGATTGAGCATCGAGGAGACCGCCGAACTGCTTGGCGTGCGACCAGAAACCATCAAGACCCGGCTGCACCGCGCCCGTGCGCTGGTGCGCAAGGCGCTGGACGACCAGATCGGCCCGGTGCTGCTCGACGCCTTTCCGTTCGCCGGCCGGCGCTGCGAACGGCTGACCAATGCCGTGATGCAGCGGCTTGGTCTTTCCGGATAGGCCGTGCCGATTTTCGCGGGAACGTTTGGCGGCGACCTGCATCCAATGAGCATCACTGAAAACGAAGCCCGATGCAGTTCCGCATCGGGGTGAAGGAGAGCATCATGTTTATTCGACCGACCGCGGCACTGGCCGCAGTTTTCCTGCTTAGCGCAGCGCCCTTGTCGCAAGCTGCCGAAAAGCCGACCGATCCGCAGATCGCACATATCGCCTACACGGCGGGCGTGCTTGACGTCGAAGCCGCCAAGCAGGCGCTGAAGAAATCGAAGAACAAAGAGGTCGTGGATTTCGCCAAGGACATGGTGCGAGATCACGAGGCGGTCAACAAACAGGCTCTCGACCTGGTCAAGAAGCTCAAGGTCACGCCTGAGGACAATCCGACCAGCAAAGCGCTGACCAATGCGGCGGCCGAGGAACGTGCCAAGCTTGCCAAGCTCAAGGGCGCGGCGTTCGACAAGGCCTATGTCGCCAGCGAAGTAGCCTACCACAAACAGGTCAATGGCGCGCTCGAAACGCTGCTGATCCCATCCGCCAGCAATGCCGAGCTGAAGAGCCTGCTGGAAACCGGCCTGAAAATATTCCAGGGCCACGAACAGCACGCCGAACACGTCGCCGGCATGTTGAAGTGAGGATTGCGCCGATGATGTCGAGGCGGCATCTGTGGATTGCGCTGGCACTGGCAGTGGGTGCCGCGCCGGCCAAGGCCGAAACCATCGAGGTGACGATCGAAAAGCTTGTGTTTTCGCCGGCAAAGATCGAGGCTAAGGTCGGCGACACGATCAAGTGGGTGAACAAGGACGTGTTCGCCCACACTGCAACCGTCAACGGCGGCTGGGAAGTGATGATCCCGCCGAAGAAGGCGGCGAGCCTGACGATGAAGAAGGCGGAATCGGTCGATTATTTCTGCCGCTTCCATCCCAATATGAAAGGCCACCTCACGGTGACGTCGCCCTGACTGGCTACTGCATGTCGCGCAAAAGTGTGCAGCGGTTTTGCGATAACGACATGCATACAACAAGAGCCTACAGCGCGTCGCATGCGGCCGGTCGAATGCGACGCGCTTTTAGGCCGCCAGCCATGCAGTCCCTACAAGAAGCGTGACCAGCGTCAACGGCAGGCCGACCTTGAAGAAGGCGATGAAGCCCAGCGGTTTGCCGGAGACCCGCGCGTGCTCGGCAACGATCAGATTGGCGACCGAGCCGAGCAGCGTGAAATTGCCGGCCAGCGTCGAGCTCATGGCGACGACCAGCCAGGCCCGCTCGGGATCTTCCAGTCCGGGCACGAACGGCTTCAGCGCCAGCACGGCCGGGACATTGCTCATGATGTTGGACAGCACCGCGGTGAAACCGGACAGCCGCCAGACATCATTCAGCCCGAGGTTCTTTGCCGAAGCGATGATGTCGGGCGTCAGCAATGTCTTCTCGGCACCGGCGACGACGATGAAAAGCCCGGCGAACATGAACAGCAGCGGTCCATCGATCTCGCGATAGATGCGCTCAGGCTTGATGGCGCGGGTCAGCAGCAGAATCGCGCCGCCGATCAGCGCTGCCTTGGCGACTGGAACGCCGGCAAAGAAGGCGATCGCCAAACCGATACAGACGACCACCGCCTTCAGCACCTGCCCAGGCAGCATGCGGCCGCGATAGACTTCGGGGCTGAGCTCGGCCTTGCGTGAAAATTCGGCGCGGTAGACGATGCGGATGATGACGATGACGGCGACGAGGCCGAACGCCGCGACCGGCGCAAGCGCCGCCGAGAAGGCCGGATAGGAAATCCCCGACAGGGCGCCGATGACCATGTTCTGCGGATTGCCGGTGATGGTGGCGACACTGCCGCAATTGGATGCGGTCGCCGTGGCGATCAGGTAGGGAACCGGGTTGCGGTTGATGACGCGGGTGACATGGACGACGATCGGCGCCATGACCAGGCAGATGGCGTCGTTGACGAGGAATGCCGACAGGACGCCGGTCAACAGCGTCACCATCACCAGCAGCATGAACGGCGCATGCGCATGCTCGATGGCGAACCCGCCGAGCGCGCGAAAGGCGCCGGACACTTTCAGGTGCGCCACGACGATCATCATGCCGAGCAGAAGCGTGATGGTGTCGAAGCTGATGGCGCGGTAGGCGTCTTCCATGTCGAGGGCGCCGATGGCGATCATCGCCGCACCGCCGAGCAGCGCGATGCCTGCCCGGTCGAGGCGCAGCCCCGGTATCCTGCCGATGGCGACGCCGGCATAGGTCAGGACCAGGATCGCCGCCGCGCCCATCGCTGTCATGTGTCGGAAATCCTGTGCGACTGGCGAGTGAACCTGTCCGGAACGGACCCTGAAAATATTGGCGATCCCGACAGGATTCGAACCTGTGACCATCGGCTTAGAAGGCCGGTGCTCTATCCAGCTGAGCTACGGGACCGCTGGCCGGCCGCATGACCGGCGGATTGTGCCGGCGGGGCCGGTATGGGATTAGTGCGTCCAGGGCGTCCTGCGGTCATAGCGGAAATTCTCCGCATAGGAAATCTGGCGGCGCTTGATTTCCTTCGGCTCCTCGACGCGGAAAGCCAGCCCTTCCTTCTCGGCATAGGCGACCGCCTCTTCTCTTGTGTCGAAGGTCAGCCTGATCTGGCTTCGCATGTCGCCGGACGTGGTGTAGCCCATCAGCGGATCGATCTTCTTGCGCTGCTCCGGATCGAATTCCAGCACCCAATAGCCGGTCTTGGCCTTGCCGGACTGCATCGCGGTTTTGGCTGGGCTGAAAATGCGGGCTGACATGACCACCTCATTGCTGGTTGCAAGCACACGACCCCGAGACCAGATTACTGTTCTCTGGCCATGCACTAGCCCGTCATTACTGCGCAATGCCGCCGGCAGCAAGGCCGATGGCTTTTTACGCTTGCTTTGGTGGGCTGAAATCACTAGGCAACAGACCGTTCGGAGTGTAGCGCAGCCTGGTAGCGCATCTGGTTTGGGACCAGAGGGTCGGGAGTTCGAATCTCTCCACTCCGACCATTCATCAAGCAAATCTTGTCGGCAGCGCAAGCGGATCACGCTCGAGCGTGTCTCCGTCGCCGGTCATGCTTAAGCGACGGACGGACAGCACGAGCTCGCGCTGCCCGTCCGATATGCAAGCCGTCAGCCCTGGATGAAGGCCAGCAGATCCGGATTGATGATCTCCGGATGGGTAGTGCACATGCCATGCGGCAGGCCCTTGTAGACCTTGAGCGTGCCGTGCTTCACCAGCTTGGCCGCAAGCAGCGCGGAATCGGCGATCGGCACGATCTGGTCGTCGTCGCCATGCATGATCAGGACGGGTACCTCGATCTTTTTGAGGTCGTCGGTGAAATCGGTCTCCGAGAATGCCTTGATGCAGTCGTAATGGGCCTTGGCTCCGCCCATCATGCCCTGGCGCCACCAATTGTCGACCGCGCCTTGCGAGACCTTGGCGCCCTCGCGGTTGAAGCCGTAGAACGGGCCGGCCGGCACATCCCTGTAGAACTCGGCGCGGTTAGCGGCCAGAGCCGCGCGAAAGCCGTCGAAGACTTCGATCGGCAAGCCGCCGGGGTTGCTTTCGGTCTTGACCATAATCGGCGGCACGGCGCCGATCAGCACCGCCTTGGCAACACGACCGCCGCCGCCATATAGCGCGACGTAACGCGCCACCTCGCCGCCACCGGTCGAGTGGCCGATGTGGATCGCGTCCCTGAGATCGAGATGCGCCGCCAGCGCCGCGACATCGGCGGCGTAGGTGTCCATCTCGTTGCCGGTCGCGGTCTGCGACGAGCGGCCGTGGCCGCGGCGGTCGTGTGCGATGACGCGATAGCCCTTTTCGAGGAAGAACAGCATCTGGTTGTCCCAATCGTCTGAGCTTAGCGGCCAGCCGTGATGGAACACGATCGGCTGGCCCTTGCCCCAATCCTTGTAGAAAATCTCGGTGCCGTCATGGGTGGTGAATGTGCTCATCGTTCTACTCCATGGTGGAAGAATCGGGGGTAACAGGGAAGCTTTTAGCCCCTTCAGCTGGACAAATTATAACAGTGCGGTCCGGGTGAGTATTGGCAAAACGGACATTCAAGGTGGCAAAACTGACAAATGACGGCTGCGCGTAATCTGATCGAAATCGGCCTTGTCTTGTATCCCGGCGTGCAGGAAGCAGCCGTGCTCGGCCTGACCGATCTTTTCATGCTGGCAAACCGGCTGGCTGTCGAGCCGCCGCCGGAAGCGGCGAGGCTTCGCGTCAGCCATTGGCAATTGGACGCGGGCCATACCGTAATCCGCACCTTCGACAGCGACCCCGGCCCTGACAATGAACCAGCCATGGTTGTCCTCCCGCCGACCTTGGGAGATCCGATCGCTCGGGAAGCGGCCGCGCCCTATGCCGGCTGGCTCAGGGACCGCCACACGGCAGGCGCGACGCTCGGTTCGGTCTGCGCCGGCGCGTTCGTGCTTGCCGAGACCGGCCTGTTGTCCGGCCGTGCGGCGACAACGCACTGGGCCTATCGCGACGCGCTGGCGCTACGCTTTCCCGACATCCTGCTCGACCCCGACAGGCTGGTCATCGACGATGGCGACATCATCACCGCCGGCGGCTACATGGCCTGGACCGACCTCGGCCTGAAGCTGGTGAACAGGGTGCTCGGGTCAACCGTCATGATGGACACGGCGCGTTTCATGCTGGTCGACCCGCCCGGCCGCGAGCAACGTTTTTACAGCCCGTTCGCGCCACGGCTGACCCATGGCGACGAAGCGATCCTCAAGGTGCAGCACTGGCTGCAGGCGAACGGCGCGCGTGACGTGACGCTCGGCGCCATGGCCGAGCATGCCGGGCTGGAGGAGCGGACTTTCCTACGCAGGTTCCGCAACGCCACCGGCCTCAAGCCGACCGAATACAGCCAGCACCTGCGGGTCGGCAAGGCGCGGGGAATGCTGGAAACGACGATGCGATCGATCGACCAGATCGCCTGGGAGGTCGGTTATGACGATCCCGGCTCTTTCCGCAAAGTATTCGCCAGGATAACCGGGCTGGTGCCCGGCGATTACCGCAAGCGCTTCGGCACGGAACGAGCGGCGCTTGCGGGCGGAGAGAGCTGAGGTGATTAGCCGTTTTTAGCGCGATTGCTGCGATAGGCCGTCGTCGGCGTAGAGAAAGTCCTGGCTTCGCGCCGCAGATGGCCCAGCCTTCGCCTTTGCGGCGCCGGCTGCGCGCATCGCCTGAAGCAATGCCCGGCGGCGTGTTCTGTCCGGCACCACCTTGACCGGAACGAGACGCACGGCCGCATGACCATGCCGGGTCAGGATGATTTCGTCACCTGTCTCGGCACGGCGCACTAACTCGTGAAGCTGTGCTCGGGCCTTTGTAACCGACACCTGCATCGGTCTCTCCTCCAGCCCCCTGGGTCCATGTCGTAATGCGCAAAGCATCTGACGGCAAGCTCGCCGGGCGAGAACCCCAACCACCCATCTCCCGGCGAGCCTACTACCTGATTTGATACGCAATCAGGACCGGGATTAGCCGGCAAGCTCCTTGCTGCAAGACGGATGCCAGGTTGTTTCCCGAAATGAGACACCGGCCGAGGTAAGAACTAGGTATATGCACCTTCCCCGGCCCAGCCAAAAACCATTGGCCGTAGTTCTTCAAGGGCGGCTTGCAGCATTTCGGGAGATGCGTGGCGTTCCTCTCTGGCACCCCATAGTGTAGCGCTTTTAGGATCCAGCACCGACGCCACAATGGTTACATTGCCGTTGGCGTCAGGCAAATCGAGCCACAACTGAGCACGACGATTGCCATTCTTGTCGTAAACCCAGATAGAACGGACATCGTCGTCGCGATATTTAGTGGCGACCCGTATTCCGTGCCGATTTGCCCACGACATTAGAAACGGATCAATGATGTCGTATGCACTGAATTCAGACATCATTTTGTATCCTCTAAATCTCGAACTCGCCCTGCCCTTCGTCCATGGCGCTGACGGTCTCGGCGGCGAGCGCCCGCGTGATCGGCGTCTTGCGCTCGAGCGCGGTACGGTCGAGCCGTTCGACCACCCGCATGGCAGTGGCCAGCGAGCGCTCGATGCGGCGCACCAGATATTGCACGACATGCGGCTCGACCTCGACCTGGCGGTCGGCGAACAGCTTTGTGATGACCCCGGCCAGCAGAAGATCGTCGGGTTCGTGGATCTCGATGGTAGCGGCGGCCTTGAGCCGCGACGCCAGGTCGGGCAGCCTGACGCCCCAGGCGGACGGGAAGCGCCGCGCCGTCAACAGCAAGCTCGAGCCGGCGCCGCGCACCGCGTTGATCAGGTGGAACAGGCCATGCTCGTCGAGCGGGCCGGCATCGACGTCGTCGATCAGGGCCGGGCGCGCGCCGAGGGTTTCGATGCAGTCGCCGATGCGGCCGGCCTCCACTTTCACCGCGCCAGCGCGGGTCCGCCAGATCGAGGCCAGGTGGGTTTTCCCCGAGCCGGCCGGCCCGGCCAGCACGACGACCGGCGAGGGCCAGTCCGGCCAGCGGTCGACAAGCGCCGCCGCCTGGCTGTTGGTGCTGGAGACCACGAGTTCGTCGCGCGAATAGCCGGTGCCGTGGCCTAGATCGAGCGGCAATTGACGCGGCGGATCGATCTTGTCCGGCATATGGCTCAACCGCGCGCGCCCCCGCGGCGCCGCACCTGCAGCGGCGGCACCGGCTCGTCCGAATGGCCCTTGTAGAGCGGCGATTCGAGGTAGCGCGCGATGGCGAAACGCACCAGAACGGCAACGGCGGCGGAAGCCGGCACGGCAATCAGCAGGCCGACGAAGCCGAACAGCGCGCCGAAGGCAAACAGCGCAAACATCAGCCACACCGGATGCAGGCCGACGCTTTTGCCGACCAGCCTGGGCTGCAGGATGTTGCCCTCGATGAACTGGCCGACGAAGAACACGCCGGCCACCGCCGCGATCATGGTCCAGTCCGGCCAGAACTGGACGAAGGCGACGCCGACGGCCAGCACCAGGCCGGTCAGCGAGCCGACATAGGGGATGAAGGAGATCAACCCGGCGAACAGGCCGATGAGGATGCCGAAATTCAGTCCGGTCAGCGTCAGGCCGGTGGCATACATGGCGCCGAGCACCAGGCACAGCGTGCCCTGGCCGCGCACGAAGCCGGCGGTCGCAGTGTTGATGTCCCTGGCGATCGTCCTGACGGTCTTGACGTAGTCGCGCGGCACCCAGCTGTCGACGATTGTCACCATGCGGTCCCAGTCGAGCAGCATGTAGAAGGCGACGACCGGCGTCACCACGAACAGGCTGACGACCGAGACCAGCGCCACGCCGGAGCTCCAGATCGAGGTGAAGACGGTGGTCAGGAGGCCGAAGCCGGAGGTCAGCAGCGAGTTCAGGCCCTCGCGCAGCCCATTGGCGTCGACGCCGAATTTTTCTTCCAGCCATTTCGGGTCGAAGCTGGTGATCAGGCCCTGCAGCCGGGTCAGATAGTCCGGCAGCTTGCTGGCGAAATCAGCCATCTGCGAGGCGAGCACCGGAACCAGGATGACGACGGCCAGCACCAGGACGACGATGAAGGCGATGAGGATGACCACCGTCGCCATCAGCCTGGACAGGCCGAGCCGCTCCAGCCGGTCGGCGACAGGATCGAGGAAATAGGCGAGCACCATGCCGGCGACGAAGGGCAGAAGGATGCCGCTGAAGACATAGAGGAAGACGGCAAGGATGATGGCGCTGACCAGCCAGAAGCGGATCTGCCGGCGAAACGACGCCGATGCCGAAGCCTCCGCCGCCGCGGCTTCGGCCTCGGCGTCGATGGACCGTTCGTCAGGTGCCCGGTGTTCAGGTGCCCCGTGTTCAGGTGCCCCGCGTTCAGGCACCGGGTGTGGAGCCTTCGCCATAGCCGCTCATATGCCTCAGCCAAGCCACGAGATAGGCCGCGGCCGAAGCCACGGTCAAGACCCCGGACAGCAATATGAGGGCTGGCCTCAGCGGATCGAGACGGATGTCGAAGGCGAGTTCGCCCAACACCACTGCCGCCAGCACGATCTGGATCGCGGTGTTGGCCTTCGACACCAGGAGCGGCTTCATCTCAACGGGATGCGCCATGACGGTGGATAGAAGCACGGCGCAGACGATCAGCGCATCGCGCGACACCATGGTAACGACCAGCCACAGCGGCAGTTCGCCGCTGAAGCCCAGGACGACGAAAACCGAGACCAGCAGCAGCTTGTCGGCCATCGGATCGAGATAGGCGCCGAGCCTGGAAAACTGATTGAAATGGCGGGCGATGAAGCCGTCGACCCCGTCGGAAATGCCGGCAATGAGGAAGCCGGCAAACGCCCAGTCCCAGCGTTCCTGCAGCATGGCCAGCACCACGGCCGGCACCAGCACGAAGCGCATGATCGTGATCATGTTGGGGATGGTCAAACGCATATCCCGTCGCTCTTGTTTGTCGATACATGATGGAGATGGAGGGTTACGGCAAGTGAGAAGCGATACAGCAAGCTGCCAATCTCCCCACTAACCTTTGATCGGAAGCGGCCCAGGCAATGGAATAGCTCAAGACCGATGTCGATTTCCGGGAAGCTCATTCGTCTCATGATAGGAAGCCGAAGACATTCGCCCAGGCAAGGAAATGGACGCGATGACAATCACTATCACAGCATTTGAACGATCGCCCGATGGCGGCAAGGGACTGGCGCGCGATACGCGCGTTCGCTGGGCGCTCGAAGAAGTGGGGCAACCTTATGAGGTTCGTCTTGTCTCTTTCGCGGACATGAAGGCGCCTGACCATCTCGCCATCCATCCCTTCGGCCAGATCCCTACCTATGAGGAAGGTTCTCTCTCGCTGTTCGAGACCGGCTCGATCGTCTTCCATCTTGCTGAGCAGCATGCGGGCCTGCTGCCGAAGGATCGCAATGCCCGCGCGCGTGCGATCACGTGGATGTTTGCCGCACTTAACACCGTCGAGCCGCCGATCCTCGAATTAACGACGGCAAGAATATTCGAACGTGACAAGCCTTGGAGCGAGGAGCGCTTGCCGTTGGTAAAGGACCGTGTTCGCGCTCGGCTGGACAAACTCTCGGCCCACTTAGGCGTCGCCGACTGGCTCGATGATACGTTCAGCGCGGGCGATTTATTGATGGTATCTGTGCTGCTGCGACTAAGAATGTCAGGCATTTTGGACGAATATCAAAACTTGGCTGCCTATGTAGCGCGCGGGGAAGCTCGGCCGGCTTATATCCGGGCTTTCGCTGCGCAATTTGCGATCAACGCAGAGGGGGCGTGAAGGATAGCCGGCGTTGAACTAACCAAATGGAAGGGAGCCCCGAAGCGCGCGCTCTCCTTTGGCGACGCCAGTCAAGAAAGCTGGTACGTCTCCCGTGTGTTCGAGGGACGCCATGTCGATCAACATCTATGTCTACTGGGGGGCGAGGAGAAAGGACGCCGAAGAGCTGGTCCCGCAGCTCCAGGCGCATTTCCGGGCCTTGGACGAAGCCGACGACAGGTTCGCGAGGTGGGCCCCGCTCGGCAGATCGCTCAAAAAAGCAATCGCCTCCGAGCCGGTCAACACCTCGTCGCGCGAGGTTCTCCATCGCTGGCTGCTGAAGGGCAAGAACAAGACGGACATGCCTCCGAGACAGCCCGTTCCTGAACTGGGATACAATGTGTCGCTGTGGAACCAGCGCCAGGCAAACACGGAGGCGTCCACATCAGTCCGTTGTGGTTCCTGTTCCGAATATCTGTCGGAAGACAGCCAGAACAACGCGTCGCTGGAGTTTAGCTACCTAGCTGGAGCCGAACCGGTGGATACAAAGATTTTGCTCGGCCTATTTCTCAAGTTTATTGACATCTGGGAACCCAGTTGGGGTTCGATCTGGCGGCACGTTAATGAGGGACATCCAGCCGGGGCGTGTTGGAACCCAAGACACGTTCAATATGCCTTCTTCCAGTCGCCGGGAGGACGCGGGCACGATGATCGGTTTACAGGACAGCAGCAGACCCTCCCCAAGGGCGGTCGCCTCTGGACGGACGAAACGGCCGTGCCTTTCCTGGAAGAGACGTAGAGCCCGGTATTCCGCTGCCGTCCTTGCGAGACGCTGCCGCCCATGCGAAGAACCACTGAAGCAATAGCTTATTTTTCCCCGAACGATGATGGCGCAGAGAATCACAATCGCTTGGCGAGTCACGCTTTGCTATCTGGCCGGACTGACGGAAAGTCTGCTGGCTTTCGCATCTTTCGGAACCCCGCACCGCAACATAGCGACGCAAGATCTCCTGTGGGCCTTCGCCCTTGATCTGGCCGTGGGCGTGGTCGTCTCTTGGCCCCTCTGGCTGACCGCCGCTGTCGTCGCGTTCGTTTTCTCAAGGTCGGTCGCTGCAAATCCAGGTCTGTGGACTGCCGCAGCGGCTTTGATCGCCGCCGGCTTCTCGTACGGGACCCTGCCCTTCGACGGGGAGATCAGGTCTCTTGCCACCGTCGGTGGCCTCGCCGCAATGCTGGCAGGGATTTCTTTTTACTGTTGGAGTGTATCGCGCCCGGTTCTGCCGTTATCCAACTGAAACACCATCATCACGCGCTTGCCTTGCGGGGCAAAACCGTTCATGCGAAGAGCCCGCAAGCGAATGAAACCAGCGACAGGCAAGCGCAACAGATGAGCAGGCGCCGGAAATGAGCAAGCGCAAGAACGGGCTCACCTATGCCGAAGCGGGCGTCGACATCGACGCCGGCAATCTCATGGTCGAGAAGATCAAGCCGCTGGTGCGCGCGACGCGCCGGCCGGGCGCCGATGGCGAGATCGGCGGCTTCGGCGGCCTGTTCGATCTCAAGGCGGCCGGCTTCACCGATCCGGTACTGGTCGCCGCCAATGACGGCGTCGGCACCAAGCTGAAGATCGCCATAGACGCCGGCAAGCACGATACGATCGGCATCGACCTCGTCGCCATGTGCGTCAACGACATCGTCGTCCAAGGCGCCGAGCCGCTGTTCTTCCTCGACTATTTCGCCACCGGCAAGCTCGATCCCGACCAGGGCGCTTCGATCATCGGCGGCATCGCCGAAGGCTGCCGGCAGGCCGGTTGCGCGCTGATCGGCGGCGAGACCGCTGAAATGCCCGGCATGTACCACGACAAGGATTACGACCTTGCCGGCTTTGCCGTCGGTGCCGCCGAACGCGGCCAGCTGTTGCCGACCGACGACATCGTCGAAGGCGATGTGCTGCTCGGCCTCGCCTCGTCGGGCCTGCATTCGAACGGCTTTTCGCTGGTCCGCCGCATCGTCGCGGTAAGCGGCCTTGGCTGGGGCGATCCAGCGCCGTTCAATGACGAGGCGACGCTGGCCGAAGCGCTGCTCGAGCCGACCCGCATCTACGTCAAATCGATCCTCAAGGCGATCCGCAACACGCATGGCATCAAGGCGCTGGCCCATATCACCGGCGGCGGCTTTCCCGAAAACATCCCGCGTGTTCTGCCCAAGGATTTTTCGGCCGAGCTCGATCTCGGCGCCATCGAGGTGCCGCCGGTGTTTTCGTGGCTGGCCAAGACCGGCGGCGTCGCGCCGGAAGAGATGATGCGCACCTTCAATTGCGGCATCGGCATGATCCTGGTCGTCGCCTCCGGCCAGGCGGCGCAGGTCGCCGCCGTGCTGCAGGAGGCCGGCGAGACGGTCACGCCGATCGGCCAGATCGTACCGCGCCGCGATGCCGGCGTCATCTATCGGGGCTCGATCGGCCTATGAGCAGGAAACGGACGGTCGTACTGATCTCTGGGCGCGGCTCCAACATGACGGCGCTGATTGCGGCGGCGAGCAACCCGGCCTATCCGGCCGAGATCGTCGGCGTCATCTCCGACCGCCCCAATGCCGCCGGCCTCGGCATCGCCGCGGCGCGCGGCATCGCCACCAGGGTGATTTCGCGCTCCGACCATGCCAGCAAGCAAGCGCATGACGAGGCGATCGATGCGGCCCTCTTGTCGTTCGGCGCCGAGATCGTCGCGCTGGCAGGCTATATGCGCATCCTCGGCGCGCGCTTCGTCGAGAAGTGGCTGGGCCGCATGATCAATATCCACCCTGCCCTGCTGCCTGCCTTCAAGGGGCTGGATACGCATGCGCGGGCCATCCGCGCAGGCATGCGCATCCATGGCTGCACGGTGCATTTCGTCACGCTCGATATGGATGATGGGCCGATCATCGCCCAGGCCGCGGTACCGGTGATGGTCGGCGACAATGAGGACACGCTGGCCGCACGCGTGCTCAAGGCCGAGCACCAGCTCTATCCGCTGGCGCTGGGCCTGGTCGCCGAAGGCAAGGCGCGAATGGAAGGCGGCCGCACGGTGTTTTCGCGCTTCGCCGACGATGCCGACAACGCCACGTCGGTAGTGATCGCGCCCGACCCGCTGCGCGAAGAGACCGATCTCGAGCACCTGGCGCGGATCACGCCGTAAGAGTAAGTTCTTGAATTTGGTAGCAAATTTTGCTACCGTCTTCGTGAGGAGACGGCTTGATGGCGACAGTCGAAAAAGTCAGCGTAGCGCTTTCCCCGGAACTGCTGGACATGGTCAAAGGCGCGGTGGCCAGCGGGCAGTACGGTTCGGCAAGTGAAGTGATCCGCGAGGCACTGCGCGAATGGCGGCTTCGCCAGCCCTTGCGCGAGGCCGAAGCGGAGCGGTTGCGGAAAGCCTGGACGGAAGGGCTGGAGAGCGGTCCGTTTGCGCCGTTCGACATCGAGGACATAAAACAGAAAGCCCGCAGCCGGTTGGGCAACGCCAGCAAAAACCGGCGGAATGGCTGACATCCGCATTGTCCGCAGCCCGGCGGCAGAAGACGACCTGATCGATATTTGGTTTGGCATTGCAAGGGACAACCCGCTTGCCGCGGACCGCTTTTTGGATGCTATTGCCGAGCGCGTCGTGCAATTGGGGACATTCTCGGAATCCGGTCCCAAGAGGCCCAACATCGCTGCCGATGTGCGTACGTTGACGATCGGCAATTATCTCGTGCTTTATCGGCCGGCCGAACAGCGGGTCGAGATCGTCCGCGTCGTGCATGGCGCACGCGACGTTTCGGCCTTATTTTGAATCCATGAAGCAACTGCTGCTCCTGCGTCACGCCAAGTCGAGTTGGGACGATCCCGATCTCATCGACTTCGACCGGCCGCTGTCCGCGCGCGGGCTGAAGGCAGCGCCGCTGGTCGGACGCGAACTGGCCCGGCGCGGCTGGCTGCCGGAGCTGGCGCTGGTATCGCCGGCGCTGCGCACCCGCGACACGTGGCGGCTGGTCTCGGCGGAATTGCCGGCAAAGGTGCAGGCCAAATTTGCCCAGGCGCTCTACGAGGCAGCGGCGGCGGACATCCTCGCCAAGGTTC
Source organism: Mesorhizobium sp. WSM4830 (assembly GCF_055811495.1). Lineage (NCBI taxonomy): Bacteria > Pseudomonadati > Pseudomonadota > Alphaproteobacteria > Hyphomicrobiales > Phyllobacteriaceae > Mesorhizobium > Mesorhizobium sp. WSM4830. The sequence continues at coordinate 341,766 of NZ_JBVVQI010000003.1, read as the reverse complement.
GGCAAGTAAAGGCGGGGACCGGAACGCTGCTGGTGCTTGGCCACAATCCCGGGTTGGAGGAGTTCGCGCGCGGGCTTGCCGGGGCTGGATCGGACGAAGCGGCGCTGAAGAAGCTGGCGGAAAAATTTCCGACCGCGGCCCTGACCCGTTTCGACGTCGATAGCGATTGGGCCGGTCTCGGCTTCGGCAGCGCTCGGCTGACGCACTGCATTTGGCCGAAGGATCTTCGCTAGGGATTACCTGGCAGGCCGGGGGATCGCCGACCTTTCGGCCAAATCCGGCTTCACAAACAAGAGCGGCGGGCCAGGCCCGCCGCTCTTTGTGCTCCCGGGTTTGAGGAACTAGCGGCCCCAGTTGCCCCGGCCAGATTGCGGCACTACGGGTTGATCCGTGCCGAACCGGGTCGTCGCCTCGGTGTCGACGGCGTTGTGCTCAGCCGTCAGCGGCTTGTGGATGGAACCGGTAAACCCGCTGTCGATAGTGCCGACAGGCGCATTGCCAACAGGCGCGGCCGGCTGGTTGACGCCGTCCGAACCATAATGGTCGCTGCCTGCAAAGGCGCTGCCCGTTGCGACGAGGATGATGGCGGCGACGGTAAGAGCAATCTTGGTCATTTCAGGTACTCCAGTGTACTGGTCATTCGTGAGTTGTCGTTGCTTTCGACGCATTCGAGATGAGAGCGCTGTCCGCGTCGGCGAATACGCACCCGGCTTTTTCCGACGTGCACGTTGCTGGACGATTTCAGCAACCGAGATTGCGGCTACAGATGAAACCTGCAATTCGAAGTATTCGATTGGCGCTGGATGCCGTCCGGCGCGCACCCCGTTGACAGGCGAAAGCAAGAGTAGCGGGCCAGGCCCGCCGCTCTTGTATTCCGGGGCCGTGATAATCAGCGGCCCCAGATGCCTTGGCCGGATTCAGGCGCCACCGACTCGGAAGTCGCCTTGGCACCGGTATGCTCGGAAGTAACCGGCTTGCGGATCGAGCCGGTAAACGTGTTGTCGACGTTGGCAGCAGGAGCGGCCGGCTGGTTGACGTTGTCCGAGCCATAGTGGTCGCTGCCGGCAAAAGCAGTGCCGGTGGCAACAAGGATGGCGGCGGCGGTAAGAGCGATCTTGGTCATTTCGGCTACTCCGGTAGTTCTTTGGTCTGTCCGTCAAGTGGCGTGCCTTGGGAGGAATTCGCGTCGCTCGGACCACCCCGAAATGGGTCGGCAAGCCTGTCGTTGCCAATCACGAAAATTTAGTGCGGTGCGCCAAATTGGCCGCTTGAAATTCGACATGCGGCTCCTGTCGCCACAATGTTCTTCCTCCTTTTCAATTAGTTATGCGGTCATTGATGATTTTCGGCGCGAACATTCCGTGAGCCGGCGTTCACCCATTCCTGTACGCTCTGTCAACAGAAACCGAACCGTTCGGTTCGAGTTCTTCTACGTTTGGCTGATCAGCGCTTTTAGAGCCTCGATCGACATTCCTGCCGACGGATCAGTGCGCCATGAAATCACGCTGCCAGCTCAGTGCCAGCGGCGTCATGCTTGGGCCGCGCGCTGGCCAGAAGCACGACTGGGCAGTTGCAGGCGGCCAAAACAGCGCCGGCGGTTTCACCGAAGAACAGGTCCTCACCCGGACGTTGGGTGACGCCCATCACGACGATCGCCGCGCCTTTGGCCGCCTCCCGGGTGATCGCCTTGTCGGGTGTGACGCGGGTATGGAACGCTGTGTCGATATGCAGGCCGTAGCGGCCCGCCAAATCGGCGATGTCTTTCAGCACGGCCTCTTCACGGCTATGCGACATGGATGTCGACCTGCGGCCCTTGGCTGCCCTTTGCGAGACGTAGAGAACCTTGATCCGCGCCCGGTTTGGACGGGCCAGGGCCAGCGCCAAGTCGGCGGCGCGACGCGCCACCTGGGTACCGTTGACGGGGACGAGAATGCTGGTGCCGGCCTTCAGCGTCGGCATCTTTTCGGCAGCATTGCCGCCGTTCAGGACCAGGCAAAGCGGGCCGTCAAATCCTGCGGCAATGTCGTTGAGGGCCGGCGCGAAGGCGCCATCGGCGGTCAGCACATTGTCAAGGCCGACCAGCAACAGGCCGTATCCCTTGCGGGCCTCCTCGGCGATCGTCTCACCCGTGGCTTCCAATTCGGTGCGGGCCGTCAGATGGACTTTGTCGACAAGCGTGTCTTCGATCCGTTTCACCGCCTGGGCGCTTTTTCTTGCACCCTTCTTGATTTCCTGCAGGGCGCGCTCCTGTCCCTTGCTGTCGGTTGGCCTGTCACCTCGGCCGTCTTTCGGCGGAAGCAAGGTGGTGGGCAGGCGAAGCAAGGTGGTGGGCATGCCGCTGCCTCCGCCGACCAGTCCGGCGAGATAGGCAGTGAACTTGCCGATCCTGCTGTCGTCGACCAGCACCAGCAGCCGCTCCAGCCTGGAAATGAAGCCGTATTCGTCCAACGCCTCGCGCTCGACACGCTGCTGCTCGTCATGCCCAACCGGCAGCCGGCCGAGCGCCCAGCGCAGCATCGGCGGCATGGCCAAGGTGGTGATCACGGCCATGGTGACGATCATGGTGAAGAGATTGTGCGACAGGATGTTCATCGACAGGCCGATGCTGGCGACGATCACCTCGGTCGAGCCGCGCGCGTTCATTGCACTGCCGACGGCGATTGCTTCCTTGAACGACATGGCGGCGAGCTTGGCGCCGATGAACGCGCCGCCAAACTTGCCGATGCTGGCGATCAGCACGAGAGCGCCCGTCAGCATGGCAAGCGTCGGATCGGCGAGCACGGTGAGATCGGCGGAAAGCCCCGCCATGCCGAAGAAGATCGGCATGAACAGCGCGGTGATGACGCCTCGCAGCTGGCCTTCGATATGGCTGGAGAGAATGGGCGATTCACCGACAAGGATGCCGGCGACGAACGCCCCCAGCACGGTATGGACGCCTATCATGTTGGTGATCAGCGCCATCGCTCCCATGATGATGAGGATCATGGTGATCACCGCAAACTCGCTGCGGAATTGATCGTTGGTCCAGCGGATCAAGGTGAAGACAAGACGGCGGCCAATGGTGAAGGAAAACACCATGAACAGTGCCACGGCGGCGATGGTGGTCACCAGAGGTACGAGCTGCAGCCTGCCATTGGTGGCGATGCCGAAGGTTACGGCGATGATCAACCAGCCGATCGTGTCCTCGATGATTGCCGAGGAAATAATCACCTGTCCGAGGTTGCGGCGCATGAAATTCATCTCGCGCACGACCATGGCGACGATCTTGACTGACGAGATCGACAGTGCGGTGCCCAGGAACAGCCCGGCGACCGTGCGTTGCGTGGGGTCGGGCAGCAATGCGTCCGGCAGGAACTGCGCCAGCGCGAAACCGAAGATGAAGGGCACCACGACGCCGGTAGCCGAAATGGAAAAACAGGCCGCGCCAACCCGGCGCACCAGCCGCAGGTCCGTCTCCATGCCGGTCAGCAAAAGCAGCATCAGGATGCCCAGCTGCGAGACGGCGTCGATCATGCCCTTTTGCGCGGGATCGGTGGGAAAGACCAGGTGCTGGGCCGACGGCCACAGCCAGCCGAACAGCGAAGGACCGAGCAGGATGCCGCCGATCAGTTGGCCCATTATTGCCGGCTGGCCATAACGCTGCAGCACTTCGCCCAGGCCGCGCCCGACAAGCAGCAGAAGCACGATCTCGGCGACGAAAGCGCCCTCGCCCGAACCGCCCATGCCGGAGGCCCGGGTACCGGCAACGAGCGTCTCCGCCGCCCAGGCCGCGCCTGCGGGGACGAAGGTGCAAACCAGCAGCGTCAGGCTGGAACGTGTCGGAGCCTGCCAAGCCATGAAACCCCCATCGCCCAATGCACGTGTCCAACAACGCGCGACAGCGCGTTGCGTTGCCAGACAAGGCGTTGCTAGACGTGGACGTCCCCGAAGGAGAGTTCGCCGTCGTCGCTCTCCGTCAGAAAGGCTGTCACCAGCAGGCCGGCATAGAGGACGGCAACCAGCACGACGATGATGGCGCCCGGAATTGGACCCAGCGCAGCACCGGTGACGGCCTCACGCATCGAGCCAACGAAGCCGATGCGGACGCCTTCGGTCAGAAGACTAGGGGTCGACAGTTTGAGGATCCAGGCCAGCAGCAGGATCAGCAGCATGTAAATGTAATTGCGACGCAGGCGGCGCGCCAAAGCCACGCGTTGCGAAATCAGGAATTTTGGCGCGCGCAGGCTCTCGCCGACGATCAACAGCCAATCGGACGCGAAGTCCGGCTGCGGCGAGAATATCTGCGCGAAATAGTGCCGTTCGAACTGGCGTACGCGAGCCCGGTAAAAGTCGAAGAAACGGTATCGGCGGGCCTCGATCCACAGCAGCAGCAGGACAAGCAGCATGGCAAACAGCATCACGCCATGGTGAGCGCTGGCTGTCGAAAGCGAGACTGAGAGCATCGCCGCGACAACCGTTATCGCCCAGTTGCTCGTCCGGTCCAGGCGGTCGCGCCAGCCAGCCATGCGCGCAATCTCGGCGCGATGAAAGTGGGACATCGTGGTTACGAGTTCGCCGGACGACAGTGTCCGTCCGATGGGATCCGGCGCCGGCAACACTTCTGCCATGACAATGCCTCCACCCGCCACGCGAAAACGGCCTGATGGAGATATCGTTCCGACGCTCAATCAGCCGGGCGCAGCCAGACCTTGTTGTCGTGGAAGGCGGCGCCGCCATAGGGCGCCGGCGCATCGGCGCCGGTCAGCACGTTGATGCCCTCGCCGCGCTCATGGGCGCTGTTCGGCCAGATGCCTTCGGCGACGACGACGCCGCGCTTGATGCCGTCGAACAGTTTTGCATGCAGCACCACTTCGCCACGCTGGTTGCCGACTTCGACACGGCCGCCGTCGGCGACGCCGAGTGCCGCCGCATCATCGGGATGCAAGAGCAGCTCCGGCCGGCGCTCTTTTGCCTTGGACACCGGCGTTTCGGCAAAGGTCGAATTGAGGAAATTGCGCGCCGGCGAGGTGGTCAGCCGGAACGGGTGCGCCTCGTCCGCCACCTCGATCAGGTCGACATGATCGGGGAAGTCCGGCAGGCTTGCCACCGGCCCGAACAGGCCCATGCTTTTCGGCGGCCGGTTGGGCGAGGCCTGGCCCGTCCAGTCGGCGCGAAAATGGAATTTCTTGTCGGCATGGCCGAAGCCGTCCAGGAAATGCGCGGCCTCGAAATCCGGCTGCAAATCGACCCATTTCTGCTCTTTCAGGCTCGAAAAGCTGCCAAGCCCGCGTTTGCCCAGAATGATGTCGATATGCTGCTGCTCTTTCATGCCGAAGCCAGGACGGTCGGCGACACCGAGCCTTTTGCCGAGCTCCTCGATGACGAAATGATTGGTGCGCGGTCCTTCCGGCGGCTCGATCAGCTTCGGCCCGAGTGTGATGTGCTGGTTGCCGCCGCCCTTGTAGACGTCGTCATGCTCGAGAAACATCGTTGCCGGCAGCACGACATCGGCGAGCTTGGCGGTGTCGGTCATGAACTGCTCGTGCACGCAGGAAAACAGATCGTCGCGCAGAAAACCCTGCTTCACCAGCCGCTGCTCCGGCGCGACATTGACCGGATTGGTGTTCTGGATCAGCATCGCCGTCACCGGCGGGCCGCCATAGAGCGCATCCTCAGCCCCGGTCAGCACCGGGCCGATGCGCGAATGATCGAGATGACGGATCGCGGGGTCGCGCATCCGCGTGCCTTCGAGCAGTTCCTGGTTGAGCTTGAAGATGCCCGAATTGGTATGGAAGGCGCCGCCGCCCTCATATTGCCAGCAGCCGGTGACCGCCGCGATCGAGGCTGCGGCGTGCATGTTGACCGAACCGTTGCGCTGCCGCGAAAAACCGTAGCCGAGACGGAAATAGGTCTTCTTCGTCGTGCCGACGAGACGGGCGAAGGCCTCGATTTCGTCGACGGAAAGCCCGGTGATATCAGCGGCCCATTGCGGCGTCCGCGTCTTGAGATGCGCTTCCAGACCGTGCGGATCGTCGGTGTATTTCTGGAGATAGGCGCGGTCGGCCATGTCGTCACGGAACAGCACGTGCATGGCTGCGCAGGCCAGCGCGCCGTCGGTGCCGGGCTTCAGCACCAGGCCCAGATCGGCCTGCTTCATCGTCGCATTCTCGTAGACGTCGATGACGACGATCTTGGCGCCGCGTTCCTTGCGCGCCTTGATTGCGTGGGTCATCACGTTGACCTGGGTGACCACGGCGTTGGTGCCCCAGATCACCACACAGTCGGACTTTGCCATCTCGCGCGGGTCGGGGCCGCGCAGCGCGCCGGCGCCCATCATCCAGCCGGTCCAGGCCAGATTGGTGCAGATCGAACCGAAGAAGCCAGAGTATTTTTTGGCGTGCCTGAGCCGCTCGATACCGTCACGCTGCACCAGCCCCATCGTGCCGGCATAGTAATAGGGCCAGACCGTCTCCGAGCCGTATTTTGCCTCCGCCGCAATGAATTTTTCGGCGACAAGGTCGAGTGCGGCCTCCCAGCTCGCTTCCTTCCATACGCCCTCGCCCTTGGCGCCGGCACGGACCAGCGGCTTCAGCAGGCGGTCGGGATGATGAATGCGATCGGCGTAACGGGCGACCTTGGCGCAGATGACGCCGGCCGTATAGCTGTTGGCCTTGGCGCCATGGACCCGGCCGATGCGCCTGGCGTCAAGCAACTCGACCTCGAGCGCGCAGGTCGACGGGCAATCATGCGGACAGGCCGAATGGCCGATTTTGAGCTTGGCGTGCTGATTCATGGGCGCAAACTAGCCGGTTGTGATAGTGGCGTGTAGGGCCAGATGACGAGCCAATCTCCCCCCAAGTGGGGGAGATGTCCGGGAGGACAGAGGGGGGCGTGAAGGATCGCTACGTCGTCGGTGTGGCTCGCTCTTGATCAAACTCCAACGACCGGCGGCTCCAAATGGCTGTCAGGCTGGCGGGACAGCGCCCCCCTCTGCCCTGCCGGGCATCTCCCCCACGAGGGGGGAGATTACGCTCACCTACTCCGCCGTGCCTTCCTCATACTCCGCCGACATCGACAGCCATTTTTCCTCGTGGCCGGCCAGTTGTTGCGCGAGTTGTGAGCGCTCCTTGGCTAGCCTTGTCGCGGTCGAGGGGTCCTTTTCGTAGACGGCCGGATTGGCGAGTTCGTCCTCGATCAGGTCGATGCGCTTGCGGAGGCGGTCCATCAGCGCTTCGGTGGCGCGGATTTCCTTGGCCAGCGGCTCGAAGGCAGCGCGGCGCGCGGCTGCATCGCGGCGGCGGTCGGCCTTCGAGGCCTTGTCCGCCTCGCGCTTGCCGCGGCGGTCGCCGGAGACGCCGGTGACCAGCGTCTTGTAATCCTCGAGGTCGCCGTCATACGGATTGACCGCGCCGTCCTTGACCAGCCACAGCCGGTCGGCCGTTGCCTCGAGCAGATGGCGGTCGTGCGAGATCAGGATGACGGCGCCGGGAAAATCGTTAAGCGCATGGATCAGCGATTCACGGCTGTCGATGTCGAGATGGTTGGTCGGCTCGTCGAGGATGAACAGGTTCGGCCCCTCGAAGGCCGACAGGCCCATCAAGAGCCGCGCCTTCTCGCCGCCGGACAGATCCTTGGCGGCGGTGTTCATCTTTTCGGTGGTCAGGCCGAACTGGGCGACGCGGCCGCGCACCTTGGGTTCCGGCGCTTCCGGCATCAGCCGGCGGACGTGCTCGTAGGCGTTTTCGTCGGGCCTGAGGTCGTCGAGCTGGTGCTGCGCGAAGATTGCCACCTTCAGCCCGGGCGCCACCGTCATGCTGCCGGTCTCCGGCTTCAGCCGGCCGGCCAAAAGCTTGGCGAAGGTCGACTTGCCGTTGCCGTTGGCGCCGAGCAGCGCGATGCGATCGTCGGCATCGATGCGCAGCGTCATCTTCTTCAGGATCGGCTCGCCCTCGGTGTAGCCGACGTTGACGTTGTTGAGCGCAATGATCGGCGAGGCCACCGTCTTCACCGGCTTCGGAAAGGAGAACGGCCGCACCGTGTCGTTGACGATCGCGGCGATCGGCTTCATCTTCTCCAGCGCCTTGATGCGCGACTGCGCCTGCCTCGCCTTCGACGCCTTGGCGCGGAAGCGCTCGACGAAGGATTCCATATGCTTGCGCGCGGCTTCCTGCTTGACGCGGCCCTTCTCCTGCAATTCCCGCTGCTCGGTGTATTGGCGCTCGAACTGGTCGTAGCCGCCACGCCAGAAGGTCAGCTTCTTCTGGTCGAGATGGACGATCGAGTTGACGGCGCGGTTGAGCAGGTCGCGGTCGTGCGAAATCAGCAGCACGGTGTGCGGGTATTTCGACACGTAGTTTTCCAGCCACAGCGTGCCTTCGAGGTCGAGATAATTGGTCGGCTCGTCGAGCAGCAGCAGATCGGGCTCGGCAAACAGCACGGCGGCCAGAGCGACGCGCATGCGCCAGCCGCCGGAGAAGGACGAGGCCGGGCGCCGCTGCGCGGCATCGTCGAAGCCAAGGCCGGCGAGAATGGTGGCGGCGCGTGACTCGGCCGAGTGCGCGTCGATATCGGCCAGCCGCATGTGGATGTCGGCGATGCGGTGCGGGTCGGTCGCCGTCTTTTCCTCTTCGAGCAGTGCACTCCGTTCGAGGTCGGCCTTGAGCACGATCTCGATCAGCGGCTCCTCGGTGCCCGGCGCTTCCTGCGCGACCTGGCCGATGCGCGTGTTTTTGGGCAGGCTGATCGAGCCGGTCTCGGAGGCGAGATCGCCGGTGATCGCCTTGAACAAGGTCGTCTTGCCAGTGCCGTTGCGGCCGACGAGGCCAGCCTTGCTGCCGGCTGGCAAGGTCAGTGAGGCATGGTCGAGAAGCAGCCGTCCGGCCATGCGGAGCGAAAGGTCGTTGATGATCAGCATGGCCGGGCTTTTGCACGGGACAACCATGCTTCGCAAGGGCTTGAGCCCCGGTTCGCCGCATAAGGCGCGAAAACCGGCAGCAAGCAAGTCAGCCTGTCGCGCCGCAACTTCCCGCAAACGCAAAAAGAACCCGCGATCCTGAGGGGGGATAAGGATCGCGGGTTCTTTCGTGAACGGCGGCCTTGGGAGCGTCCGATCGACATCCAAACACGCAGCAGCCTGGTTTGTTCCATGGGAAGAACGAACTATGTGATGAACAAACGCTGCCGTGGCCGACACGTTTGTCCACAGGGGCGTGCCGTCTGTACGCTATCGACCATGACGCTGCGGAAAGACTCAGCTATCCTTGGATGTGCGGCGGGCCTGATCTCCGCCTGGCCGGCGCCATCAGCTTCCTCCCAAGCGGCGCCGGCCACCCTCCTTGACCGGCGCCGACGGCATTTGAGGCGGTCATTGTTTCGGCGGCGTGCCGGGCTGATCGCCGCCGGTCGTAGACTTCGGCACCGGATTCTTGTCGACCTGCGGGTTCTGCTCGACGGTGTCGCCGGGGGCTTTGGTCGGCTGGATGTTGTTGTCGCAACCCGCAACCGTCAGAGCTGCCATAAGCAGCAGGATTGAGCGCTTTTTCATCGCAGTCTCCTCTCGCCCGACAACGAGGCGTCGGCGATTTGGTTGCGCGGCCGGTGTCGTTCCCGCATTCGCCAAGGAGCCGGGGAACAAAATGCCGCGTCTCCGGTTGCTCCACAATCAATGGAGGAAGGCATGATCCGTCTGCTCATCGCCGGGGCAATCGTCTATGTCGCCTATCGCGTCGCCAAGAACGTGATCGACGAGGTGCCCGACGATTTCGATCCGCTGCTGTTGCCGCCGCCACAGGACGATCGCGAGGCGCTGCGGCGGCAATCGGCAAGGATGGGCGTCGAGCCCGAGCGTTAGTCGACAGGCCTGCCCGCTAGGCTTCTTCGTTCACGAGCCCTGTTCCGGCTCCGCAAACCGTTGCGAACAAAGCAGAAACGATGCTTGATGGGCGATGAACCTCGCCGCCCGTGATTCGTCCTTCCAGCCGGCCTATCTGGCGAAGCTCAATGCCGAGCAGCGGCTTGCCGTCGAACATGGCGACGGCAAGATCGCCGGGCCGTTGCTGGTGATTGCTGGCGCCGGCTCCGGCAAGACCAACACGCTGGCGCACCGGGTCGCGCATCTGATCGTCAGGGGTGCCGACCCCCGCCGCATCCTTTTGATGACATTTTCGCGCCGTGCCGCAGCGGAAATGGCCAAGCGGGTCGAGCGCATCGCCGGCGAGGTGCTGGGGCGCGATGCTTCCGTCATCACCGATGCGCTGAGCTGGGCCGGCACATTCCACGGCATCGGCGCCAGGCTGCTGCGCGATTATGCGCTGGAGATCGGTCTCGATCCGGCCTTCACCATCCACGACCGCGAGGATTCTGCCGACCTGATGAATCTCGCCCGCCACGAGCTTGGGTTTTCGAAGACCGAAGCCCGCTTCCCGACCAAGGGCACCTGCCTTGCGATCTATTCGCGCGCCGTCAACGCACAGGCGCCGCTCGGCGAGGTGCTGGGCTCGGTGTTCCCGTGGTGCGCCGGCTGGGCCGAACAGCTGAAGCAGTTGTTCGCCACATATGTCGAGGCCAAGCAGGCGCAGAACGTGCTCGATTACGACGACCTGCTGCTCTACTGGGCGCAGATGGCCGGCGAGCCGGAAATCGCCGCGCATCTGGGTGCGCGTTTCGACCATGTGCTGGTCGATGAATACCAGGACACCAACCGGCTGCAGGCATCGATCCTGACGGCGCTCAAGCCCGACGGATCGGGGCTGACGGTGGTCGGCGACGACGCGCAGTCGATCTATTCGTTCCGCGCCGCGGAAGTGCGCAATATCCTGGATTTTCCCAAGCAGTTCGCGCAGCCGGCGGAAGTCGTCATGCTGGAGCGCAACTACCGCTCGACCGAGACGATCCTGGCGGCCGCCAATGCTGTAATCGGCGAAGCGTCGGAACGTTTCACCAAAAATCTCTGGACCGAGCGCAAATCGGCGGAAAAGCCGAAGCTGGTGAGCGTGCGCGACGAGACCGAGCAGGCGAGCTATGTCTGCCAGGCGATACTCACCGAACGCGAAGCCGGCACGGTTCTCAAAGCACAGGCGGTGCTGTTTCGCGCCTCGCACCATAGCGGCCCGCTGGAGATCGAGCTGACGCGCCGCAACATCCCCTTCGTCAAGTTCGGCGGACTGAAATTCCTCGATGCCGCCCACGTCAAGGATATGCTCGCCGTGCTGCGCTTCGCCGAAAACCCGCGCGACCGCGTCGCCGGCTTTCGCGTGCTGCAACTTCTGCCGGGCATCGGCCCTTCGGCCGCCAATGCGATCGTCGAGACGATGGCGACGTCGCTCGACGAGACGATGGGGCTTGCCCGCTATCGGCCGCCGCAGCGTGCCGCCGACGACTGGCCGGGCTTTGTCGCGCTCTATTGCGGCTTGCGCGCCGACGCGCAAAAATGGCCGGCCGACATCGAGCAGGTCAGGCTCTGGTACGAGCCGCATCTGGAACGCATCCACGAGGATGCGACGGCGCGCCGGGCCGATCTCCTGCAGCTCGAGCAGATCGCTTCCGGCTATGCGTCGCGCGAGCGCTTCCTCACCGAGCTGACGCTCGATCCGCCGGACGCGACCAGCGACGAGGCCGGGCCGCCGCACCGCGACGAGGATTATCTGATCCTGTCGACGATCCATTCGGCCAAGGGCCAGGAGTGGAAGAACGTCTTCGTGCTCAACACCGTCGACGGCTGCATCCCGATCGATCTCGGCGTCGGCAGCAAGGAGGACGTCGACGAGGAGCGGCGGTTGCTCTACGTGGCGATGACGCGGGCCAAGGATAGCCTGCACCTGGTCATGCCGCATCGCTTTTTCGTCCACGGCCAGGCGGCGCGCGGCGACCGCCATGTCTATGCCTCGCGCACGCGCTTCATCCCGCGCTCGATTCTCGGCGCCTTCGAGCAGGTGGCATGGGCCAGCGTCCAGGCCAGAGACGATCCGCGCCGCCAGCCGCAGGTGCGCGTCGACCTCGGCGCCCGCATGCGCGGCATGTGGAAATAGGCACCCCGCCTCGCCGCTGGCGCTGCTCGCCCGGCGACCGCTCCCGGAGCCGGCGAAAAAACAATCCCGGCAACATGGAACCTCGCGCCGTGATCCGCGTTTCTGCCCGACCCCCAGACCGGAGAACGGCGTCCGCCGTGACCTCCGCCCATTCGAGAGGCCAGAATGCACGACAGGACGTTTTCCACCCCGGTCGCCCTAACCGTTGGCGCCGGCTACAAGCGTACGATCGCTTCGTTCTCCGAGATGCACGAATTCCTGACCGAGTTCCCGCCTTCGCGCCGGCGGCTGAGCTATGGCGCCGCGGTAAAGGCCTGCGAGGCGGCACGTGCCGGCGAGATATCGGCCGAAGCGGCACGCGACGCCCTGATCACCTTCGCGGTGACGGCAGGCATCCTCTGGCCGGCCGCCCAGCCGGCAGTCTCGGTCAAGCCGGTCGCCCGGGGCCTCGGCGGCTACGCCGCCTGACAGAAACGACCATCAATGGACCGTCATCGGGCCGCCGCCCGGCGGGTCGCCCGCTGCCGCGGTTTCGAAACTGACCTGATCGCGGCCGTTCGATTTGGCCTTGTAAAGGTGTTTGTCCGCCATCACGAACATCTCGGCGTAGGTGGTCGGCCCGCTGAAGGCGACGCCGCCGATGCTGACCGAGAGAGGACAGGGCCGGCCGCCAGGCGAGAACTCCGCCTCACGGACGCGTCGGCGAATGGTCTCCGCCACCAGCCAGGACTGCGAAGGATCTGCGCCGGGAAGGAAAACCGCAAATTCCTCGCCGCCGATCCGGCCGACGATATCGGCGCCGCGTAGCTGGCCCTGGATTGTCCTGGCGATCAGCTTGAGCGCTTGGTCTCCGCAGTCGTGGCCGAGGCGGTCGTTGACGGATTTGAAATGGTCGGCATCGACGATCAGCAAGGCGCCGGCATCAACGACGGAATGGCTGCGGGCCTGTTCGAGATAGGCCTCGACGAGCATGGAAAACGCACCCCGGTTGAATACCGCCGTCAGGCTGTCGGTCGCCGCGACGACGGCCAGTGTCTTCTGCGCGATCGCCGGCTGGCGCATTTTCCACATCAGGAAAGAGAAGAACGAGCTGGCCAGGACAAGCGGCAGCAGCAGGTCAGTGAGCTGCGCCCGCCACAGCGCTTCCGGCGATAAATACGGGAAGTTGAAGGAATCGACGAAGAACGCGGCTGCAATGCAGACCGCCGTGCCCCCGACGGTAACCGCCACGACCCTGCCCCAGCTCGTCGGGGACAAATCGATCTGCATGCTTGTGCTCCTGCTTCAGCCGGCTACCTTGAAGCAACAGCGCAAACGAAGTCCTAAGACTTTGCTTTCAATTCGATCGCAGTCGAGCGAACCAGCCGTCGAGATGGCGGCCAGCTAAGGAGATCGGTCCTAAATCAGCTGCCTTCTGATGCTCATCCGGGTGACCGCGGTCACAAGAATGGCGCCGATCATGAAATAGATGGTCGCGATAATGTCGCCCTGGTGGAAATAATAACCTGAGTTGAGAAGCGCCAGGACCACGGCGAAGAACGCCACAAGGCGCAAGGGTTCATTGGGCATGCGTGCCAATTCTCGCTGTTGCTGCTGAATGCTGCTGAAGCGGCCGCCCTCACGACCGTGTGCTCCATAAAATGTTTTGGCGCGTTTTGCAATCTCGGCGGATCGTCCTCTACCGACCGTCCGCTTCACCAGCCATCCCAAGTTCAAGCGAAAGCCCTGCCCTCCTCGCTGCGCTGGAACATCGTCAGGTCCAGTCCGAGGCTTGGCTTGCCCAGAATGGTCAGAATCGCATGCGCCTGGCCGCGGTGGTGGGTCTGGTGGTTGAAGAAGTGGTCGAGCGCCGGCGCCAGCCGCTGCGAGACGGTGCGCATATCGGAGACGGTCATGTAGGAGAAGCGGCCCGACAGCGCCTTGTCGCTCAGGCCGTCGACCCAGTCGATGATCCGTTTGTCCTCGGCCTCGCGCGCCAGCCGCAAGCCGGGCAAGGCGCGGTGCAGGATCGCGTCGAGCTTTGCCGGCGCGTCGCCCTCGCCGGTGAAGCGTTTCATCCAGATACGGTCGGCTGCCAGGAGGTGGTTGAGCGTTCCCATCATCGAACCGAAGAAGACGCCGATATTGCGGTCGAACTCTTCCTCGTCGAGATCGGCGGCGGCATCGTAGATGCGGCCATTAGCCCATTGATTGTAGGCCGCAAACATCCTGAAATGCTGTTTCATTCTTCTCTCGACCTGCGAGACCCTGTTTCGCGCGGGTCTGTTTCGGGCATAGTTAGACTGCAAGGACGCTGCCGCCAATGACCATTCTGCTCTACGACCTTGTCGGACGCGACGCCGCCCGCCCATTCAGCCCACATTGCTGGAAGGCGGCGATGGCGCTGGCCCACAAAGGGCTCGACATCACCAGCGTGCCGACCCGTTTTCTCGAAGTGCCGAAGGTGGAAGGCGGCGTCTCGAAGCTCGTTCCGGTGATCCGCGACGGCGAGACGGTGGTCGCCGATTCCTTCGCTATCGCGCTCTATCTCGAGGAGGCCTATCCCGAGCGGCCGACATTGTTTTCCGGCGACGGCGGCAAGGCGACGGCGCGCTTCATCGAACGCTGGTCGCAGCTGACCATCCATCCCTACGTCACCACCGCGGCGATACTGGACCTGCATGCCATGCAGGACGAGGCGAACGCCGCCTATTTCCGCCAGAACCGCGAGCAGCGCTTCGGCAAGCGCCTGGAGGCGGTATACGCCACCCGCGACGCCGGGCTCGCCAGCTTCCGCGCCTCGCTGGAGCCGCTCCGCTCGATGCTTGGCTATCAGCCCTTCATCGGCGGCCCGTCGCCGCTGTTTGCCGACTACATCGTTTTCGGCGCGCTGCAATGGGCGCGCATCGCCACGCCCTACCGGCTACTCGACGACAGCGATTTGGTGGCGCAATGGTTCGAACGATGCCTCGATCTGCATGGCGGCCTCGGCCGCACGGTCGCGGCCGCAGCGATCGCCCCACTCGAGAGTTGAAATCGACAGTTTCATCAGCGGCGCCACATTTTGTTCTTGCTTTGTGCCGGCAGCTATGCTACTAAATTTGGTTATGGTGCTAATTGGCTCCAACGACCCGCCCGGCTTGCCGAGGCGGGTTTTGTTTGCCGATCAAGGTCCAACGGCGTAGATCGCGGCGATGTCGTCCGGCCTCGGCTAAAGCGCCTCGCGTTCGACCGGCCTCATGTGGCGCGCTTTAGGTTCGTTTTTTGATGCATGTCGTTACCGCAAAACCGCTGCACACCCTCGGGTCAAGCCCGAGGGCATGCTTTGGCGCGACATGCATTAGAATTCGCGCCCGGCGAAACGCGACAATGCGGGTAGACGAAGTGTCGCTTGAGGCGCCTCATCACTGCCCGGATCGAAGCAAACAAGACGAAGTCCGGCGAACCGGGCAACCACAACAAAGGCAGCGCGCCATGACCACAAACCCAGAGTTCCCGGCCGACTTTCGCGCCGGGCTCGCCAATCTTTTCCTGTGGCGGCGCGATGTCAGGCGGTTCGAGCCGACGCCGCTCCCCGAAGGGGCGCTGGAGCGCCTGCTCGAGCTTGCCGGCGCCGCGCCGTCCGTCGGGCTGAGCCAGCCCTGGCGCTTCGTCATCGTCGAGAGCGAAGCACGCCGCGCCGCCGTCAGGGCATGCTTCGAGCGCTGCAACGCGGAGGCACTCGCAAATTTTTGCGGCGAACGCGCCGCGCTCTATGGACGCCTGAAGCTTGCCGGGCTGAACGAGGCGCCCTGCCAGCTTGCGGTTTTCGCCGACCGCGCAACCGAGCAAGGGCATGGGCTCGGACGCCTGACCATGCCAGCCACCATAGACTACTCCGCTGTCATGGCGGTGCACACGATGTGGCTGGCGGCACGCGCCGAAGGAATAGGCATGGGCTGGGTCTCGATCCTCGATCCGGCCGAGATGGCGACGATCCTGGACGTGCCGCCGGAGTGGACGCTGATCGGTTACTTCTGCATCGGCTACGCCAGCGAGAACCACAGCGTGCCGGAACTGGAACGGGAAGGCTGGGAAACGCGGCGGCCGTCTATCGTAACAAGGCGATAGTGCAATGGCGGCGCTGCCATCCTCTTTGCAGGGAAGAATGGCTTTCCCCCGCAGGGCTGTGGAAATCATCGATGGTTCGCCGATCGTCAGCATCGCCAACAAGGCAGCATGGCAAAGCCAGTCATGACGGCCTTACCTGAGGAAGGGCATAGAAATGTTCCGCTATGACATGCAGGCCGAGATCTGGGTCTATCCGGGCAAGGGCGGCTGGCATTTCGTGACGCTGCCGCCGGAGCTTGGGACCCGGATCAAGACGGCGATGATGGGGATGGCACGACCCTGGGGTTCGCTTGGCGTGGAAGCCGTCATCGGCCAGACCAGATGGCGGACATCGCTGTTTCCCGACAAGAAATCCGGCAGGCTGCTCTTGCCGATCAAGACCGCGGTGCGGGTCCGCGAAGGCCTCGGGGCTGGCGACACGGCCAACCTGACGATCGAGATGCAGTTATGACGACGTAGTCTCAGGCTGACGACGACGCGCTATAGGGCGGCCAGTTGATCGACCCACCGGTTTTCGGGAAATCCGATGCTCAGCAAAAAGGTGGAGCGGCGGCATGGTTCGACTTGAAAGTCCGCCGCCCCGGCGCAGAAATGCGCGCCGGGCCGGCGTCCCCTTGGCAAGGCGGCGGGCGGCTTGTATAGAGCCCGCCACCCTCAATTCCATTCTCCATCACAAGGACGATCCCATGGCGCTCGAACGCACCTTTTCCATGATCAAGCCGGACGCGACCCGTCGCAATCTCACCGGCGCCATCATCAAGATACTGGAAGATGCCGGCCTGCGCGTCGTCGCTTCGCGCCGGGTGTGGATGAGCCGCCGCGAAGCGGAAGGTTTCTATGCCGTCCACAAGGAGCGTCCGTTCTTCGGCGAGCTGGTCGAGTCCATGTCGTCGGGCCCGACGGTCGTGCAGGTACTGGAAGGCGAGAACGCCATCGCCAAGAACCGCGAAGTGATGGGCGCCACCAATCCGGCAAGCGCCGCCGAAGGCACCATCCGCAAGCTGCACGCGCTGTCGATCGGCGAGAATTCCGTGCACGGTTCCGATGCGCCGGAAACCGCCGCGCAGGAGATCAAATACTGGTTCTCGGACACCGAGATCGTCGGCTGAGCCGGCATCCAGAACCCCATCAAAAGGCCGGCACAACGCCGGCCTTTTTTGTTAGCGAACATTTTCAGCTTCAGGCTCCTCGACGGGTCACGGGTGCGTTAAGCTCGGAGTGGCGGATCAAAGGCGGTCCCGACAATGGAGCCGACCAGGCCATGACCAGCACCATTCCCGGCTTCTTCCAGGGCACCGAAATGCCAACCAGCGGCTGGTGGGAAGCGCTGTGGCCCGAGCCTGCCAGCGTCCTGGCGGCAGTAGGCATGAAGCCCGGCACGGACGTGGTCGATCTCTGCTGCGGCGACGGCTGGTTCACGATACCAATCGCCAGGGTCGCGCGTCATGTAATCGCCATCGACATCGATGCAGATATGCTCGAGGTCGCCAGGCGGCGGCTGACCGAAGTAGGCGCGAGCAATTGCGAGTTTGTGGCGGGCGACGCCTATGAGCTTGCCGGGCTGGTGCCTCAAACCGTCGACTTCGTTTTCATGGCCAACGCTTTCCATGGCGTCCCGAACCGGCCGCGCCTTGCCCGCGCCGTGCGGACGACACTTGGTCCTGCCGGTCGTTTTGCCATCGTCAACTGGCACCAGTATCCGCGCGAGCAAACCACGGTCCTGGGCGAGCCGCGCGGGCCAAAGACCGAGCTGAGGCTGTCACCCGAACAGACCACCGCGGCGGTGGAAGCCAGCGGGTTCAAGCTCGCCGAGCTGGTTGATGTGCCGCCCTATCACTATGGCGCGGTATTCAAACTCGCGCCGAATTGAGAATGCATCGTGGATGCGGCCTCGCCGGTAGGATGTATGTCGCCCGCCGCCCCCTAGCGGCGGGTTCTGCAGTCTATTTCGCCTGGCGTTCCTTCACGTTCGCATGTTCATTCGCCGCCGGCGTGTCGGTGGACGGGGTCTTGGTCTCTTCACCTGAAAACGGGCTGCCCTGCCCCGGCGCGAGATCGCCGCTATGGCCGGCCTTGTTGGTCTGGAACGGTTGGCTGTCCGCTTTGAGACCGTGGTCAAGAGCATTGACGAGATGGTCGTCCGCCTTGGCAAGGCCGGTAAAGGCAAGGAGCGATGCACCGGTGGCGGCAAGGATAAGTGTGTGCGTTTTCATGTCTGGACTCCTTTGAGTGGCCAGAACGAGCCGCAGCCATTCTGGCGGCTTCAACGAAGGGACAAACGTCCCTTTTGCCTTACCCGCCATCTTATGAAGAACTAACGGACCCCCTGCTCGGCCTATTCCCGCTGAAACACAACGTGATCGGCATGCGGCTGCCGCGCGGGCGGCCAGTCGGCACGGACCAAGCGCTAGCTCGCGGCGTTGAAGCGCAGGATGTCGCGGCCGTCTCTGTCGGCAATGACAAGCTTGCCGGCGTCGACGTGGTAGGACGCTGCCTTGGCCAGCGCCTCGAACAGCGCCTTTTCCTCTGCCATGACCTGAGGCGCGCAGGCCTTGAAGGTCGAGCCGATGTCGCTGACGGCGATCGTCGAGCCGTCCACCTTGGCGGTGGCGAAATAGACGTTGCAAGGGCCGCTGCCGCCGGCCTTGCCGGCTTCGCTGATGCGGAATGTCGCCCGCGGCTCGGCAATCACGCCGATGCCGTCGATATATTCGACAAGCCAGCTTTGGCCGAACACGGAAGCTGCCGCCGGCTCGTCGTCCGGCGCCGCCATTTTCAGCATGATGGTTTGTGGCGCGTCGCTGAGCGGGTCGACCTGATGGCGCGTATCGGTGACGAACAGCAGCCGGTCATCGACAGTGATGCGCGCCTGCAGCGCATAGGTCATATCAGGCCGGATCACCCGCGGATCGAAGCTGATCTCGAACTTGATCGGCACCTGCCCGGCCGGCACCACCTTGCGCTCGCCGATGATTGCGGCCGGCGCGTCGGCCAGCGACACGTCGGCAAGCTGCACGGAAAGCACGGCATTGGGCGGCAGCGCGATGCGCTCGCGATACATCACCTCGCCCTTGAGGGTCTTTTCGGCAGCCACGGAACGATCCGGAGCGGCAAGTATGCCGACGGCCAGCGGCACCAGTCCGAAGATGAAGAATTCGGCGATCCTGTCCAGCATGATCCTTCTCCCCTTCCAGCCAAAGTCTCGCAGGATTGCGGTCAATGAATGGCTGGCGGGGTATGGGCATGGCTGTCGCTGGGATTTATTTGGCCGGCGGCTGCTTCCAGCGGCCCGCCGCCTTGTCGTCCGCCTCCTCGGCCGCTCTGCAAACTCTGTTCGGGCCACGCTCGGCCAAGCCTCCGGCGATCACGAATTCGTGTTCCAACAGACGTAACACGGCGGGCATCCGGACCGAACTGACCAATGCGCGCTGAGGAGAATGCGCCTGAAACCCAACCGGAGGTGAAATCATGTCAACGAGATCAACCGTGAGTGCGGCCTTACTGGCCAGCGCAGTTGCCACGGCTCTTGCTTCTTTTGCGACGGCCGCGCCGCTGACCGAGGCACAGGTCAAGGCAGCGATGGACGCCGGCAAGGAGAAGTGCTTTGGCGTCGCCTTGAAGGGACAGAACGACTGCAAGGCAGGCCCGGGGACCACCTGCCAAGGCACCTCGACCGTCGACTATCAAGGCAACGCCTGGAAGTTCGTCGACGGCGGCACCTGCACGACGATGGACCTACCCGGCGGCCGCAAGGGCTCACCCACCGAGCTGACCCGCGACGTCCCATCGTAAGCGATGTGCCCTGCCCGGAAAGCGGCGATGACGATGAACGGACCGAGCCGTCCAGCATCCCGCATGTCGAAGGCCTCGCGCTTTCCGGCGCACCCTGTCGCCGGGCTTGCCGGCACCAGTTTCAAGCATGAGCATCTATCCGCAATCCTCGGCGACGGCCCCCAAAGCGGCTTCTTCGAGGTTCATGCGGAAAACTACATGGGCGCCGGCGGCCCGCCGCACGACGCGCTCGCCCGCATCCGCCGCGACTATCCCGTCTCGTTGCATGGCGTCTGCATGTCGATCGGCGGCCCGCAGCCGCTCGACAAGGCGCATCTCGGTCGTTTCAAGGCGCTGGTCGATCGCTACGAGCCGGCGCTCGTTTCAGAGCATCTCGCCTGGTCGACGCACGACACCACCTATTACAACGACCTGCTTCCCCTGCCCTACACGCCGGCAACGGTTTCGCGCGTGGCGGATCACATCGACGAGGTGCAGGGCACGGTCGGCCGCCCGATCCTGCTCGAGAATCCTTCGACCTATGTGCTTTTTCCGGAATCGACGATGAGCGAGACGGATTTCATCCGCGAGCTGGTTCGGCGTAGCGGTTGCGGCCTGCTGCTCGACGTCAACAACGTCTTCGTCTCGGCCACCAATCACGGCTATTCGGGCCTTTCCTACCTCGCGGATTTCCCGCTCGAGCATGTCGGCGAAATCCATCTGGCCGGGCACGCCAGGCAGAAGGACGACGAGGGCGACCTGCTGCTCATCGACAGCCATGACGGCCCGGTTGCCGACGCGGTGTGGACGCTTTTCGATATCGTCATCGGCCGATGCGGACCACTGCCGACGCTGATCGAATGGGACAGCGACATCCCCGAGTGGCCGGTGCTCAAGGCGGAGGCAGCCGCCGCCCAAGCCATCCTCGACCGTCATGCCGATTTCGGAAAAGCCCATGCCGCAGGATGAGCTCCAGTCGGGCGATCTCGGCCGCCGGCTTGATTATGCTGCGGCATTCACCGCCGGTTTGCTCGATCCTGACCGTGCCCCGCCTGACTCTGTCTCGGGGCCGAACGGGAAGGCTGCGGTCAAGCGATATGCCGTCTACCGCAACAACGTCACGGTCAGCCTGATCGATGCGCTGGCCGCCAGCTTTCCAGCGACGCTGCGCATCACCGGCCCGGATTTCTTTCGCGCGATGGCGCGATTTCACATCCGCGAAACGCCACCTACCTCGCCGCTTCTATTCGAATATGGCCGCGACTTTCCCGATTTCATCGAGCGCTACGAATACGCGCAGTCGATGCCGTGGCTGGCCGACGTGGCGCGCATCGAGCGGGCTTGGCTCGACGCCTATCATGCCGCCGACGCGGAGGCGCTGTCGGCTGAGGCACTGGCGTCGATCGCTCGCGAGAGGCTTGCCGATACCGTGCTGCGGCCGCATCCGGCGACGCGGGTCGCGCGCTCCCGGTTCCCGGCAGTCACGGTCTTCGCGGCAAACCGGAACGAGGCTCCTGTTGGGCCGATCCGGGCAACGGGCGCCGAAGATGCGCTGGTCACGCGGCCCGGCCTCGAGGTCTTCGTCCGCCACCTGCCGCCCGGCGGCGCAGTGTTTGTCTCGCATCTGATCGCGGGCGAGGCGCTCGGCGCGGCGGCCGCGGCGGCATTTGCGGAGAGTGCCGAATTCGAGCTTTCCGCCAACATTGCCGGCGTGCTGGAAGCGGGAGCCTTCACGACGGCACATCACGAAAGGTGAGCACGATGAGCGATGGACAGAACGCGAGCACCGAACCGCGAGGGGTCGCCGCTCTCGTCGAAAGGCTGAATGTCGCCCTGCGCACGATCGCGACGCCATCGCTGACGCAGCTTGTTCTGCGCTGCGGCCTCGCCGTCCCGTTCTGGCGGTCCGGCGTCAACAAATGGGACGGTTTTCTACAGTTGAACGATGTCGCCGTGCTGCTTTTCAGCTCGGAACTCAAATTGCATCTGCCGGGCGGCCCTTACGATTTTCCGGCACCTGGGCTGGTGGCGTTCGCCTCAGGGTCAGCAGAGATCGTGTTGCCAGTTCTCCTTGTTTTCGGCCTGGCGACGCGACTGGCGGCATTCGGGTTGCTGGTGATGACGCTGGTCATCGAGCTCACCGTGCCGGACGGCTGGCCGCTGCACATTACCTGGGCGGCGATGGCGCTTGGCATCATGGCCTGGGGACCCGGCCGGATTTCGCTCGACCATCTGATCGGCACTGACAAAGGTTGAGGGCTCGCGGAACGCCTGGTCAGTCTCGTTTCCAGCGGCTCGCCGCCTTGTCGTCGGCCTCCTTGGCATCGACCCAGCCGCCCTCGGAACCGTCGCTATGGTGTTCCTTTTTCCAGAAAGGCGCCCGTGATTTCAAATAGTCCATCAGGAAATTCGCGGCCTCGAACGCCGCCTGCCGGTGGGCGGAAGCGGCCACCACCAGGACGATGTTTTCGCCCGGCGCGATCTTGCCGTGGCGATGGATCGCGGTGAGCCCCTGCAGCGGCCAGCGCTCGATTGCCTCGCCGGCGATGCGGGATATCTCGGCTTCGGCCATGCCGGGATAATGTTCGAGCTCGAGCGCGGATAGCCTGCCTTGCTCGTCGCGGCAAAGGCCGGAGAAGGTCACCACAGCGCCGATGTCGTTGCGACCCCTGGTCAGCCTGGCGATCTCGGCGGCGACGTCGAAATCCTCCGCCTGGATGCGCACGACAGGCACCACCGCGGACATGGTTCAGCCACCGGTCATCGGCGGGAACAGCGCGATCTCGCGCGCGCCGGCAATCTTCTCGCGGTGCTCGACATGTTCCTGGTTGATGGCGACGCGGATCACGTCAGGATATTGCAGCGCGTTCTCGTACTCCTCGCCGCGTGATTTCAGCCAGCGCAACAGGTCGGCGACCGTTTCGATGCCGGCCGGCAGTTCGACCTCTTCCTCCGGTCTGCCGATCCGCTCGCGCACCCAGGCGAAATAGATGAGCTTCGTCGACATTTTATTCATCCATGATGTGCTTGAGGCCGGCGCGGAAATAGTCGTAGCCGGTGTAGAGCGTCACCAGGGCGGCGATCCACAGCAGCACCAGCCCGGTCTGGGTGGTCAGCGGGAAGATCTTGTCGCCGGCGGGTCCCGCCAGCAGGAAGGCGATGGCGATCATCTGGATGGTGGTCTTCCATTTGGCGAGCTGCGTCACCGGCACCGAGACCTTCAAAGCCGCCAGATATTCGCGCAGGCCCGAAACCAGGATCTCGCGGCACAGGATGATGATCGCCGCCCATAGCGACCAGCCGGCGATGCCGGCATGACGATCGGTATCGGCGGCAAGCAGCAGCAGGCAAGTGGCGACCAGCAGCTTGTCGGCGATCGGGTCGAGCATCTTGCCGATGTTGGAGGTCTGCTGCCAGGCGCGGGCCAGATAGCCGTCGAAGTAATCGGTGATCGAGGCGAGCAGGAAAATGATGAGCGCCGACCAGCGGGCGAAGTCGCTCGATTTCAGATGCCCCTCCAGGAAAAAGCACAGCACGACCAGCGGCACCGCCAGGATGCGGGCGTAAGTGAGCATGTTGGGCAGGTTGAACGCGCGCTGGGACATGTTTTGGGAACTCTTTCTGCCTGCTTAGTCAAATCAGAAGCGAATGTGGGGGGTCAACAGGCCAGAATCGATTAGCCAGCCGAAATATCGGCAATAGGTCTTAGCTCTCGTGAAAATGATTATAGACTAATTTCGCCACCTGCTCGGAAATGCCGTCGACCTTGATCAGGTCCTCGACGGCGGCGCGGCTGACCGCCTTGGCCGTACCGAAATGCATCAGCAGCGCGCGCTTGCGGCCGGGGCCGATGCCGCTGATCTCGTCGAGCGGGCTCTTGACCATCTCCTTCTTGCGGCGGGCGCGGTGCGAACCGATGGCAAAACGATGGACCTCGTCGCGCAGCCGCTGGACGAAATAGAGCACCGGATCGCGTACGGGCAGCGAGAATGGGACCCTGCCCTTGACGAAGAAGCGTTCGCGGCCGGCATCGCGGTCCTGCCCCTTGGCGATGCCGATGGCCACCACGCGGTCCTCTATGCCGAGATCGGCGAGGATCTTGTGCACCGCCGTCATCTGGCCCTGGCCGCCGTCGATGAGGATGACGTCGGGCCAGGCGGGAAAGCCGCCCGCGACCTCGATATCGTCGCCCGGTTCGGTAGGGCCCGCCTCGCCCGCGCCGCCGGTTTGCGGGGCATCGCCATGTTCCTTCAACAGCCGCGAAAAGCGCCTCTGCATCACCTCGCGCATCATGCCGAAATCGTCGCCCGGCGTGATCTCGGTCGAGCGGATGTTGAACTTTCGATACTGGTTCTTCACAAAACCTTCCGGCCCGGCGACGACCATGGCGCCGACGGCGTTGGTGCCCATGATGTGCGAGTTGTCATAGACCTCGATGCGCACCGGCGGTTTTTCCAGGCCGAAGGTCTCGGCAAAGCCAGTGAGCAGCCGCGCCTGGGTCGAGGTTTCGGCGAGCCGCCGGCCGAGCGCTTCGCGCGCATTCTGCAGCGCATTGTCGGTCAGGTCCTTCTTCTCGCCGCGCTGCGGCACGGAGATCGACACCTTGCGGCCGGCGCGGGTGGAGAGCGCCTCCGCCAGCAATTCCTGGTCCTCGACGCCATGCGACAACAGGATGGTGCGCGGCGTCGGCTTGTCGTCGTAGAACTGCGCCAGGAACGACCCCAGCACCTCGCCGGCTTCGAGCGCCGGATCGGCCTTGGGAAAATAGGCGCGGTTGCCCCAGTTCTGGCCGGTGCGGAAAAAGAACACCTGGATGCAGACCTGGCCGCCCTCCTGATGGATAGCGAAGACATCGGCCTCGTCGACGGTCTGCGGATTGATGCCTTGATGGCTCTGCACATGCGACAGCGCCGCCAGCCGGTCGCGATAGATGGCGGCGCGTTCGAAATCGAGGTTTTCCGAAGCCTGCTGCATGGCAGCGGAGATCTCCGTCTTCACCTTCTGGCTGCGGCCGGAGAGAAAATCCTTCGCCTCGGCGACAAGCCTTGCATAGTCGCTATGCGAGATTTCGCCGGTGCACGGGCCGGCGCAGCGCTTGATCTGGAACAAAAGGCAAGGCCGGGTGCGGTTCTCGTAGAAGGAGTCGGTGCAGCTCCTGAGCAGGAAGGCGCGCTGCAGCGAGTTGATGGTGCGGCCGACGGCGCCGGCCGAGGCGAAGGGGCCGAAATAATCGCCCTTGCGCGAGCGCGCGCCGCGATGCTTGTAGATGCCGGGCGAGACATGATCGCCGGTCAACAGGATATAGGGGAACGACTTGTCGTCGCGCATCAGCACATTGAAGCGTGGCCGCAAGCGCTTGATGAGGTTGGCTTCAAGCAGCAGCGCTTCGATCTCGGTGCGGGTGACGACGAACTCCATCGTCGACGTCTCGCGCACCATGCGGCCGATGCGGCTGGTGTGGAACCGGCCTTGCGCGTAGCTGGTGACCCGCTTCTTCAGGCTGCGTGCCTTGCCGACATAGAGCACGTCGCCGGTGGCATTCATCATACGGTAGACGCCGGGCGCATTGGGCAGCCGTTTGACCAGCGTCTGAATCACCTCGGCGCCGACCATGCCGTCGGCGTCGCCGGCATGCGGCGCCCAGTCGATGGCGGTGAAGGTGACGTCCGGACCGCTGGCCGCAGGCTCGACGACTTCCTCGGCCGCCTCGTCCTCGAGGTCGATTTCGGGCGGCAGGTCGTCGGCGCCACCGCGCGTTTTGTGTTTCTGGTCCATGGGGCTCATTCCGTCATGCCTGTCACATCGGGCGTCTGCCATGCAAGATGCTGGCCGCCGTCAAGCGCGATCATCTGGCCGGTGACCGAGCGTGCCGCCCAGAGATAACGGATAGTGGCACCGAATTCCGGCAATTCCGGGCCGCGTTTCAGGATCAGGCCGGCAATCTGGGCATCGAAATCGCTGTCGTGCTGGCGCGTGTTCTTCAAGGTCGGGCCAGGACCAATGGCGTTGACGCGGATGCGGGGCCCCAGCGCCTGGGCCATCATCTCGGTCGCCGCCCACAACGTCGACTTCGACAGCGCATAGGAAAAATAACGCGGCGTCGGCCGCCAGACGCGCTGATCGATCATGTTGACGATCAACCCCTCACTGTTCTGCGGCAAGGCCCGCGCGAAAGTCTGCGCCAACAGCGCCGGCGCCTTGACATGCACGGCGAAATGGCGATCCCAGGCCGGCCAGTCGAAATCCTCAATGCTGTCGTGCTCGAACAGCGAGGCGTTGTTGACCAGCAGCGACACCGGCCCGAGCGCCGCCGCCGCGCGGCCGACAAGGTTGCCGACGGCGTCCATGTCGGTCAGGTCGGCAGCAATCACAGCCGCCCGGCCATGTCGACCAAAATGACCACTGTTGATTTCGGCCGCCAGTGCCTCCGCCTCGGCCAGCGAGCGATTGCAGTGAATGGCGACGGCAAA
The DNA here is from genome assembly GCF_055811495.1 of Mesorhizobium sp. WSM4830. Classification (NCBI taxonomy): domain Bacteria; kingdom Pseudomonadati; phylum Pseudomonadota; class Alphaproteobacteria; order Hyphomicrobiales; family Phyllobacteriaceae; genus Mesorhizobium; species Mesorhizobium sp. WSM4830. Next base: position 315,431 of record NZ_JBVVQI010000003.1, on the reverse strand, counting down.
ACCATGCGCGGCAAGATCTTCGACGATCGCCCTGCCGATCCGCTTCGCCCCGCCCGTCACCAGTGCCGTCGCGGCGAGCTTGCTCATCTGTCAATCCTTAATCCGATGCCGATTCCGACCTGCCGGGATAGCGCCGGCAAATTATGGCCCGCCAAGCGTTAAATCCCATTTCCACCTGGGGCAAGATTGTGGCAAAGTGGCCGGTGGGCGTTCTGGCTCGACCGGAATTCGGGCCAGCCCGTCCGCAATATAGGGCGCTGGAGCCCTTATACCAAGCCGTGTGCAGTGCAGCACGGCGAACCTGCTGACATTCGCTGTTGCGAAGATGCAACGTCAAGGTTCTGCCTCATTCGTGCCAGGGAATGACCCAAGTTCAGGTTCGCTTCAGCCGCATTTCGACACGACATTTGCAACCGTTGAACGCCGGATCCGTTTCATCCCCCGGACGGGTTGAGGGCGCTCATGAAAAACAAGCCTGTGTCCTGTGGCTTAAGGAGTAAAGAACAATGCAAGCCAATCTTAAATTTGCGCGACCGCTGGCGGTGGCGTTTGGGCTGTTCGCCCTCGGCGGAACTGCCTATGCCGCGGACGTGGTTCAGGAAGAGCCGCCGGCACCTGCCCCGATTGCAGAACTTCCGGTCGCATCCTGGGCCGGTCCCTATGCCGGTGTGAGCGTCGGCTACGGCTTCGCCGGCCATGCCAAAGCCAAAGATATTGGCGTCGACGTCGACACCAAGGGTTTTGTCGGCGGCGTCTTCGGCGGCTATAACTGGCAGCAGGAGAACTTCGTCTACGGTGCCGAAGCCGACATCGGCTACAACGGCGTCAAGGGCGACGATGCCGGCATCGAGGCCAAGGGTGGCTTCGAGGGCTCGCTGCGTGCCCGCCTCGGCTATGCCGTCACCCCGGACATCCTGCTCTACGGCACCGCCGGTGGCGCGCTGAAGAACCAGAAGATTGAAGCGGCCGGCGTCAGCGACACCAACACGCAGTTTGGCTGGACGGCCGGCGTGGGTACCGACATCAAGATCACCGACAATGTGTTCGGCCGTGTCGAGTATCGTTACACCGACTTCGGCAGGAAGGACTTCGACGGTATCGGCAAGGTCAAGTCGACCGACAATCGCGTCACTTTCGGCGTCGGTATGAAGTTCTAAGTCGTCCAAGCCACGACACGAAAAAGCCGGGCCTCGCGCCCGGCTTTTTTTGTGGCACGGCTTAAGGCCGCCCGCCCTCAAGCCGGGATGGCGGGCTTCAGCTCCGGGAACTTCTCGTCGAAGCGTGCCGCCCAGCGCGTCAGCCGGCCGCGGCCCTTTTCCCATTTTCCAGCGAAGCGCAGCGAGAGATAGCCGAGACAGGCGCGCAATGCGATCTGGCCTAGGGTGATTTTCTTCGGCAGCTTCGGCGGGTTGGCGTTGAGCAGATCGAGTGCCGCCGAAATCTTCGTCCACTGGCGCTCGAGCCAAGGCTGGTAGACCATCTCTTCCGGCCGCGTGCGCCGCTCATAGACCATCGACAGCGCGCAGTCGCAGATGCCGTCGGCCAATGCCTCCAGCACCTCCGCCTCGAGGCGCTTATCGGGATTGCGCGGAAACAATGCGTTCTTCGACATCCGGTTGAGATGCTGGGTGATGGCGCGGCTGTCGTGGACTGAGCGGCCGTCATCGAGCACCAGCACCGGGATCTTGCCGAGCGGATTGGCGCCGATCAGTTCGGCCGGCCTTTCCTCGGTCTTTATCGGCACGAGATCAACCGCAATGCCGGCATGAAGTGCTGCCATGCGCACCTTGGAACTGTAGGGGGAAGTAGACGCGTAGAGCAGTCTGGGCATTGTCGATTCCTGTTTGCCGGCTACAGCTCCATTTGCCCTGTTGGACGCGCAAAAGGACGCGGTAGCATTGTGACTTCGCGCATGACCCTTACCGAAAATCGATTCCGACAGGGGCTCGTGCGCGGGCACTGTTGACCGATCATGCAGGGTTCATCAACGGCCAGAGGCGGAAAACCGCGCCGCCAGCGTGCAGCCATAGTGTCGCGTTCGGATGCGATGAGCCGGAGGAGCGGCGGCAGACGCGAGCAGGTCGGACAATCCAGATCCGAGCAACTACCAACTCGGCCTTGCACCGAAGGTTGGTTTTCGGCAGCCACGAACATCCCACCGGACTTCGCCGCATGGCGAAGTCCTGGGAGTTGCGAAAAGACGTCTTCCTCCCGCCTCTTTCTCGTCCTGCCCGACCGTCAACCAAGAAGCGAGGCGCCTGTCCGGCATCCCGCCCTGGCTGTCTTGAGTACTGTCCCCAGCGGTAGCAGGACCGCGACTACTTCTTGGCCTTCGCCTTTGCGGGCGCTGCCTTCGGCTTGGCCGCGGGCGCTGCCTTCTTCACTGCCGCAGAAGATTTCGCAGCGGCGGCCTTTGCCGGTGCTGCCTTCTTCGCAGCGGGCTTCGCCACGGCCTTTGCAGCCGGCTTTTTGGCCGGTGCCGCCTTCTTTGCCGGTGCAGCCTTGGCCTTGGCCGGTGCTGCTTTCTTTACGGCTGGTTTTGCCGCGGCCTTGGCGGCCGGCTTTTTGGCCGGCGCTGCTTTTGCCTTAGGCGCAGCGGCCTTCGCTTTCGCAGCGGGTGCTGCTTTCTTCACAGCAGTTGCGGCCTTTGCCGCGGCTGCTTTTGCTGGTGCTTTCTTTGCCGGTGACTTTGCCGGTGCCTTGGATGCCGGCGCTTTGGATGACTGCTTAGCCATATCATGCCCCTTCCGTTGTGCCGACGGCCGTTATTGACCCGGCGCGCATTGCATATCTGACTCGCGGCTTGCTAGCCAGCGAAGCATTAGAATGATTTTTGCAGCTTAAGTTTCGGTTACGGCGAGCGGGCGACCATTTTACCGGCGCGAAAATCGGTTGCGAATCTTTGTGCCCCGCAGCGAAGTTCTGCGACAGAAATTCTGGTCGCTCTATCTCGACCGGTCTTCTCGTCAAGCTCAGGACCTTTTCGCCCAGCTTTGCGCTTCAACGTCCGACGCTCAGCGCGAACATTGTCAAGAACGAAGGCGGTCGCCCGCCTCGTCTTGTCCGAAAAGATAAACTACAGGTAAGTAGGAAGCAACGCGCCGAGCACGCCGCTGCACTATCTTGCACGACGCGATGAAAGTGAGCAGATAGCTCGCATTTCTGAGAAGAGGATATCGCTCGATAGATCCGGTCGAGCCGACCGCGTGATCGAAAGCGCTTGGCCGCTCAGGCGCCGAGCGGCTCACGGCTCATCTGCAGCCGGCGCGAAGGCTCGGCCCTGTGGAGATGGACGGCAACGGTATCCCATGGCGGCATGACGGAAATCTGCGCCAGGATGCGCCCCGCTTCACCGCGATGATAGACGCCGTGCAGTACGATGTGGGTCAGCATTTCCTGTCGCGACATCAATGCCTTATCCCCGTCGGTGAACACGAATGCGACAGGCTCGGACAGCTGCCGCGACGAAACGGTTTCGAGATAATCGAGATACCAGCGATCGGTCGCCGCGACCGCGGCGCGAAGTTCGTCGAACGCCGGCGTGTCCTCGGTGGTGTCGGCGGAGTAGCCATGGCTTGCACCAACCAAGTGCGCCGAGAATATCCGCGAAACCACATGGCTGTGATCGACGAGCCGTATCACGGCCTGCCGTTGCTTGTCGTGAACATGCGGGTCGAGACTCGCCAGCTTTTCCAGCAGTTCGTCATTGGCCCAGGCCTGATAGGCAAACAGGCTGCGAAGCAGAGCGAGCGCACTCATGGCCAGTGTCCTTTTTCGGAAATGCGAGTATGTTGTTTATATTTTCAGGAGAATGGGCGGGCGTGTCTACTCGCATTGCAAAACCGCATTCGCGCATGCGCAAGCAGCCGCGCCAGGCGCGTTCCAGGGCAACCGTCGAGGCGATCATCGACGCGGCGGCTCATGTTCTGAGCGGGCTAGGCTGGGCCGGCTTCACCACCAACAAGGTTGCCGAGACGGCAGGTGTGAGCATCGGCACGCTCTACCAGTATTTTCCCGACAAGCTTTCCCTTCTCGAAGCCGTCCGGCGCCGTCACTTCGATCATGTGCTGTCGGTCATTCACGATTCGGCGGAAGACCAAAAGCCGCTCAGGAAATTCGCGCAGGAGCTGGTGCACGGCATGATCGCGGCGCACAGCATTCACCCGACACTACACCAGGTTCTGCTCGATGAGGCGCCGGGCGATCGCCGCTCCAGGGCCGCCCATGCGTCGTTCCAAACACAATACCTCAATCATTATGCGACTGCCGTCGCCGCCTATCGCAAGCCAAGGAAAGGCATCGACATAGAGACCGTGGCGGGCGTGCTGTCGTCGGCGATCGAAGGTGTGATCCACAACGCGGCACGCCGGAACATGCTCGCCGCGCCGGAGCTGCAAAAGCAACTCGTCGAACTGATCTGCGCCTACCTATCGGGAGCGGGCCGCATCGGTCGATAGCGCATGGCACGGCGGAAGTCGGGGATTTCTGTGTGTCGTTCAAAACCGGCTCATGAGGTGCGGCAAGGACGATGCCAACAATGCTGCACCTGATGCGGCCAAGAGCGTGAGGACGATCTTTCGAAAAGTCGCCTCGCTAACGCCGATGTAGAGTCTCGCGCCAAGCAGTGTCGGTATCAACATCGCCGGCGCGACGACGGCAAACATCGGCAGCATTTCGAGCTTGATCTTTCCGGCCGCAAGATAGGCGGCCATCGTCATGGAGAGGGTCACAAGGTTGAAATTCTGGATGACAATGCGCTGCCTGTCCTTTTCCCATTGGCGCAGCACGCACCACAGCGTTGGGACCGGGCCGGTGAAGCCGCCAAGCCCACCCATGATGCCGCCGACCAAACCTATCGCACCGTCTGCAACAGGACCTCCGACCGTGATGGGAGGGAGGCGACGCGCAAAGAGCATCAAGGGACACCAAACGACCAGCAGCGCACCGAAGACCAACTTGAACAACTGCACATCCAGCAAGGGCAGGACGGCGACACCGACCGGAATCCCTATGGCCCCGCCGATCAGGAAGGGCAGCAGAAGCTTGAGGTCGAAACCGCGGCGGACGGTGACGGCAGCGATGATCTGGCCGGTGAGCGCCCCAAAGACCGCCATGGCAGCAGCAAGCTGGGGCTCAACGGTCCAAACCCAAAACGACATGGCAACCAGACTGAAGGCGAACCCTGACAGCCCCTGGACGAAGCCAGCAACGACCGCGCCGAGAGCAACAGTATAAACAAGCGAATCCATGTAGTGCTGTTTTCCCGCAAACTCGTGACAGCAGATCGCGCTTCCCGCGAATGCTGCGCCGCATGGAAACGGTGACGGTCGATCAGGTGGCCGGTGCTAAAAAGTCGGAATCAGCGAGTGCGCGATCAGCGCAGGACGCGGCAGCGGCCGTTATAGACCATCCAACGGTCGAAGCCCGAGACGCAGAATTCGACATTGTCACCGATCGAGGCAAAGCCCTGGCCTTCTTCGATCAGGTACCAGATGGTGCGGGCGCGGCCGTCGGAGAGGCTGACGGTGGCACCGCAATAACGGCGGCCGATCGGCCAGGTGTCGTCGGCCGGCAGATAGCGATGCTGGTGGATACGCTGGAAGTCGACGATCTGCACATCGGGCAGATGCGGCACGTGATGCACCTGATAGGAGAAGCGGTCGGTGATCTTGTCCAGGACCCAGGCCTCGCCGCAGACGCCGCTATCCTCGTCGGTATAGATTGCAAGGTCGGCCGCCTGGACTGCCTGGGTGACGCCAAGTGGTGCGGCCAACGGCGTGCACAAGGCGAGCAGTGCGGCAAGGGCGGATTGGGCGAAGCGAGTCATGGCAGCCTCTCAAGGTCGACTGCGCGCACTGTGCGGATTCGCTGACGCGCGGTCAAGCGGTTGTAGCGACCATGGTTGTGGCGACGATTGTTGCGCTGTCTGAATGGCAGGGCCGCATCTCAAACTACTCTCCCGCCAGCCAGTCCAGCGTCCAATGCGACGGCTGCTCGAGTGCAAGCAGTCGGTGCAGCGCCGGCAGCAGCGTCCGTAACTCGCCTTCCAGCGTGAAGGGCGGATTGACCACCACCATGCCGCAGCCGTCGAGGCTCGGCTCGACGGAGGCCGGCCTGATCTCAAAACAAATATCGAGCAGCTTCGGAATGCCCGTCTGCTTCAGCGCCTTGCGGAAGGCGGCGACCGCCTTGCGGTCCTTGAGCGGATACCACAGTGCGTAAATTCCTCCTGGCCAGCGCCGATGGGCTCTTTGCAGCCCGTCGACCAAGCGACCGAACTCACCCTCTTCCTCGAAAGGCGGATCGATCAGCACGAGGCCGCGCTTTTCCTTTGGCGGCAAATGCGCGCCGAGCGCCAGCCAGCCGTCGAGCTCGATCACCCGGGTCTGGAAGTCACCGTCGAACAGCGCCTTCAGCCTGGCAGCATCCTTAGCGTGCAGTTCGACCGCCGACAGCCGGTCCTGCTTGCGCATCAGGTGCCGGGCGATCAGCGGCGAACCCGGGTATTTTTTCACCCCGCCGTCCGGATTGAGCGAACGGACAGCCTCACGATACGGCGCCAGCAGTGCTGCCGCCGGCGCATCGAGGGCCGCATCGACCAGCCGGCCGATGCCGCCTTGCCATTCGCCGGTCTTTTGCGCTTCGGTCGAGGACAGATCGTAGCGGCCGATTCCGGAATGGGTGTCGATGACCCGAAACGCCTTGTCCTTCAGCTTCAGATATTCGATCAGCCGGCTGAGCACGACATGCTTGACGACGTCGGCGAAGTTCCCGGCATGGTAGGCGTGGCGATAGTTCAATTGGAGCCCCTGCCCCAGCGCGGCGGTGGCGGCTGCGAGTTCGGATTTTCCGGCCGGCGGCCGCCGAAACGGAATGCCAGCACCAGCCCGGCCAGGCCGGCCGCCATCAGGGAAAAACCGACCGGCCGCGCCCGGCGGTCGACCTCGCCGGCACCCGAGCGCAGGACGAGGTCGACGGCCCGCATCGGAATGCCCTCGGCGTCGCCCGGACCGACGGTGAAGATGTAGGGGCCGGCGGTAACGGTCGGGATCAGTCCGGCTTCATCGCGAAAGATCCTGTCCGGCAGCTGCGGACTGACCTGGCGCGGATTGTCGGAATGGTTGAACTGCAGCGTCGAGGCGAGCACCGTCCTGCCGCCGGTGGTGGCAGTCAGGGTCAACACAGTGCGCTGCTGCGAGACGATGCGCTCGGCTCTTGCCGTAAGATCGACCAGCACGCGTAGCGGCCCGTCGCGTGCGCTCAGGGCCACCGTCACCGGCTTGAACCGGCCCTGGTCGTAAACCCGCCAGGTGCCGATCTCACGGCCGGAGAAATTGGTCATCGCCCAGGGATAGACGACGCCGATGCCGGTACCAATGAGCAGTATCAGGGCGAACAGAGAGCGCATGAGGTCAAGACCTGGTGTTCGGCGCGCTGGCGCCGTCGCGGGCGCGCTCCATTTCGTCCAGGAGCATGTCAAGGCCGAGATCAAACGTCCGGTCGAATTCGGCGGTGCCGAAATAACGCCCGGCGGCAGCTACTTTTGGAAAATCCTGCGCCAGTTGCTCGTCGCTGACGATAGTCACGCCCGAAGGCCCCTTTGCATAGCCGGCAGTCTCGTCGAGGATGGCACCCATCAGATAATAGCCGGTAGTGCGGAACAGCCGCGCACCCAGCTCCGGTCCGAAGCCGCCGGCCTCGAACAGGCCAAGGATGCCGTTCAGCCAAGTGAGACAGGTCGGCGAATTCATCCGGTAGGTTACAAGGAACGTGGCAAAGGCCGGGTGCTCACGCGCGACGCGGCGGAAATCCAGCACGGCGCTGCGCAATCTTTGCCGCCAGGGCAAATCCGCGTCGGGCATTTCGATGGAGCCGATCAGCCGGTCCACCAAGGCTTCGAAGAGCTGCGCCGCCGAAGGAAAGTGGTGGTAGATGCTCATGGCTTCGCAGCCGAGTTCTGCCGCCAGCTTGCGCATCGAAAACCCGGCTAGGCCCTCGCTCTCGATCACCTTCAAAGCCGCATCCTCGATCATCTCGCGAGAAAGCCGGCCGCGCGGTCGCTTTTTTTTGATCGATGTGTCCATGGTGCCGCTTGACAACTTACACTGTAAGGTTCATTTTTCGACATTACCTTACACCGTAAGGCTAGCAAAGACCAGAGGAGAATGTCATGTCTGTCTATCGTGCTCTTTCATCAACGCATTCTTCCATCCGCCGTGCCTGCCTGCTCGCCGCCACCTGTGTGCTGACGCTGGCTGCAGCTCCTTCCTATGCCGACGAGTATGACGCAACCGTCAAGGACATCCAGTCGACCATGGGCGGGGTGCCCGGTTTCGTAAAGCAGTTCCCGAAAGCCGGTCTGCCCGGTGCATGGGCCGAGGTCAAGGCCATCCAGCTCAGCGACAAGACGGCGCTGCCGCCGAAGGTCAAGTCGCTGATCTCGCTGGCGGTGGCAGCGCAAATCCCGTGCAACTACTGTATCTGGTCGGACACGCAGGATGCCAGGCGCGCCGGCGCCACCGACGACGAGATCCAGGAGGCGGTCGCCGTTTCAGCGCTGACCCGCCATTGGAGCACCATCTTCAGCGGCATGCAGGTCGATTTCGATACATTCAAGAAGGAGATGGGCGGGCAGTAATGCTTTTCGTTGTTAGAGCTGGATGCGTTCAGACTGAATTAGCCATCCCGCTCCGACTGTTTGTGTGATCCGCCAGCACCTCATTGATGACCCGCCACAATTTTTCCGCCTCGCGCTGGTTGCCGTCATGTCCCGAAGCGACGATCAGCGCCTTCCACAACGCCCAGCCCCGAGCGCGCGCCCAGCTGTGCTCATCAAGGGCAATGGCGTCGCGGAACGCCTGGCGGCTCTCGCCGTAAAATTCCGTCCACGCGATCACCAGGTCGCAGGCAGGATCGCCGATAGCCGAACTGCCGAAATCGACGACCGCGCAGAGCTTGCCATCTTCGACGAGCAGATTACCCGAGGCGACGTCACCATGGACCCAGACCGGCGGCCCCTGCCATCGCGAGGCAAGCGCAGTCGCCCACACGGCCTCGGCTGCGGCCTTGTCGATGCGGCCGCCGAGCGCCGAGAGCGCGGCTCGGGTCTCGGCGTCGTAGACCGAAAGCCGGCCGCCGCGGTGGAAATTATGCTGCCCTGCCGGTGGCCCATCGGCAGCGTCGATCCGGTAGAGCGCCACCAGAAAGCCGGCCAGCGAACGGGCGAACTCAGTAAGATCGGCAATCAGTCCACCAGCCGCCGGTCTGCCGCCAAGCCAGCGATAGACGGACCAAGGCCATGGATAGCCTTCCCCGGGCGCGCCTTTGGCCAGCGGCACGGGTATCGGCAGAGGCAGGTGAGGCGCCAGGCGGGGCAGCCAGCGGTGCTCCTTCTCGACCTGGGCGACATAGGCGGCAGCGCTCGGCAGCCGCACCGACATGCGATCGCCCAGCCGGAACGTGCGGTTATCCCAGCCGCCAGGCTCGACCGGCTCTACCGGCAGGTCCGCCCATTTGGGGAACTGCGCAGCAATCAGCCGGCGAACAAGTGCGGCATCTATCGGCATGCTTGATGTTCGTTCATCGGTCGGCATCGGGCTTGCTCAGGTCTTTTGAATAGCCGGCGGTCCATCTTCTTGTCGTCGCATTCTTGCGGCGCCAGTGATTCCACTTGGCTGCAAATTCTCTAAGCCTTGCGTTCCCAGCGCCGGTCGGGCGTTTGCTGCCAGTAGGTCACGGTGTGGCCGGCCTCCTTCATTGTCTTCCAATGCGTGCGTGCCGCCTCCAGCTGGGCTGCATCGTGGCCGTCGAACAGGAACACGGCGCGCTGGTAGCCGCCAAGCTCCGGCGGCACCGCCCCATCGACCAGGAAGCGTATCTGCGCCTGGTTCGGATTGTCAGGGCCGACGGTCAGAAGCACCGGCTGCTCGGCGGGATGGGCTTCGCGATCCGTTGCGTGGGCCAGGAACGAATCGTCCCGGAAAGTCCACAAATGCTGGTCCAGCGCGTCGCGCCGTTCCTCGGTGCCGGTCTGCACCACGGCGCGCCAGCCGCGATCGACACTGCGCTCCAGGAGGCCGGGCAGCGCATCCTCCAGCGTCGATTCGGTCAGGTGATAAAACAGAATCTCGGCCATGCGTTCAGTCTACATTGTCGGAGTCCCGCCCCACTCATTGCTCGTAATGATCGCGCACCAGCCGGTCGAGCAGCCTGACGCCGAAGCCGGAAGCCCATGACTGGTTGATCTCGCTGGAAGGCGCGCCCATCGCGGTGCCGGCAATGTCGAGATGCGCCCAGGGCGTGTCCTTGACGAAGCGCTGCAGGAACTGCGCGGCGATGATGGCGCCGCCATGGCGGCCGCCGATGTTCTTCATGTCAGCATTCTTGGACTCGATCAGCTTGTCGTATTCGGCACCGAGCGGCATGCGCCATACCCGCTCCTGCGTCGCCTGTCCGGCCGCCGTCAGCCGGTCCGCCAACTCGTCATTGTTGGAGAACAAGCCGGCATAATGCTGACCGAGCGCGACCATGATGGCGCCGGTCAGCGTCGCTAGATTGATCATGAATTTCGGCTGGAAGCGGTCGTTGCAGTACCACAGCGCATCAGCCAGCACCAGGCGGCCCTCGGCGTCGGTGTTGAGCACTTCGATGGTCTGGCCCGACATCGAGGTGACGATGTCGCCTGGTCGCTGAGCGTGGCCGTCGACGGCGTTTTCGACCAGCCCGACGATGCCGACGACATTGACCTTCGCCTTGCGCGCGGCCAGCGCGTGCAACAGCCCGGTGACGGCAGCAGCGCCGCCCATGTCGCCCTTCATGTCCTCCATGCCGGAGGCGGGCTTGATCGAATTGCCGCCAGTGTCGAAGGTGACGCCCTTGCCGACGAAGGCGACCGGACTTTCCTTGGCCTTGCCGCCGTCCCACCGCATGACCGCGATGCGGGCGCCACGCGGCGAGCCCTGCGCTACGCCCAGCAGCGAACCCATGCCGAGCTTCTTCATCTCCTTCTCGGCCAGGATCTCGACCGTGACGCCGAGCGCCTCCAGTTCGGCGATGCGGGCGGCGAATTCCACCGGTCCCAAAACATTGGCCGGCTCATTGACCAAATCGCGCGCCAGCAAGACGCCGTCGATCACCGCCGCTTCTTCGGCGAAGGCCTTCTTTGCAGCTGCCGGATCGGCGGTGTGAATAGTCACCTTGACCGGCTTTTTTGGCTCGCGCTTGTCGTCACCATTGTTCTTTTTGGTCTTGTACTTGTCGAAGGAATAGCTGCGCAGCAGGATGCCTGCTGCAAGCTGAACGGCTTGCCTGCCGCTGACGGCGGCACCGGGAAGATCGAGCACGACGGCCACTTCGGTTGCCTTGCGAAAGGACGCGGCAATCGTGCCGCCGAGCTTCAGCCAGGCGTAGTCATCGAGGTTGGAGCCCTTGCCGGCGCCGACCGCCACCAGCCGCTCGAGCGATGTCCCTTCGGGTGCCAGCACTTCGACCAGGCTGGCGAATTTGCCGGTAAAGTCGGCGACCGGAAAAGCCCGATCGAGGGTGTTTGCCGGATCGCAAGCCCTGGCGGCATCGCTGAGGCCGCCCTCGTCGGCCACCAGAACGAAAACGCTGCCCTTTTTGGGCGCGGCGAATTTGGCGAAGGCGATCGAGGGTCTCGAATTCATGATGTCCTGCTTTCGGGGAAGTGCGTTGGATTATCGCGGGAGGCGTTAGATTGGGCAGATCGGACCGAAGGTGCCGTGTTGTTGCGTCAGTGAGCGGCGGCTTGAAACAGCTCGATGACATTGCCCGATGGGTCTTCGAGCAGGGTCTGGGAGCCGCCGACGCCCGTTATGATATCGTTGCGAAAGACAAGTCCAGCACTCTTGAGGTGCGCAACCTCTTCTTTCAAGTCCGAAACCACCAACAGGATGCGGTTCCAGCCTCCCGGCACCGGCTGCCGGCCATCCGGCATCGCCCGTGCGCCCGAACTGCCGGGTCCGCTTAGAAGGAGCCGTAACGCGCCGCGTGTGACCGAAGCAAAAGCCGGTCGCGCGTCCTGTTCAACAGCGAAGCCCAGATGTCCACAGTAGAAGTCGATCGAGGCGGCGACATCATCGACCATGTAGCGAATGCTGACTGGCGTCATGATCATTGACCTTTCAGTTCGAGCACGTTTCAACAAGGCGTGTCCATTGTGGGCGGAACAGTCGGCATAGTCCGGCTCATCATCGCTGCTTGACAATCCGCGCCGCTATCGCCCTGGCCTGAATGCCGGCGTTGGCGAAACAACCGCGAATGCTCGGCCGCATGCCGGTAAACCACAGACCGGGCAATTTCGGATCGGCATCGCCGCCGTTGAAAATTGGAACGCCCTTGCCGTCGAGCACGCCGAGTTTGCCGACCATCTGTTCCAGACCGGTGCGATAGCCGGTCGCCGCAATGACGATATCGGGCGTGATCAACCTGCCGTCATTCAACACGATGCCGTCCTGGGTAAATTCCCGCAATGGTGGCACCACCACGATCGTGCCTGCCTTGATAGCGCGAACCGCGCCGTCATCGGCTGCGATCGCGGTGTAGTCGGCGCTCAGACGGCTCGCACCGCCTATGGGGGCCGGCGGAAGCCCAAATTTCGTCAGGTCGCCGAAAACCAGGCGCTGGGTTGTCGCCATCACCGCGTCGGCCAGCCGCACCGGCAAGCTCGCCATTAACGGTGAAAGCCTGTGGACGGCGACTTTGCCGATGCGTTTCGGCAGCAGTGACGGGCCGTTGCGGGCCGACAGCCAGATGCTTTGGGCGTCTGCATTCGCAAGATAATTGAGTACGTCGAACCCCGAATTGCCGGCACCGACCACCAGCACCTTTTTGCCGGCATAGTCCTTCGCCTCGCCAAAATCGGCCGAATGGATAATCCGGCCTGCAAAATCGTTCATGCCTTTCCACGCGGGGATAAACGGCTGCCGGTCGCGCCCGGTGGCGACGACGACATGGCGCGCCGGACGGAATCCGGCGTTCGTCCGCACGGTCCAGTGATCGCCGTCGAACGTGATCTCTTCAACGGAAACGCCGAATGCAACCGGCAGACCATGCGCCTTGCTGAAATCGTTCAGATGGCGAATGACGGCCGATTTATGCGGAAAAGCCGGGGTGCCTGCGGGATAGCCGACGCCGGGCAGCGTCGAGAGATCGCGATGCGTATTGAGGTGCAGCCGCTGGTGCCGCCGATGCCAGGGTTCGGCAAGCCGGCTCTCCCTTTCCAGGACGAGCGTCGGTACGCCGGCCTTCATCAAGGCGTGGGCGGCGGCAAGGCCGGCCGCGCCGGCGCCGACCACGATCGCGCCGTCAAAGACGGTTTCCCGACCGGTTTGACTGCGCAATTTTTCCGCTTCCATGCTGGGGCTCAACAGATCCTGACCCGTCTTATCACGCCGCGGCGGTCGCGACCGGCGCGACATTTGGTCGTTTTGCCGCATTTGACAAGACTTTGGCCGAAATCGCTCCCATATGCGATATCGAACCATCCACGATTCGTCGCGGCACGGCCCCGCTTCCCGCCGCAACCTGTTGTTAACCAACAATGTTCGCCCTTTCTTATCCATTGCCGCCGACACTCCGGCCCAGCGGACTTTGCGATCCGGAACAGAACCCAGATCGAACCGCCAAACTGAGCCAGTTGTGCAGCCGGCGCCGGACGACTACCTTGTTCCAAGGCATGATGCCGTTCGAAATCGCCGAGAAAAGCCTTCATGAAGGTCGTTGAACGTTACATCATGCGCCGTGCTTTCGCGGTATTCGCGCTGGCGCTCGTCTGGACGCTGGCGATCGTGTGGACGACTCAGGTGCTCGCCCGCATCGACCTCGTCACCGATAGCGGTCAGTCGGCCCTCACCTTCTTCGAAGTCGCAGCGCTGATCATCCCGACGATCGTTCCGATCGTCGTGCCGTTCGCCCTGGTAGTCGCGGTCGCCCAGATCCTCAGCGTGATGAATTCGGATTCGGAGCTGGCCGTCATCAATGCCGCCGGCGCATCACGCTGGACCATCGTCAGGCCGATCATGCTTCTGGCACTCGCAGCCAGCGTTTTTTCCTTCGCCGTCGACAATGGCGTCGACCCATACGCACGCCAGAAGAACCGCGAGTTGATTGCGTCGTCGCGTGCCGATCTGTTGTCGTTGATCATCCAGGAAGGCACCTTCCGCAAGATTGATGACGGCCTGTTCCTGCAGGTCGGCGAACGGCTTCCCGACAATCGCCTCGGCGGCATCTTCGTCGCCGATTCGCGCGAAGAAGGCGTCAATCTCGTCTATTATGCCAAGACTGGCAGCATCATCGAACGCGGCGACGAGAAGGTGCTGATGATGAATGACGGCGTCATCCATCGCAAAACCATGACCGGCGACCTCTCGGTGATCCGGTTCACCTCCTATGCCTTCGACTTGTCCGCTTTCATGTCGGCATCATCTGACATCCTGCTTTTACCGAAGGACCGGACGACCCAGTATCTGTTCAATCCCAGTCCGAATGACAAGATGTACCAGCAAAAGCCGAACCGGTACCTGGCCGAGCTCAACCAGCGTTTTTCCGAGTGGTCCTATTCGCTCGTCTTCGCGCTGATCGCGCTCGCCGTCGCCGGAGATGCGCGCTCGCATCGCGAGGCGCGTGTGCACCCGCTGATCACGGCAATCGCGATCGCACTGTTCGTGCGCTGGCTCGGGTTCTTTGCCGCCGGCAAGGCCGACAAGGTGCCGCAATATGCCTATATGGTCTACGGCGTCCCGATCGTGGCATCGGCGATCGCCATCTGGTTCATCGTGTCCAACCGGACCATGGAACTGCCGGTTGCCTGGGCCGATTGGATAACCAATCTTGCCGGTCGCTTCAGTGACGGCTGGAGCGCCATCAAGCTCCGTTTTGCCAGGCGTGGCGCATCCGGACAGGGAGCCGGCTGATGGGCTGGACTCTGGGTCGGTACTTCTTCTTTCGCTATGTGACGATCACCATCTGGTTCTTCATCGGCCTCTTGGCGCTGGTGTTTCTGATCGATTTCACCGAGCTTTCCGGCCGCACGACCGGCGTGCCGGGCTTCACCTACGCAACCGCGTTCGCCATTTCGGGGCTCAGGATGCCGATGATCATGCTGCAGACGGTGCCGTTCGTCGGCCTGTTCTCGGCGATGGCGACGTTGGTGTCGCTCAACCGCAAGTATGAATTGGTCATCGCCCGTTCCGCCGGCGTCTCTGCATGGCAGTTCCTGCTGCCATGCTGCATCGGGGCGCTGCTGTTCGGAGCCTTGTCGGTCGGCGTCATCAATCCGGTAGCCGCGCACGCCTATTCCTGGTCCGAGGAGATCGAGACCCAGCTCCGTTCGGGCAAGTCGAACAGCGTCTCGGCCGATGCCGCGCCCTGGATCAGGCAGAAAACCAGCGCCGGCGACACCATCATCGGCGCACGCGCCATTCTCAATCAAGGCCTGGAGATGGCCGACGCGGTCTTCTTCAGTTTCAGCCCGCAAGGCGACATCATCGAGCGCAAGGATGCGGCGCGCGCCTTTTTGCGGGACGGCTACTGGGAATTGCAGGACGTCAAGGTGTTTCGGGATGGCACCATCCAGTCGTTACCCAGCGATCGGCTGCCGACCAATCTCAAGCCGGAATTCGTGCAAGAGCGGTTGGCGCGCCCTGAGACCATTCCCTTCTACGATCTGCCCGGCAAGATCGAAGTGGCCCGCTCCTTCGGCCTCAAGGCAAATGCCTTCGCGATGCAGTTCAATTCCCTGATTGCGCTGCCTTTCCTGCTTGTCGCGATGACGCTGATTGCGGCAACGGTATCAATGCGATTTGCGAGGATGGGGCAGTCGGCAACGATGATTCTGGGTGGCATCGTGGCCGGCTTTCTGCTTTATGTCGTTTCGGTGCTGGTCAAGGCATTCGGCGTAGCGGGATTCGTACCCACTGCCGTAGCGGCTTGGGTCCCGGTTGTCGTGGCTATGTTCTTCGGGGTGACATTCCTGCTATACAAGGAAGACGGCTAGTGAGGGAGGCGGTTTTGCGCAGCCATAGGCACGCCGGTTTGGCACGCCTCTCTGCGGCGAGCGCCTTGGCATGCCTGCTTGCCAGCGTCGCCCCGATTGCTTCGGCTTTTGCCCAGGACGTCAGTGACCTGGCAACGAAGGTTCCGAGCGGCACGCAGATGCTGCTGGCAGCCGATACGCTGGTCTACGACAACGACAAGCAGACCGTGACGGCCGTCGGCGGCGTCCAGATCGACTACGGCGGCAACCGTCTCGTTGCCCAGCGGGTCGAATACAACCGCAACACCAAACGCCTCGTCGCCAGCGGCAATGTCGAACTCGTCAATAGCGACGGCACCAAAATCTATTCGCAGCATGCCGACATCACCGACGATTTCGCGGACGGCTTTGTCAACGCGCTGCGTGTCGAGACCATAGACAAGGCGTATTTCGCCGCCGAAAGCGCGGAGCGCATGGGCGGCGTGCTGACGACGTTCCACAATGGCGTCTACACCGCCTGCGAGCCGTGCGAGGACCAGCCCGACAAAGCGCCGACCTGGCGTATCAAGGCCAGGAAGATCATCTGGAACGGCGAGAAGAAGACGGTTCGCTTCGAGAACTCGAATTTCGAGTTCTTCGGCTTTCCGCTGGCCTATCTGCCGGCTTTCGAGATCGCCGACCCAACGGTCAAGCGCAAGAGCGGCTTCCTGATCCCCGGCGTCGCCTACAAGAGCGATCTCGGCGTCGGTGTTAAAGTCCCCTATTATTTCGCGCTCTCGCCGACCTACGATCTCACTGTCACCGGCAGCGGCTATACCAAGCAAGGTTTCCTCGGTGAGGCCGAGTGGCGGCAGCGCTTCAACAACGGTCAGTACAGCCTGAAGATTGCGGGCATCCGGCAGGAGAATCCCGACGCCTTCATCGACGACAATGGCCACAACGTGAATTCGGGTACAGCAGGCGACCCGAACAGGTTCCGCGGCATGATGGGCACCCAGGGCCAGTTCGCCATCAACCCGCGCTGGGACTTCGGCTGGGACATCCTGCTGCAGAGCGACAAGAATTTCGCGCGCACCTATGACATCGATGGCTTCAACGATAGCGTGCACCGCTCCGAGGTGTACCTGACGGGGCTCAACGATCGCAATTACTTCGATGTGCGCGCCATGCACTTCGACGTTCAGGAAGACACGCTCGCCAGCGATCCGACCGCACGCGCCGCCAAGCAGCCCTGGGTGCTGCCCTCGCTCGACTATGCCTATATCCCCGACATGCCGGTGGCCGGCGGGCAGCTGTCGTTCGACGTCAACGCGCGGGTCATTGACCGCGACAGGCTCGATACGGCTCTTGCAAATTCCGGCATCCCTTCGTCCGTCAACAACGTCCGCGGCATCGACGGTCAATCCGGCCGCCTTACCGCGGAAGCGGAATGGAAGCGCACCTTCACCACCGATGGCGGGCTGCTGCTGACACCGCTCCTGGCGCTGCGCGGCGACGCCGGCTACGTCAACGCCTCCTCGGCCTCGCTCGACGCCATCAACCAGATGGCGACCAATCTCGGCGTCGAGGACGATATGCGTTCATCGCTTGCCCGCTACATGGCGACCGCCGGCCTTGAGATGCGCTGGCCGGTGCTGTTCTCGATGACCAGTTCCAGCCATGTTTTCGAACCGATGGCGCAGGTATTCATGCGTCCGAACGAGCAATATGTCGGCGGGCTGGCGGTCCCCAACGAGGACGCCCAGAGCTTCGTCTTCGACGCCACGACGCTGTTCGAGCGCGACAAATTCTCGGGCTATGACCGCATGGAAGGCGGCACACGCGCCAATGTCGGGCTGCGCTATTCCGGCGCATACGACAATGGCTGGGGCACCAATGCGGTGTTCGGCCAATCCTACCAGCTCGGCGGCCAGAACTCGTTCGGCACGCCGGACCTGGTCAATGTCGGCGCCTATTCAGGCCTTGAAACTGCAACCTCCGACTATGTCGGCCTTGTCGGCTTCAACAGCCCCAGCGGGTTTTCCGGCTCGGTCAGCGGCCGTTTCGACGAGCAAAGCTTCGAGATCCGCCGCGCTGAGGTGAAGGCCGCCTTTTCAGGCCTGCCGGTATCGCTGAGCGCCAAATACGCCTTCATCCAGGCGCAGCCGCTCTATGGCTTCTCGACCGATCGCCATGAGGTTACGCTCGGCGCCTCGACACATCTTGCTGAGAATTGGCGCGTCTTTGGCACCGGCACATATGATCTGGAGCAGAGCGTTCTGGTCAAGGACGGGGTCGGCTTTGCCTATAGTGATTCATGCTTTACCTATTTGATGACGTTTTCGGAAAGACGTGACCTGAACACCAAGGAAGTATCGCAGAACGTCGGCTTCAACCTGTCGTTCCGCACGCTCGGCGATTTCGGCTCGTCGCAACGCTCCATCGACACCATCCAATAACGGGCAGCGGTCGGCAACGGGGCGGCTGGCGGACGACATTGTTTCGCCGCATAGAGCAGGCACGAATTTTGGCGGCCTGAACTGGGATAGGTTGGGCCGAATCGGGATGGAATTGGGATGCTTTCGATGAGGAAATACCTCTTTTCAGCAGGGTTCGCGCTGCTGGTGGCGTTCTCGACCACCGCAGTGACGCAGCCAGTTTTCGCCACCGAGATCAAATACGTCGTCAACAACATACCGATCACCACCGGCGACATCCAGCATCGGGCCGCTTTCCTGCGCCTGCAGCACAGAAAGGGCGATGCCGGCCAGGAAATGATCGACCAGACGCTGCGTCTGGCCGAAGCCCGGCGGCTCGGCATCCGTATCAGCGACGAGCAGGTCGATGCCGCTTATCAGCGTTTCGCTACCAGCAACAAGATGCCGCTCAAGCAGCTTGACGGCGCGATGGCGCAATCCGGCGTCACCAAGGAGCATTTCAAGGACTTTATCCGGGCGCAGATGGCCTGGAACCAGGCGCTGACCGCGCGTCACCGTTCTAGCGACGGCGGCGGCGCAATGGGCGAGCAGGACCTCGTCAAGCGCATGCTCGAAAAAGGCGGTAGCAAACCGAGCGCCACAGAGTACATGTTGCAGCAGGTCATCTTCGTGGTGCCGGCCGCCGAGCGAAGCGCGACGCTGGCCAAGCGCAAACGCGAAGCCGACGCCATGCGCGCCCGCTTCAACGGCTGCAACACCACGCGCGAATTCGCCAAGGGCCTGATCGATGTCACCGTTCGCGATCTCGGCCGGGTGTTGGCGCCGCAATTGCCGGCGGACTGGGCCGAGCAGATAAAGGCTACAAAGGTCGGCGGCGCCACCACGACCCGCGAAACCGACCGCGGTGTCGAATTCATCGGCATCTGCTCGTCGCGCGAAGTGTCAGACGACAAAGCCGCGCAGATGGTGTTCCAGAGTGAAGATTCGAGCGACAAGAACGCCGACGAACTCTCGAAGAAATATGTCGAGGAGTTGCGGAAGAAAGCCCGCATAATCGAGCGCTGAAGTCGAAGCGCCGTGCCTGACCCAGAGCTTCCGCTGGCGTTGAGCGTCGGCGATCCGTCCGGCGTAGGGCCGGACATCGCCATCGCCGCCTGGCAGGCCCGCGATAGCGCTGGCGTTCCGTCTTTTTATCTCCTTGCCGATCCGGCACTGATTGCCGCGCGGGCGCACAGGCTCGGCACCGATATCGCGATTGCCGAGACGACGCCGGCGCAAGCGCCGGGGGTGTTTTCGCGCGCGCTGCCGGTGGTGGCGCTTGCTGCCCGTTTCGTCGACAGTCCCGGCCGCCCGGATCCAGCCAACGCCGCGGGCATCATCGAGGCGATCGACCGCGCCGTTGCCGACTGCCTCGCCGGCCGGGCTGCCGCGGTCGTCACCTGCCCCATTGCCAAGAAGCCACTCTACGATGCCGGCTTTCGCTTTCCCGGCCACACCGAATATCTGGCGCATCTGGTATCGCTTCACACCGGCACTGAAGTGATACCGGTAATGCTGCTTGCCGGCCCGGACCTGCGCACCGTGCCGGTCACCATCCACATCGCACTGGCCGAGGTGCCGAAGGCGCTGACGACCGACCTGATCGTCGCCACCGGCCGCATCACCGCCGCCGACCTTGCAAACCGTTTCGGAATTGCCAAGCCGCGGCTCGCCGTTGCCGGCCTCAACCCGCATGCCGGCGAAGGCGGCGCGATGGGCACCGAAGACGAGCGGATCGTGCGCCCGGCGATCGACCGGCTGAGGCAGGAAGGGATCGACGCCTTCGGGCCATTGCCGGCCGACACGCTGTTTCATGCTCGCGCCCGCGCCGGCTACGACGTGGCGCTCTGCATGTATCACGACCAGGCGCTGATCCCGGCCAAGGCGCTGGCGTTTGACGAGGCGGTCAACGTCACGCTCGGCCTGCCCTTCGTCCGCACCTCGCCCGACCACGGCACCGCCTTCGACATCGCCGGCAAGGGCATCGCCCGTGCCGACAGCCTGATTGCGGCGCTGAAACTCGCGCGCCTGCTTGCCGATACCGGGAAAAGGCCGTAGGCCACTGAGCCCAATGAGCCCAATTCGATGGGCTTAACCCGATGAGCCCAGCCCGATGAGCCCAGCCCGATGAGCATAGACGGCCTTCCGCCCCTGCGCGAGGTGATCGAGCGCCATGGGCTGCAGGCGAAAAAGGCACTCGGCCAGAATTTTCTGCTCGACCTTAACCTGACAAGCAAGATTGCGCGAACCGCCGGCGACCTTTCCGATGTTACGGTTATCGAGGTCGGTCCCGGCCCGGGCGGGCTGACTCGAGCCCTGCTCCTCAACGGCGCCCGGCGAGTCGTCGCGATCGAGCGCGACGAGCGTTGCCTGGCGGCTTTGGCCGAGATAGCGAACCACTATCCGGGTCGGCTCGAGATCGTAGCCGGCGATGCGCTGAAAACTGATTTTGCGGCGCTTGCCAAAGGCGTGCCGGGAAGCGGCGGGTCGGCGAAAATCGTCGCCAACCTGCCTTACAATGTTGGTACCGAATTGCTGATCCGCTGGCTGACCGTTATCGAGTGGCCGCCTTTCTACGCATCGATGACGTTGATGTTCCAGCGCGAGGTCGCCGAACGCATTGCAGCCAGCCCCGGCAGCGAGGCCTATGGCCGGCTCGGCGTGCTGGCAGGCTGGCGGACGGAGGCGAGGATTGCCTTCGACGTACCGCCGCAGGCGTTCACGCCGCCACCCAAGGTGACGTCCTCGGTGGTGCATCTGGTGCCGCGCGCCAACCCCTTGCCGGCAGAGGTGAAACGGCTCAGCCGCGTCACCGAAGCGGCATTCGGCCAGCGCCGGAAAATGCTGCGGCAGAGCGTGAAAAGCCTCGGTGGCGAGGCACTGCTCACCCGCGCCGGCATCGATCCGACCAGGCGTGCGGAGACGCTCAGCGTCGAGGAATTCGTGCGGCTGACGAATGCGGTGTGATGCCGGGAAGCGTCCGCGTGGAATTTCCGCACTCATGGCATAGATAGCCAGACAGACCCTGCCCGGAGACAAACAGTGGCCGCCTATGTCATTTCCGACGTCACAATCCGTGACGCAGAGGCTATCGAAGCCTATCGCGCCCGCGCGGCTGCCTCCATCGCCCAGCATGGCGGGCGCTATCTGGTACGCGGCGGCGAGGTGGAAATGTTGGAAGGCGACTGGTCTCCCGGGCCGCTGATCATCGTGGAATTCCCCGACATGGACACGGCGCGGCGTTGGTACCGCTCCCCAGAATATGCCGCGGCACTGGAACTGCGCGACGCCGCGCTCAGCCGCAATCTGATCCTGGTCGCGGGGACAGCGCCTTGATCAATCCGTCTTTTCGTCGAGCAGCCCCGAGACGAAATCGAACAGGCCCGGCCGGCGATCGCGTCTGAGCCGTTCGGCCGTGACGATGCCGCGCACCTCGGCGAAAGCGCGGTCGAGATCGTCGTTGACGATGACGAAATCATATTCCTTCCAGTGCTCGATCTCGTTGCGGGCGTTCTTGAGCCGCGTCTCGATCACCGCTTCCTGGTCCTCGGCGCGACGCTTCAGCCGCGCCTTCAATTCCTTCATCGATGGCGGCAGGATGAAGATCGAGACGATATCGGCGCGCATCTTCTCCTTGAGCTGCTGGGCGCCTTGCCAGTCGATGTCGAACAGCATGTCGCGGCCTTCGGCCAGCGCCTGTTCAGCCGGCTCGCGCGGCGTCGCGTAGCAATTGCCGTGTACCTCGGCCCATTCGAGCAGCGCGTCCGAATCGCGCAGCCGCTCGAACTCGCGCATGGTGCGGAAGTGATAATGGACGCCCTCGATCTCACTGCCGCGGCGTGGCCGCGTGGTGACCGAGACCGACAATTCGAGGCTGGAATCGCTCTCCAGCAGGTTGCGCGCAATCGTCGACTTGCCGGCGCCTGACGGCGACGACAAGACCAGCATCAGCCCGCGGCGCCGAATGCGGGAACCCACATCCCTAGTGGTCATGGGGCTTGGCAGTCATGTGGCTTGGCATCGGGATCATTCCAGATTCTGGACCTGTTCGCGAAACTGGTCGACGACCGCCTTCAGTTCCAGCCCGATGGCGGTGACCGCGGCAGCATTCGACTTGGAACACAGCGTATTCGATTCGCGGTTGAATTCCTGTGCCAGGAAATCGAGCTTGCGGCCGATGGCGCCACCGCCGGCGAGCAGTGCCCGCCCCGACACCACGTGCGTCTTCAGCCGGTCGATTTCCTCGCGTATGTCGGCCTTGGTGGCCAGGAACGCCGCTTCCATATGCAGCCGGCTGGC
Organism: Mesorhizobium sp. WSM4830; assembly: GCF_055811495.1. Classification (NCBI taxonomy): domain Bacteria; kingdom Pseudomonadati; phylum Pseudomonadota; class Alphaproteobacteria; order Hyphomicrobiales; family Phyllobacteriaceae; genus Mesorhizobium; species Mesorhizobium sp. WSM4830. The sequence goes on along the minus strand of NZ_JBVVQI010000003.1, from coordinate 292,682 downwards.
ATCCAGGTTGGCAGACGCGTCCATCAACAGGCGGATCTGCTCGGCGAGCCTTTCGCGGATCGTGGCCGGTTCGCGTGATGGATCGGCCTCGGCCCGCAGCGTCAGCGCCTCGATGGCATCGATATGGCCAGACAGCAGGGAACGAAGTGCGGCACCTTCGCTCTGGCGCGCCTGCTGCAGCCCGCTCAGTGCAGCTTCCAGCGCCGACAGTATCGCGGTATCGAGCGCACTGCGCGCCTCTTCGGTTTCGATGGTTTCGGGAATGTCGAGCACGCCGCGCAGCGCAAGCAGCCCGTCGGCCGCCGCAGGTGCTACTCCGAACTGCTCCTGCAGCCGCTTGGCCAAGCCCGCCAGATCCGTCAGGAAAGCCTCGTTGACCACGGGTTGCGCTTGAGCGCCGGCGGCGCGGCCAATGGTCAGCGTCATCTGGAAATTGCCGCGCGCAAAACGCTTTTGCACCGTCTGCCGGACGGCCGGCTCCAGCCGGTCAAAACCTTGCGGCAGCCGCAGCCTGACCTCGACGCTTTTGCCGTTGACGGACTTGGCTTCCCAGGCAATCGAAGTGCCGTCGTGTTCGGCGACACTGCGCGCAAAACCGGTCATGCTCTGCAAGTTCATGTAGCCGTGCGTCCCTTTGCCGAATGCCCCTCAAGCCGGAGCGATTTCTCCGGACAGGATCACGTGAATTTCAATGCCACAGCAGCCCTTGCACATCCACCCGGACATGCACAGGGCCAACCTGATGGCGTCCGGCCCTACTGGGCGGCGGTGGCGCCCGCATCGTCAACGATGGCTCCCGCCGGCGTGTCGGCCCCGGTATTGGTTGCCCCGGCCTTGGCGGCGTCCTGCGCCTGCTTTTTCAGCAGTGCCCGGTAGCGGGCGACATTCTCATTATGCTCATCGAGCGTCGAGGCAAAGACGTGCCCGCCGCTGCCGTCGGCGACGAAGTAAAGATCGCTGGTTTTCGACGGATTGGCGACGGCCTCCAGCGCTGCACGGCCGGGATTGGCGATCGGCGTCGGCGGCAAGCCGTTGATCAGATAGGTGTTGTAGGGCGTCGGCTTCTGGATGTCCGACTGATAGATCGGGCGGTCGATGGGTTTGCCCTTGCCGCCGAACAGGCCGTAGATGATGGTTGGATCCGACTGCAGCCGCATACCCTTGGCCAGCCGGTTGAGGAAGACAGCGGCCACACGCGAGCGTTCATCGCCCTTGCCGGTCTCCTTCTCGACAATCGAGGCCAGGGTGACAAAATCCTCAACGTTGGCGATCGGCAGGTCCGGCGCTCGGCGCTGCCAGACTTCGTCGACCAGCTTCTTCTGGTCGGCAAGAAGCTTGTCGACCATCTGCTGGCGTGTTGCGCCGCGGGTGAAGCGCAGCGTGTCGGTGGCGAGGCTGCCCTCAGGTGGAGTGGTCGACGGCATGTCGCCGGTCAGCGCGTCCTGCTCGGCGATCCGTTGCAGCGCCTGCTCGACCGTCAGCCCCTCGGGGATAGTCAGCGAATACATCACCGACTTGCCGCTCTTCAGCAGTTCCATGATGTCGTGCATCGACGCCTGCGGCTTGATCTCGTATTCGCCCGCTTTCAGGGCGGAATCATTGCCGAAGGCGCGCACGCCAAGGCGGAAAATGCGAGCGTCGCTAATCAGCCCTCGCCGCTCAAGCTGGTCGGCGATCTCCTGGACGCCGCTATTCGGCTTGACCAGGAAAGTGTCGCCATTGGCCGACGGGCCGGGCTCGTTGAACTCCTGCTTGCCGAAATACAGCGCAACGCCTGCCGCAAGGACCATCAGCATCACCGAAGAGATGACGAAATTCATGAACACGACGAACTGGCTGCGCGAGGCACGCGAGCGCTTCGGCGGCGGCGTGCCGGCCTCGGGCCGCAACGCCTCGCTGGCCGTCTTCGGCACGATCGGGCCGGGCGTTGCTGCCCGTTGCCCGAATTCCCCGTTATCGGCCGGATTTGTGTTCATAGCGCCCTACCAATTGATCTTGCGACGAATCCCCTCGGGCAGAGTAGGGGCGAATATGGCAAAATTGACGGCAGACGGAAACCGGCGGAGCGGTCAGCCATTGTAGCGCTGGAAGACGAGCGAGGCGTTGGTGCCACCGAAGCCGAAGGAGTTGGACAGCGCCACGTCGATCTGCCGGGCTCGCGGCTTGTGCGGCACCAGGTCGATCGCCGTTTCGCGCTCCGGATTGTCGAGATTGATGGTCGGCGGCGCGATGTTGTCGCGAATGGCGAGGATCGAAAAGATCGCCTCGGCAGCACCAGCCGCGCCCAGCAGGTGGCCAATCGACGATTTGGTCGACGACATCGATATCTTCGAGGCGGCGTTGCCGACCAGCCGCTCGACGGCGCCGAGTTCGATCGTATCGGCCATGGTCGATGTGCCGTGCGCGTTGATGTAGTCGACATCGGCCGGCGTCAGCTTCGCCCGATTCAGCGCCGCGGTCATGCAACGGAAAGCGCCGTCGCCATCCTCGGCGGGCGCGGTGATGTGATAGGCGTCACCGGTCAGACCGTAGCCGGTGACCTCGGCATAGATCTTGGCTCCGCGGGCCTTGGCGTGTTCGAGTTCCTCGAGCACGACAACACCGGCGCCCTCTCCCATGACGAAGCCGTCGCGATCGCGATCATAGGGGCGTGAGGCCGTTTGCGGCGCGTCGTTTCGCTCGGTGGAGAGCGCGCGGCAAGCGGCGAACCCGGCGATCGAGAGTCTCGTCACCGGCGCTTCGGCGCCGCCCGCGACCATAACGTCGGCATCGCCCCAGATGATCAGCCGGGCGGCATCGCCGATGGCATGCGCACCGGTCGAGCAAGCGGTGACGACGGCATGGTTGGGGCCTTTCAGCCCATGCCGGATCGAGACCTGACCGGAAACGAGGTTGATGATCTGGCCGGGAATGAAGAACGGGCTGATGCGGCGCGGACCGCGTTCCTTGAGGATCATCGCATTCTCGGCGATGCCTTCGATGCCGCCGATGCCCGAACCGATCAGGACGCCGGTGGCGCACTGTTCCTCATGCGTCTTCGGCTGCCAGCCGGAATCCTTGAGTGCCTCGTCGGCGGCCGCGATCCCGTACAGGATGAAGTCGCCGACTTTGCGCAGCTCCTTCGGCTCGAGAACGGCTTCAGGATTGAAAGTGGCATTGGAGCCGTCACCGCGCGGAATGACGTGGGCGACCTTGCAGGCAAGATCTTCCACCTCGAATTCGGTGATGCGCTTGGCTGCGCTGCGGCCGGTCAGAAGCTCCTTCCAGCTGTGCTCGAAGCCCATGCCGAACGGCGAAAGCAGCCCAAGGCCCGTGACGACGACACGCCTCATCGCAGGTCCTCCCCGGTGATGACTGCAAATAGCGTCAGGCGGAGGCCTTGTCGATGTATTTCACCGCATCGCCAACAGTCAGGATGGTCTCGGCGGCGTCGTCCGGGATTTCGACACCGAACTCTTCTTCGAACGCCATGACAAGTTCGACCGTGTCGAGGCTGTCCGCGCCCAGATCATCGATGAAGCTCGCCTGCTCCGTCACCTTGTCGGCATCGACGCCAAGGTGCTCGATGACGATCTTCTTGACGCGCTCTGCGGTGTCACTCATTTGGGCATCCTCGTCTTTTGGTTGTCTGTCTTCGTTAGCGGGCAGAATGCCGCTAATCAAGCTGAAAGATGGTCCTGCCGGAAACGCAGCGGAACAGGACCGGTTTTTGCCCGAACCGCCGGGTTGCGGGCGGCATTACACGAAAAATCCCGTGCATCCAAGACGGAATGAAGCGTTTTCCCAAGTGTTTAGATCATTGCCATGCCGCCATTGACATGAATGGTCTGGCCAGTGACGTAGGCTGCCTCGTTGGAAGCTAGGTAGGCGACGGCAGAGGCGACTTCGGCGCCCGTGCCCATGCGCCGGGTCGGGATCGCCGCCATGATCGCCTCCTTCTGCTTGTCGTTGAGCTTGGCGGTCATCGCCGATTCGATGAAGCCTGGGGCGACGCAGTTGACGGTGACATTGCGGGTGGCGATCTCCTGCGCCAGCGATTTGGAAAAGCCGATCATACCGGCTTTGGAGGCGCAGTAATTGGTCTGGCCGGGATTGCCGGTGACGCCGACCACTGAGGTGATGTTGATGATGCGGCCATGGCGGCGCCGCATCATCGGATGGGTAAGCTCGCGGGTCAGCCGGAACACGGCGGTCAAGTTGACCTCGAGCACGCTATCCCAGTCGGCATCAGCCATGCGTACGAACAACCCGTCCTTGGTGATGCCGGCATTGTTGACGAGGATGTCGACGCCTTCGAGATCGGCCTCCGCCTTCTGGCCGAGCGCCTTGACGTCGTCGCGATTGGAAAGATTGGCCGGGAAAAGCTTGACCCGGTCGCCCAGTTCGGCGGCCAGCGCCTCCAGTTTCTCGATACGTGTGCCGTGCAGGCCGACGATGACGCCCTGGGCATGCAGCACGCGGGCGATCGCCTCGCCGATGCCCCCCGATGCGCCGGTGACGAGCGCCTTGCGGCCGGTCAATTCGAACATTCTTGCCTCCTGATCTGAGCGAACACCCTTCGCATGGAGCGGTGTCAAATCGCCAGTTGATTATGCAAGCTTCGCCAGCGCCGCCTCGACATCCGCCGCGGATCCGATGGCAGCGGTGGCAATGTCGCCGTTGATGCGGCGGGCCAGCCCCGACAACACCTTGCCGGCGCCCACTTCGTAAAGTGTGCCGACGCCATTGCTGCCGAACCACTCCACCGTTTCGCGCCAGCGCACGCGCCCGACCACCTGTTCGACGAGGCGGCGGGCAATCTCGTCGGGATCGCTCGTCGGGGTCACCGTAACATTAGAGACCAGCGGCACGGCGGGCGCACTCTTCGTCACGGCCGCCAGCGCCTCCCGCATGATCTCGGCCGCAGGCTTCATCAATGCCGAATGGAAGGGCGCCGAGACCTGCAGCATCAGCGCCCGCTTGGCGCCCTTCTCCGTGCATAGCTTCGCCGCCAGTTCGACCGCCGGCCTGGCGCCGGAGATCACCAGCTGGCCGCCGCCATTGTCATTGGCGATCTGGCAAACCAAGGCTTGCGCGGGATCTTTGGCGGCGCCCTGGGCGGCCTCTGCGCAAGCAGCCTCGACGTCGGCCTGTTCCAGCCCGATGATCGCCGCCATGGCGCCCTCGCCGGCCGGTACAGCCGCCTGCATGGCATTGCCGCGGATACGCAACAGCTGGGCGGCGTCGGCGACCGAAACGAAACCAGCGGCCGCAAGTGCCGAATATTCACCGAGCGAGTGGCCGGCGACATAGGTGACCTCGCCGTTCAGCGAGAAGCCGCGCGCCTCCAGCGCCCGGACTGCGGCAAGTGACACCGCCATCAGCGCCGGCTGGGCATTGGTGGTCAGCGTCAGCGTCTCTTCCGGGCCTTCCCAGATCAGCTGCGATAGTTTTTCGCCGAGCGCGTCGTCGACTTCCTCGAAGATCCGCCGCGATTCCACAAAAGTATTGGCGAGGTCCTTGCCCATGCCGACAGCCTGGCTGCCCTGCCCCGGAAAGGTGAATGCGATGGCCATCGTCGGCTCCCAGCTGCTGGTTCTCGTTGCCTGTGACGCAAGGCGTGCGGCCAAGTCAAGCCCAACCTTGACCACGTAATGTCGGCCGAGTGCCTGTTTCGGCAGGCTTTTTGGCGATCACTCATGATGAAAACCGCTCACGATTTGTTTGCTGGCTCTTCTTATTTCCGCCGCAGACGCTAGGCTTTGCGTGACAGTTCGATGACAATCGAGTGACGCTTTTGTTGCGGGCCGGGGAACTATTGAAGTGGCAAAGACCAAGCAGAGCGCAGCCGAGGCGGCGCCACAGTTTCTTGAAGGCGATCCGTCGACCGGCTATCTACCGGCGCGCAAATGGCCTGTCATCCGCTATGGCCTTATCAGCTTGCTGGCTGCGGCGATCCTGGTGTTTGCCATCGAACTGATCGTGCGCGGCAACTTTGCCGGCACCATTGATTTCTTTCTGCAGCCTTTCAAACCCGGCTGGACCACGATCATCATTTTTGCGCTGATCCTCATCGGCCTCGACGCCGTGCTCGGCCGCAGCCATCAGAGCCTGATGATCGTCGCGCCGCTGACATTGTCGCTGGCGTTCGTCGGCCACCAGAAGTCGCTCTATCTCGGCGATCCGCTCTATCCGACCGATTTCCTCTATTCCCGGCAGATCGTGGCACTGATGCCGCTCCTGGTACGCGATCGCCCGGGAACCGCCATTGCCCTGGCGATCGGCATTGTCGGCGGGCTGTCGCTGCTCGTGTATGGCTGGCGGCTATGGCGCCGCCGCGTTCCGGCACTCAGCCACAAGGGCCGCCTTGCCCGGCTGACGCTGACGGTGCCGCTGATCGCCTTCTTCGTCTCCATCATGGACTATGCCACTTTCTCGTGGACGCGCGACCGGCTGCAGATCATCCCGATCATGTGGGACCAGAAGGAAAACTATGCCTCAAACGGTTTTGCGCTCGCCTTCGCGCTGAACGTCCCGATGGCCCACGTCTCGGCGCCGCCCGGCTATTCCGACAAGGCGATCGAAGCGATAGGCAAACCGCAGGTAACGGCCTCGGTACCCGCCGAGAAGCCCGACATCATCGTCGTCATGAGCGAATCCTTCTGGGATCCGACCAAGCTGCCCGGTGTCACCATCACGCCCGACCCTATCCCCAATGTGCGGGCACTGCGCACGGGCTACATGTTCTCGCCCGAGTTCGGCGGCATGACGGCCAACATCGAGTTCGAGGCCCTGACCGGCTTTTCCAACGCCTTCCTGCCGGCGGGCAGCATTCCCTACCAGCAATATGTGCGGACACCGACCCCCTCGCTGGCGACCTTCCTGAAAAGTCAGGGCTACCGGGCACGCGCCATCCATCCCGGAACCAACTGGTTCTGGAACCGGGGAGCCGTCTATGCCGATTTCGGCTTCAACGACTTCAAATCCGAGGAGACGTTGCCGCCCATGCAGAAGCGCGGACCGCTCGCGTCGGACGCAGCTATGACGGACGAGATCATCCACGAGGCCGATACCAGCGCCGAGCCGGTCTTCTTTTTCGCCGTCAGCCTGCAGAACCACGGACCATATGAGCCGTATCGCTATAACAATCCGACCCACAAGGTGCAGGCGCCGATCAGCCAATGGGCGCGTGAATCGCTGTTGAGCTATGCCGAAGGCTCTTCCGACGCGGACCGCGGCCTCGAGCGGCTGATCGAATGGGCGAAGAAACGCGAGCGGCCGACCGTCATCGCCTTCTTCGGCGACCATCTGCCGCCGCTTGGGCCGGTCTACGTCGAGACCGGCTTCCTGAAGGACAATGTCGCGCCGCGCAAGGAGGCGGCCGACCAGATGCTGCTGCACCACCAGACGCCGTTGATCGTCTGGTCGAACCGCAGCGGCCCGGCCGAGGATCTGGGCGCCGTCAGCCCGGCCTTTCTGCCCTACCATATCCTCAAGACGGCCGGCATCAGTCATCCCTATTACACCGGCTTCCTCGGCCAGTTGCGGGATCGCTACCGCGTTATCGACCGCAATCTGCTTTTGGCACCGGGGGGCGACGCCACCCCGGATTGGTCGCGTCGAAAAGAGATCGATCCGGCAATCCGCGACTTCCGTCTGCTGCAATACGACATGATGTTCGGCAAGCGCCACGCGGCACCCGATTTCTTCCCCGAAACCACAGGCAAAGTGGCTGCACACACGAGTTGAGCGGTGGCGGCGGGAGAGCGGCCGACGTCGTTCAGTTCGTCAAGTGCAGCTGCGAAATCGAGCTTCCGATCTTCAGGAAGACGCTTTCGAGCTGACTGACGTCGTTGGTCGGGTAATAATCCGACGGCGACGATGCGCAGGCCTCGTAGAGCTTGCGGTTGGCTGCGGTGTCGGCCTGCAGCAGCACTGTGAAGATCTGCACGTCCTGCTTCTTCAGCGTGTTGCATATATTGGTTGTCCAATCGTCGACATTGCGCGCAGCCGCGGTCTGGTCGCTGGATCCAAACCGACCCGAGGCCAGGAATCCGTAGGAGCCATAGTCCGACTTCTGTGGCGTATCCTTCGCGCCATAGACAACATTCTCGCCGTCGGTGAGCAGCAGCACCGTTTTGGTCGTGCCTGACGCCCTGAAAGGCGCGCCGTCGCTGTAAGGCGGTTCCGGCGAGAGCACCCGCATCCCCCATGACAAGCCTTCCGAAACATTGGTCCCGGAACCGTTCCATTCGATCATCTCACCGACGGCCTTACGCAACTTGTCGAAATCGTCGGTCAGCGGCACTATCGGCGTCGGGCAGGCCCGGTTGGGGCCGATAGTCAGCGGGCCTCTCTTGTCGTTGATCAGTTTCATCGTCGAAACACTGTACTTCGCCATGTCGCTGGTGAGGCCGGGAAGCAGGGTGACAACGGTATCGTCGAGATAGGAATTGTTGTAGCCGGTCGCTGAATTGCCGTAGGAGCTGTTTGGATTTTTAGCGTTACCTGGATCGTCCGGAGCGAAATAGGGTACAAACAGGGTGTCCGGTTTGTTTTGGTCGGGCGAAATGTCGGAAACATTGTTGGTTCCGGGCCGCGCTTCGACGCAGCCTCTCCATTCGACGGCCAATTGCTTGAACAGGTCCATATGGTTGACGCGCTTGCCGCCGACCAAGGGGAAATTGGCGCCATTGTTCGGCGATTTGCCGGCCATGTCGATCCAGGCCGGATCGTAGTCCTCGCCCTTGACGTTGACCGCGGTGACGAACGGCACCACCGCGACACGTACGCTGCGCGTCGGCGACTTCGCCGCTTCGAGCATATCGATCAGGGCCGTCGCCGCCGTCCGCAATGCGCCGATGCGATCGTTGCTGGCCATCGATCCGGTATTGTCGAGCACCAGCACGACTTCGAGCTGATTGGTCGATTCGACGGCGCCGGCATCGACGGTGATGCGCTTGTCGTTGCCGAACAGGAAGGCGAAGTTCAAGTTGACGTCCGCCGTGGCGACAGCCTTTGTCTGGATGTAATTGAGGCCCCTTTCCACGGCAAGCGTCGCTTCGGCGTTCCTCAACTCGCTGTGACCGGCGACATTGGTCTGGAAGTAGCGGTCGAAGACGTCCTTGCGCGAAGCCTCGATGTCGCCGAGATGCGAAGACGCAAGGTTCGCGGCATCGAGCGCATTCTGCAAGCTGACCTTGGCCCTCATCAAGGTGGACACGTCCACGGCAAAGGCCACGGCGGTCAGAACCGCTGGCAGCCCGAACGCCAGCATCAGGGCAAAGTTGCCGCTCTTCGAACGGCAGAATTTGTCGAAAAGCATTTTTATCCCCAAAACCGCCTTGCTGCCGACCTCGCGCAGGCTGTTGGTTTTGCATCCGCATGATGAACGACGGGTTGCCGCCACGCCCGCCGGTGCTGGAACTTCGCATGGTGGTTAAGGTCCGGTTTCAAGAAATCCGTGAAAACACCGCCATCGAGGCCCGTGGCGCTCTGGGACGGTAGGGCCGTTTGCTTCGTGGTTTGGCCTTGCTTTGCGGTCAAATTCCTGTATAGACGCCCGCAATCTGCCGGTCCTTGCTGGGGGCTGAACGGAGGGCCGGAGGTTTTTCGAAGCCTTCGCGTGAAGCCAGAAGCGCTTCCGCCTCCCGTGTCTCCGCTCTCGACCGTCTCGTCATGCTCCTTTCTTCCCCGCCTTCGCAAGGATTGCGGGTCAGAGAAGTTGCAGAGGCTTTTGCCGCCGGGAACCGGGAGAGAAACGAAGAAAGGCACGAACACTATGGCACTATACGAACATGTGTTTCTTGCCCGGCAGGACCTCTCGCAGCAGCAGGTCGATGCGCTTGTCGAACAGTACAAGGGCGTCATCACCGCGAATGGAGGGTCCGTCGGCCGGGTCGAGAACTGGGGACTGAAGTCCCTCACCTACCGGGTCAACAAGAACCGGAAGGCATATTATACACTCATGGACATCACCTGCCCGCCGGCCGCGCTCAATGAAATGGAGCGCCAGATGGGCCTGTCCGAGGACGTGCTGCGTTTCCTGACCATCAAGGTCGACGCGCATGAGGAAGGTCCGTCGGCAATGATGCAGAAGCGCGAAGAGCGCTCGGAACGCGGCGGCTTCGGCGATCGCGACCGTGGCGATCGTGGCCCGCGCTCATTCGGCGACCGCGATCGCGGTGACCGTGGTGATCGTCCGCCGCGCAGCTTCGGCGATGGCGGTGCCGATCGTGGCCCGCGCCGTCCGCGCGAAGGCTTTGAAGGAGCCGCAGAATAATGGTCGACATCAATCAGATCCCAACACGGCGCCCCTTCCATCGACGCCGCAAGACCTGCCCGTTCTCCGGCGCCAATGCACCGAAGATCGACTACAAGGACGTGCGGCTTCTGCAGCGCTACATTTCCGAGCGCGGCAAGATCGTTCCATCGCGCATCACCGCCGTCAGCCAGAAGAAGCAGCGCGAACTCGCCAAGGCGATCAAGCGCGCCCGCTTCCTCGGCCTGCTGCCCTACGTGGTCCGCTAAAATCTACGCGGGCGGTTCGCCGCCCGCTTTTTTCACCGGCCACGACGGGCGTAGCCGGATCGGACACCAAATCCCGGGTTGGATTTCGACAAGAGATCCTAACTGCCGCGACAGGCAGGACAGCGACATAGGCGGCGACGCCCGAGCTTCCTGACCTGTTCCAGACAATTCGGCGCCAATCCTGAGGATAGCGCCCAAGCGAAGGAACAAAACCATGGAAGTCATTCTTCTCGAACGCGTTTCCCGCCTCGGCCAGATGGGCGACACCGTCAAGGTCAAGGACGGGTTCGCCCGCAATTTCCTGCTGCCGCAAGGCAAGGCGCTGCGCGCCAACGAAGCTAACAAGAAGAAGTTCGAGGGACAGCGCGCCCAGCTCGAAGCCCGCAACCTGGAGCGCAAGTCCGAGGCCGCGCAGATTGCCGAAAAGCTCGACGGCAAGAGCTTCATCGCCGTGCGCTCGGCCGGCGAAACCGGTCAGCTTTATGGTTCGGTCTCGACGCGCGACATCGCCGAGCTGGTGACGGCGGAAGGTTTTTCGGTCAACCGCAACCAGATCCTGCTCAACCAGCCGATCAAGACCATCGGCGTCACCAATGTGGCGATCGCGCTGCACCCGGAAGTCGAGGTCACCATCACGCTCAACATTGCCCGCACGGCCGACGAAGCCGAGCGCCAGGCCAAGGGCGAAACGCTGACCACCGCCGAAGCCATTTACGGCGAGGACATCAACGACAATGCGCGGCCGGAAAACTTCTTCGATCCGAATGCGGAGTTCGAAGGCGGCGAAGACAACGGCTGATCGTCATTCGTCGGCATTCGCCGGCTAATCGCTATTCTGGACCAATGCCCGGGCCTCGCACCCGGGCATTTTTATGCCAAATGGAACTTTTCGAACCCCTATATCTTGATGCAGAATAGGACAGCATGTCTGGCCGAGAGGGGACAATTGGTCATGAATATTCTGCTTAAGCGCGTTCTCGACCGCCTGGTCCGCACAGGCAATCTCAAGGTGACAGGGCCGCAAGGCTCGATGGTGACTTTCGGTGACGGCAGCGGCGAGCCGGTGCACATGCATATCAAGACAAGGCATGCCGAGCGCGCAATAACCTTCGACCCGATGCTGGCGGTGCCGGAAGCCTACATGGATGGTGAACTCGACATTCTCGAGGGCGGTGTGCTGGGGGTGATGCGCATTGCCTTCCAGAACATGGGCAGCGGCGGTATCGATGCCACCTGGTCGAAGGCGATCGAGGGTCTGCGCCACGCCTTCCGACGCCTGCAGCAGATCAACACGGCGTCGCGGGCGCGTCGCAACGTGCAGCGCCATTACGATCTGTCGGGCGACCTCTACCGCCTCTTCCTCGATGAGGACATGCAATATTCCTGCGCCTATTTCGAGCAACCGGACATGACGCTCGACGAGGCACAAGCGGCCAAGAAGCGCCACATAGCCGCCAAGCTCAGGCTGAAGGCCGGCCAGACGGTGCTTGATATCGGCTCGGGCTGGGGTGGGCTTGGCCTCTATCTCGCAAAGGCATTCGACGTCGACGTACAGGGCGTGACGCTGTCGACCGAGCAGCACGGCGTCGCCACCGACCGTGCTCATGCGCAAGGCCTGCAAAACCGGGTGCATTTCGACATCAAGGACTATCGCGAGCTCAATGAGCGTTTCGACCGCATCGTCTCGGTCGGCATGTTCGAGCATGTCGGCGTCAATCATTTCCGCACCTTCTTCGACAAATCGGCGACGCTGCTGAAGCCGGACGGCGTCATGCTGCTGCACACGATCGGCCGCTCCGGCGTGCCGTGGGCAACCAGCGCCTTCATCCGCAAGTACATCTTCCCGGGCGGCTACATCCCGTCGCTCTCCGAAGTGATGCCGGCGATCGAAAAATCGGGGCTCGTCGTCACCGACATCGAGGTTCTGCGGCTGCATTATGCCGAGACGCTGAAGCATTGGGGCGAGCGCTTCGCCGCCAACCGCGACAAGGCCAAGGCGATTTATGACGAGCGCTTCTGCCGTATGTGGGAGTTCTATCTTGCCGCCTCGGAAGCTGCCTTCCGCTGGCAGGATCTGGTGATCTTCCAGATCCAGATCGCCAAGAAGAACGACACGCTGCCGGTGACGCGCGACTACATGGCCAGTTGCGAGAAGGCGCTGGAGATGCGCGATCTTGGACGTCGCGAAAAAGCTCCGGCGGCCAAGCCCGCTCGCCGCCGCAAGGTGGCGGATCCGGAGTAGAAGGGCGGCGATCGCGCCATTGCCGCTTGCCATTGCCGGCTGGCACGCTGAAAAGGGTCCCGTCAACGCGGGACCTTTTTCATGACCTACCTCCTCTACGTCGCCGCCGCACTTGCCGAGATCGCCGGCTGCTTTTCGTTCTGGGCATGGTGGCGGCTGGAAAAATCGCCGCTGTGGTTGGCGCCCGGTCTCGTCTCGCTGGTGCTATTCGCGTGGCTGCTGGCGCTGGTCGACACCAGCGCGGCGGGCCGGGCCTACGCAGCCTATGGCGGCATCTACATTGCCGCCTCGCTGGCTTGGTTGTGGCTGGCGGAAGGCGTGCACCCCGACCGTTGGGATCTTGCCGGTGCCGCGATCTGCATCATTGGCGCCTCGGTCATTCTGCTCGCACCTCGGACCGCGTGAGCGATGGAACTGCCCGTCTTACTCAGACAAGGCGTCGACCGCCTTCTCGAACAGGTGCCGCTGCCGATGCTTAAGCAAGCGGCAAAGACGCTGTCGGACCGCTACCGCGCCGAGTTGCGCGACGGCCGCCTGCACATGGCCGAAGACATGGCGGTGAAGGCCTATCTGGCAACGCGGCTGCCGGCGACCTATGCTGCCGTCCGCGCCAGCCTCGATGCGGTAAGCGAGGCGCGGCCCGATTATGCTCCGAGGACCCTGCTCGATGTCGGCGCCGGCCCTGGCACCGTGCTTTGGGCCACAATCGATCTCTGGCCCGATCTCGAACAGGCGGTGCTGCTTGAGGCCGGCGCCGCGGTGCGACGGGTCGGCGAAGCACTTGCCGCGGATGCGATCACGGCCAGGACCGCCTGGCGGACCGGCGACATCACCATAGACCTGGTCGATCTCGGGCCGGCCGAGCTGGTGACTTCAGCCTATGTGCTGGATGAGATCGCGCCGGCATCGCTGGCAAAACTCGTCGATCGGCTCTGGCAGTTGACCGCAGACACGCTGCTGGTGGTCGAGCCAGGCACGCCGGCCGGCTGGCAGCGTATTCTTGCCGTGCGGCGGCAGCTGATCGAGGCGGGGGCGCACGTGCTTGCGCCCTGCCCGCATGAGGCGCCCTGTCCGCTCGTCGCCCCCGACTGGTGCCATTTCGCCCGCCGCGTCGCCCGCTCGCGCCTACACCGTCTGGCCAAGGATGCCGAGGTGCCGTGGGAGGACGAGAAATTCATCTTTGTCGCGGCCTCCCGCCATCCGGCCGCTCCGCCTCGAGCGCGAGTGATCGCACCGCCGAAGTCGGGCTCCGGCAAGGTCTTGCTGAAGCTTTGCGAACAGGATGGGAGTGCTGCCGAGCGACTGTTCACCAAACGCGACGGCGAGACGTTCAAGGCCGCGCGGCGACTGGATTGGGGTGATGCCTTGCCGGAATGACGGGCAGCTATTTTCCTGTTTTGTTCTCGCCTGAGAACGGCTAGGCTCGCCATCTTGATTCGAGTCAATCGAGATTCTTTCCACCGAAAGATCCTGGTTGTGAATCGCGGGCATCAAAGTTGGTTGGTTGGGGACTGATGCAGATAAGTCATCACCGACTTGTCTCGTTCTGATATCGAGAGACGGGGATCAGGACCGGGGACATCATGGCAGAGGCAGCACGAAAATTCGGCGTGGCGGAAACACCGCTCTATCGCGAGGCGCCTAACAATATCGAGGCCGAGCAGGCGCTGCTCGGCGCCATACTGGTCAACAACGATGCCTTCTACCGCGTCTCCGACTTCCTGAAGCCCGGCCATTTCTACGAGCCGCTGCATAGAAAGATCTTCGAGGTCGCGGCCGAGCTCATCCGCATGGGCAAGATCGCGACGCCGATCACGCTGAAGACCTTCCTGCCGGCCGACGAGAAGGTCGGCGACATGACGGTGGCGCAATATGTCGTGCGGTTGGCGGTCGAGGCCGTCACGGTGGTCAACGCAACCGACTATGGCCGCGCCATCTACGATCTGGCGACGCGGCGCGCGCTGATCACTGTCGGCGAGGACATGGTCAACATCGCCTATGACGCGCCGGTCGACATGTCGCCCTCCGACCAGATCGAGGATGCCGAGCGGCGCCTGTTCGAATTGGCCGAAACCGGCCGCTACGATGGCGGCTTCGAAAGCTTCACCGATGCCGTCAAGACCGCCGTCGACATGGCCAATGCCGCCTATATGCGTGACGGGCATTTGTCGGGCGTCGCCACCGGCTTGCGCGACCTCGACCGCCGCATGGGCGGCCTGCAGTCGTCCGACCTGATCATCATTGCCGGCCGCCCCGGCATGGGCAAAACCTCGCTCGCCACCAACATCGCCTTCAACATCGCCGAGGCGTATGTCCCGGCGCAGCAGGCGGACGGCTCGTTCAAGGCGGCCAATGGCGGCGTCGTCGGCTTCTTTTCGCTCGAAATGTCATCCGAACAGCTGGCCACCCGCATCATTTCCGAACAGACGGAAATCCCGTCGTCGAAAATCCGCCGCGGCGAGATCAGCGAGATGGATTTCGAAAAGCTGGTCGCCTGCTCGCAGACAATGCAGAAAATCCCGCTGTTCATCGACCAGACCGGCGGCATTTCCATCGCTCAGCTGTCGGCCCGCGCGCGTCGCCTGAAGCGCCAGCGCGGCCTCGACGTCATCGTCATCGACTATATCCAGCTGATGCAGGGATCGAGCGCGAAATCGTCGCAAAACCGCGTCCAGGAAATCACCGAGATCACCACCGGCCTCAAGGCACTGGCCAAGGAGCTGGCGGTGCCGATCATCGCGCTGTCGCAGCTGTCGCGCCAGGTCGAAAGCCGCGACGACAAGCGCCCGCAGCTCTCGGATCTCCGCGAATCGGGCTCCATCGAGCAGGACGCCGACGTGGTGCTGTTCGTCTACCGCGAGGAATATTATCTGAAGAACCGCGAGCCGAAGCCAGGCACCGACGAATACATCAAATGGGAACACGAGATGAACGAGATGCGCGGCAAGGCCGAGGTCATCGTCGCCAAGCAGCGCCATGGGCCAACCGGATCGGTCAGCCTCGCCTTCCAAGGCGAATTCACCCGATTCTCGGACCTTGCCGAGGAACATCATTTGCCGGATCGGTTCGAGTAGCTTTTTGACCAACCGTCGCGCTCCGTCACACCCCCCTCTGGCCTGCCGGCCATCTCCCCCGCAAGGGGGGAGATCGGCAGTTTTGCCGCCGGCTCTCTTCCTGCGACATCAGAGATTGGCGACAGCGTCGATGACAGCCAATCTTCCCCCTTGCGGGGGAGATGTCCGGCAGGACAGAGGGGGGTGGGCCGGATCGCCGAGCCTCGGCAATTGGCAAGCGACGCGACGCTGATGGCCAAATCCCGCATTCAGTTCATCTGCCAGAATTGCGGTTCGGTGCATCAGCGCTGGGCCGGCAAATGCGATGCCTGCGGCGAGTGGAACACGCTGGTCGAGGAAGGCACGTCGGGCGGCATCGGTTCCGGCCCGGCCAATACGCGCAACGCCCGCAAGGGCCGCGCGGTGGTGCTGACCAGCCTCTCCGGCGACATCGAGGATGCGCCGCGCATCGTCTCCGGCATCGGCGAGCTCGACCGCGCCACGGGCGGCGGCTTCGTGCGCGGCTCGGCGCTGCTGGTCGGCGGCGATCCAGGCATCGGCAAATCGACGCTGCTCACCCAGGCCGCCGCCGCACTGGCAGCAAAGGGCCACCGCATCGTCTACGTCTCGGGTGAAGAAGCGGTTGCCCAGATCAGACTGCGCGCCCAGCGGCTCGGCGTCGCCGGCACCCCGGTCGAACTCGCCGCCGAGACCAATGTCGAGGACATCCTCGCCACCATCGCCGACGGCAAGCGGCCGGATCTGGTCATTCTCGATTCGATCCAGACGCTGTGGACCGACATGGCCGATTCGGCACCCGGCACGGTCACCCAGGTGCGTGCCGCCGCCCAAGCGATGATCCGCTATGCAAAATCTACAGGAGCGGCGATCGTTCTGGTCGGCCACGTCACCAAGGAGGGCCAGATCGCCGGACCACGGGTGGTCGAGCACATGGTCGACGCGGTGCTCTATTTCGAGGGCGAAGGCGGCCACCACTACCGCATCCTGCGCACGGTCAAGAACCGCTTCGGGCCAACCGACGAGATCGGCGTCTTCGAAATGTCGGACAAAGGCTTGCGGGAAGTCGCCAACCCGTCCGAGCTTTTCCTCGGTGAACGCCATGCGAAGTCGCCGGGTGCCGCGGTTTTCGCCGGCATGGAAGGCACACGGCCGGTGCTGGTCGAGATCCAGGCGCTGGTGGCGCCGTCGACGCTGGGCACACCGCGCCGCGCCGTCGTCGGCTGGGACGGTGCCCGGCTGTCGATGATCCTGGCGGTTCTGGAAGCCCATTGCGGCGTCCGCTTCGGCACGCACGACGTCTATCTCAACGTTGCCGGCGGCTACCGCATTTCGGAGCCGGCGGCCGACCTGGCCGTGGCGGCGGCACTGGTTTCCTCGCTCACCGGTCTTGCCCTTCCCGCCGATTGCGTCTATTTCGGCGAAATCAGCCTTTCCGGTGCAGTGAGGCCGGTTGCGCATGCGCAGCAGCGCCTCAAGGAAGCCGAAAAGCTGGGTTTCGGAAGCGCGGTTCTGCCCTTGGGCAGCGAGGAACTTGCTGGTGGTAATGGGGTCGGGGGGATCGGAGCCGGCGCTTTCCAGCCCACCGAGCTGGCCGATCTCGTGGCGCGCATAGCCGGCTCACGGCGCAGCCGCGCCGACGAGCAAGAGTGATGCGGCTCGTCGAGCCGTGAAAAAGAGATCGGAGTGGGGCGAAAAACATGCCGATTACGCTGCTTGACGGAATTCTCGTCGGCTTCACCCTAGTCTCGGCGATGCTCGCTATGGTTCGCGGCTTTTCGCGCGAGATCCTGTCGATCATCTCCTGGGCAGCTGCTGCTGCGGCGGCCTTCTTCTTCTACAAGCCGGTGCTGCCTTACATTCAGCCCTATATCGACAACGAAAAGGCCGCCATGGCGGCGGCCGCCGGTATCGTCTTCATTGTCGCGCTGATCGTCGTTTCGGTCATCACCATGAAGCTTGCCGACTGGATCATCGATTCCAGGATCGGCGCGCTCGATCGCACACTTGGCTTCCTCTACGGCGCGGCGCGCGGCATCCTGGTCGTCGCTGTTGCGCTGCTTTTCTTCAATTGGCTGGCCGGCGCCAAGGCTCCAGGCTGGATTGCCAACGCCAAGTCAAAGCCGCTGCTCGAATCGATCGGCGCCAAGCTCGAAAGCCTGCTGCCCGAGGATCCGGAAAACGCCATCCTCAACAAGCTCAATCCGAATCAGCCGGCCACCGAGACGCCTCTTGCCCCCGATGCGCCTGCAGCGGAAGCCCCTGCCGCCGGCGACGACGCCACCGCTCCGGCACCCGACGACAGCGATGCGCCGCCGGCCGACAATGCGCCCGCGACCCCGGTACCTGCAAACCCGGCGCCGGCAAACTGATTTCGGCAGACTTGCCAATCTGCCGACTTGGCGAGGCTCAAGACTGTCGATCATGTGAATGCCGCACGACGTGCGTTGCTTTCGATGCGCTATGACCTTATATGGCGACTTTAGCGGAGCTTGAGCCCCCAATGGCAGCCTCAGTGGCAGACGCAGACGACGTGCTTTCCACCGAAGCCGATGACCATTTCCATGATGAATGCGGCGTGTTCGGCATTTTCGGCCGGCAGGACGCCGCAGCCATCGTAACGCTCGGCCTGCATGCGTTGCAGCATCGCGGCCAGGAAGCGGCCGGCATCGTTTCCTATGACGGCACCCAATTCCATGTCGAACGCCATGTCGGCCTGATCGGCGACACCTTTACCAAGCAGCGTGTCATCGACAGCCTGCAAGGCAACCGTGCCATCGGCCACACACGCTATGCCACCACCGGCGGCGCCGGCCTGCGCAATATTCAGCCTTTCTTCGCCGAACTTGCCGATGGCGGCTTTGCCGTCGCCCATAACGGCAATCTCACCAACGCCATGACCGTGCAGCGCGCACTGCAGAAGCAAGGCGCCATCTTCTCTTCCACCTCCGACACCGAGACGCTCTTGCACCTGGTCGCCACCAGCAAGGAGCGTGACCTGAATTCGCGCTTCATCGACGCGGTGCGCCAGGTCGAAGGTGCCTTCTCGCTGGTGGCGATGACGTCCAAGAAGATGATCGGCTGCCGCGACCCGCTCGGCATCCGCCCGCTGGTGCTCGGCGATCTCGACGGCGCCTGGATTCTCGCCTCCGAGACCTGCGCGCTCGATATCATCGGTGCGCGTTTCGTGCGCGACCTGAAGCCCGGCGAAATGGTCGTCGTCACCAGCAAGGGCATCGAAAGCCTGTTCCCGTTCGAGCCGCAGAAGACCCGCTTCTGCATTTTCGAATATGTCTATTTCGCGCGGCCGGATTCGTCGGTCGAAGGCCGCAACGTCTACGAAGTGCGCAAGCGCATCGGCGCCGAGCTGGCGCAGGAAAGTCCGGTCGAGGCCGACATCGTCGTGCCGGTGCCGGATTCGGGCACGCCGGCGGCGATCGGCTTTTCGCAGGCCGCGGGCATTCCGTTCGAGCTCGGCATCATCCGCAATCACTATGTTGGCCGCACCTTCATCCAGCCCGGCGATTCGATCCGCCACATGGGTGTCAAGCTCAAGCACAACGCCAACCGCCGCATGATCGAAGGCAAGCGCGTGGTGCTGGTGGACGATTCGATCGTGCGCGGCACCACCAGCCAGAAGATCGTGCAGATGGTGCGCGATGCCGGCGCCAAGGAAGTGCATATGCGCATCGCTTCGCCGCCGACGCGCGCCTCGTGCTTTTATGGCGTCGACACACCGGAAAAGTCGAAGCTGCTGGCGTCGCGCATGTCGGTGGAGGAGATGGCCGAGTTCATCCGCGTCGATTCGCTCGGCTTCCTGTCGATCGACGGGCTCTACCGCGCCGTCGGCGAGGCCGGCCGCGACAACGAGCAGCCGCAATTCTGCGACGCCTGCTTCACCGGCCAGTATCCGACCCGGCTTGCCGACTTCGAAGGCTCCGACAATGTGCGCACGCTGTCGCTGTTGGCGGCCGGCGGGTCGTAAGGTTGCCGGATCGCCATTTGTCTTCGCCAGGTTATCCCCTCTTCCCTGCCGGGCAGAGGGGGGTGCCTCACGCCGACCTCATGGAAGTTCAAGCATGACCCTTGACCTCTCCGGCCGCGTTGCGGTCGTCACGGGCGCCTCGCGCGGTATCGGCTATTTCATCGCCAGGGAGCTTGCCGCGGCCGGTGCACATGTGATTGCGGTTGCCCGCACCGTCGGCGGGCTGGAAGAGCTCGACGACCAGATCAAGGCAGGTGGCGGACAGGCGACGCTGGTACCGCTCGATCTTGCCGACATGGCGGGGATCGACCGACTGGGCGGCGCCATACACGAGCGCTGGGGCAAGCTCGACATACTGGTCGCCAACGCCGCTGTGCTAGGCGTCATCGCCCCGATCGGCCATGTCGAGGCCAAGACCTTCGAGAAGGTGATGACCATCAACGTCACCGCAACATGGCGGCTGATCCGCTCGGTCGACCCGCTGCTGCGGCTTTCCGATGCCGGCCGCGCTATCGTGCTGAGCTCCAGCCTTGCCCATTCTGCACGCGCCTTCTGGGCGCCTTATGCGGCGTCGAAGGCGGCGGTCGAGGCCATGACGCGTTCATGGGCACATGAGACCGAAAACCTGCCGCTCAGGGTCAACGCCGCCGATCCCGGGGCAACGCGCACCGCGATGCGGGCGCAGGCCGTACCGGGCGAGGATCCGGAAACGCTGCCGCACCCCTCGGAGATCGCCAAGCGTATCGTGCCGCTTGCCAGCCCCACGCTCAAGGAGACGGGGCTGATCTTCCAGGCCAAGCACAACCGCTTTGTCGCCTACCGGCAGCCGGAGTAAGCGGCCTAACATCACGCGGCTGTGATGCCGTGGCTTAAGGCCGCGCTTTGGCCCAGCTTTCGCCGCTGGGCCAGAGTTGCTAGGATCGTGCGACTCCCAAAACAAGCAGAGCGAGGAAATACCCATGGCGGCACCGAGCGTAGCGTTAGTCTGGTATCTGGTGATCGCCGGCCCGCAAGGCGGCATGGTCGTGTTGCCCAGCACATTCGACACCCGCGAACAGTGCACGTTCGCTATAACCGAATACCAGAAGCAACCGACGCCGACCGGCTGGTCGGTGCAGTGCGTGCCGAGCGCCTCTCCCTTCGCCGATGAGGGCGACGCCGAGGAGCCGTCGGCGCAGTAGGACAGCGTGATCTCCCCCCTTGAGGGGGAGATGGCCGACAGGCCAGAGGGGGTTGGTCCGACCGGGCTCGGCCTGCTGCAGCGGTTGGCGCTTCACGCGAGACAACCCCCTCTGTCGCCTTCGGCGACATCTCCCCCTCAAGGGGGGAGATCAGCAGCCTCAGCGTCGCGCGCTTACCGTCAGCTCCGGTTTCTGGCTGATGGTCTGGAACACCACGCAGTAGCGCTCGGTCAATTTGAGCAGCGCATCGATGCGGTCCTGCGGCTCGTCGGTGTCGAGGCCGAATGTCAGGCGGATGGCGCGGAAGCCAACCGGCGCATCCCTCGCCACACCAAGAGTGCCGCGAAAGTCGAGATCGCCTTCGGCCTCCACCGTGGCGGCCCCAAGCTTGAATTCCAGCGCCGTCGCTACCGCCTTCAGCGTGACGCCGGCGCAAGCCACCAGCGCCTCCAGCAGCATGTCGCCGGAGCAGAGTTCGAGCCCGGTGCCGCCGGTCGCCGGATGCAGCCCGGCAATGGCGATCGCCCTGCCTGTCTCGACCTTGCAGGCGATCGATTGGTCGTCGATCGATCCCTTGGCCCTAAGGGTAATCAGCGCGCGCGAGGCGTCGTCGCGATAGGCCTCCTTCAGCGGCGTCTGCATGGCCTTCAATGCGATCGCATCCATTTCATTTCTCTCCCATAATTGCCCTGGCTTCGCTGCTTTACGGCTATGCCGCCTGCCCCAAACGCAAGTCCGCGCTGGCGCAGCGCTTGGCAGGGTTTTGCCCGTATAGCCTGACGATACGGAGCATCCAACGCCTTCAAACCCTGTCTCGCAACACATTCGTAAGGCCGCCGGGCATATGGCCGATATCGCCATCCTCGAAACCCGCGAAAGGGTTTCGCCGGCATCCTGTTCACCGGGGCTGCCGGTCTGCTGTTTCGACGCCTCGATCAAGCTGACACAATGGTGTCAGGACGGGGCAGAGTAGGCTGGTGAGATGACGGAATCGCTTGATATGCCGGGCACAGCGGAAAGCGCCCGCGAACGTACCCTCGGCATCATCCTGGTCTCGGCATCGGCGGCCGTCTTCGGCCTCACCGGCGTGCTGACCAAATCGATCCATGCCGACCCGCTGACCATTACCTGCTGGCGCGGCTTCGTCGGCTCGATCCTGATCAGCCTCTATGTGCTATGGCGCCGCCAGCGCTCCGGCGGTCGCGACAGCCTGCGGCTCGGCTGGCGCGGCTGGCTGCTGGCGATCGAGGGCGCGCTCGCCAGCATCGCCTTCATCTCGGCGTTCAAGTTCACCTTTGTCGCCAATGTCGCGATCATCTATGCCACCGCCCCTTTCGTCACCGCGCTGCTGGCCCTCCTGTTGGTCCGCGAACCGTTCCGGCTGCAGACGGTTGCCGCCGCCGCCGTGTCACTATGCGGTGTGGCGATCATGGTCTGGTCCGGCTTCGGCACCGGCCATTTGTTCGGCGACGGGCTGGCGCTGCTGATGACGATCGGCAGCGCTCTCTACATGATCATGGTGCGCGCCTTCCGCGAGACGCCGGTGGTGTGGGCTGGTGCGGTGTCGGCGTTCCTTCTGTTCGTGCTCGGCTGGTTCATCACCGATCCGCTGGCTGTCTCGGCCAGGGACGCTGTGCTTCTTGCCACCTTCGGCGCCTCGTTCGCGCTGGCCTCGATCCTGTGGACGGAGGGCACCCGGCTTATTCCGGCGGCCGAGTCCGGGTTGCTGGGCTCGGCAGAAGTGCCATTCGCGATCCTATTTGCCTTCCTGTTCCTGGCGGAGATCCCGCCGGCAGCCAGCATGGTCGGCGGCGCCATCGTGCTTTGCGCGGTGTTCGCTCACGCCGGCCGCGACTGGCTGATGGCCAGGCAACGCGCAGCGGAGGCACGACCAATACTTGCCGCGTCCGAGCGCGAGTTGGTGGTTCGATCACGAGAAATCCGTTCCTGAAAATAAATTTGAAAAGTCATGGAACCATCATAGGGCTCAGGCATTATGGCTGTGACGGGCCACCCCAAGTCCCCCCAAACCCCTCGGCCCGTCTTACTCAGAAGCCGACCGCAAGGTCGGCTTTTTCTTTGCTGTCTTAATTGGCCAGGGCCAGGTTGCCGCTCAACAACGTGGCCAGATCCTGCGCCGGCCGGTCGGCATCCTCACGCAAGCGGACGGCGAATTCGGCGACCGGCACCGGCGGCAGATCAAGATCGCGCGGCGCCTCGACGATGCCGGAATGAGCGAAGCGCGCCGTCCTCAACGTCAAGGCAATGCCGGCGTGCACCGCCGTGCGCAGGCCGGCAAGGCTGGCACTGCCGGCAGCAATGCGGTAGCGACGGCCGGCCGCATCGAGTGCGCTGGTCGCCGCTTCGCGAAACCCGCAATGGGGATCGAGCAG
The DNA here is from genome assembly GCF_055811495.1 of Mesorhizobium sp. WSM4830. Lineage (NCBI taxonomy): Bacteria > Pseudomonadati > Pseudomonadota > Alphaproteobacteria > Hyphomicrobiales > Phyllobacteriaceae > Mesorhizobium > Mesorhizobium sp. WSM4830. The sequence goes on along the minus strand of NZ_JBVVQI010000003.1, from coordinate 269,301 downwards.
CGCCAAGGGCAGTTCGTCGTGGCGGGTGGCCAGCCCGTTCTGTGAGCAAAGCCAGATCATTGGTTCCTTGAGCACACCGACTTCGTCCCGTGTCGGCACCTGCCGCATGGCAATGGCCAGATCAAGGGTGCCGGCCTGCAAAGCCTGCGCCAGTTCGGCGGAACGGCCGACGCGCAGTTCGATCCTGACGCGCGGATAGCTGACAGCAAAAGCCCTGAGCAGCTGCGGCAAGCCGCTGTCGGCGAAATCCTGCGTCGTGCCGATGGCGACGCGCCCGTCGGCGTGCGCCCCTTTGAGGGCCAGCCACGCCTCGCGATGTGCGGCAAGGATGCGACGCGCGTGGCCGACCAGATCCTCGCCTGCCGGCGTCAGACCGCGCCCTCGCCCCTGCGGCACCAGCAGCGGTTCGCCGACAACATCCTCCAGCCGCTGCATCTGCGCGGTCACTGCGGACGGCGAGCGGCCGACGATCGACGCAGCCCGCGCCAGGGAACCGCCATCGACGAAAGCGAGCAAAGTCTTGAGGAGGTCGGGATCGAACATCTGCATAATTCGATATTATCAAAGTGTTTATCAAAAACAATTCGATTTTTTTGATCAAAGGACGATGGCATGATTTTCTCGACGGCGAAGAGACGCCGCTTGAAACCGAGGAGAAGAAATATGCCGATTATCAATGTCAGCGTTACCGGCAAGCCTGATGCCGCTTTGTCCGCCGCCATTGCCAAGGAAGTGACCGAACTGACGGCCACGCATCTGCGCAAGGACGCGACGATCACAGCTGTTGCCATGTCCTATCACGACCCCGAGCACTGGTTCGCCGGCGGCAAGTCGCTGGCCGAGCATGGCACCAACACGGCCTGGCTCGACATCAAGGTTGTCGACGGCACCAACACCAAGCTCGAACTGGAGGCGTATCTGCAGGCAATTTTCGCGGCATTCGGCCGGCTGCTGGGCAAGGTGCATGAGGAAAGCTACGCCCTCGTGCATGAAGTGCCTGCGGCCGCCTATGGCTTTGGCGGCAAGACGCAGGAATTCCGCTTCATCAGCGGAAGGATGAAAGCGGCGTAGCTGCGATAGGCAGCCGAGCCAAGTGATGACAGGAGAGAAGGAAAAATGGAGCCGCATTGACGTTGATCCAACTTCGGCTAGGTTCTCACCCGAAGCGGCCAGTGAAGAGCCGCGACGTGAGATTGTTGGGAGATGCGGCGATGATCCTGACACTGGCGCTGCTTGCGGGTCTTGTCGCGGCCTGGCTGCTGATCGGCGTGGTGGAGAAGTTCCGCCTCGGCCTGCGCTTGAGCCAGGCGCTGCTCTACGTGCCGTTCAAGCTCGCCTACCGGATCAGCGACGAGCGCATCAAGATTGCCCGCAGGTCGGCGGCCCCCGTCATCTACGTCATCTGGCATCAGTCACGCATTGAGCCGGCGCTGATGCTGTCGCTGCTGCCGGAGGACACGCTGCACATCCTCGACCAGGCTTCGGCCAGATCGCCGTGGCTGGAGCCGTGGCGCGAGCTCGGCCGTACCATCGCCTTCAACGCCGAGCATGTCTTCGTCAGCCGCAGACTCGTGCGGGTGCTGAAGGGCAAGGGCCGGCTCGCCGTTTACCTGCCGGATGCGGTCGAGCCCGACGTCAAGTCGTTTCGGTTGTTTCGCGCCATCACCCGTATCGCCATGCAGGCCGACGCCCGCATCGTGCCGATCTTCGTCGCCGGCGCACGCGGCCTGCCGGCCTCGCTGACGCCGGCGGACAAGGCGCCGCGCCATTGGTTTCCGCAGCTGTCGATCAGCGCGCTGGAGCCGATGACCATCGCCGAGCTGGTGGCGCGGAACTCAGATCAGGCCTCCAACACCAATGCGCTGTTTGATCGCTTCGCCGAGGCCAGGCTTTTCGGCAGTGATCTCGACCGAGGGCTGTTCCTCGCCATGCGCGATGCGGCCGACCGTGTTGGCGCTTCGCACCCAATAATCGAGGACGTCATTGGCGGTGCGCTGAGCTACCGGAAAATGTTCATCGGCGCCAGGGTTTTGGGCCGCCGCTTTGAGGCAATAACAGCGCCGGGCGAAGCGGTTGGGCTGCTCCTGCCCAACGCCAATGGCGTCGTGCTGTCGTTCGTCGGACTTCTGTCGGCTGCTCGGGTCGCAGCAATGATCAACTATACCGCCGGCCCGGCCAGCGTCACCGCCGCCATCCGCACGGCGATGATCCGCACAGTGGTCTCCTCACGCGCCTTTGTCGAAAAGGCTAACCTCGCCGACATCATCGAGGCGGTGGAAAAGGGCGGGGCGAAACTGCTGTGGCTGGAGGATATTCGCGCAAGCGTGACCGTGCTGGACAAGGCCGCAGCCGGCTTGCTGTGGCGCTGGCCGTTGCAGCGCCAGGATGCAGCCAAGCCGGCGGTGATCCTGTTCACCTCCGGCTCGGAAGGCACGCCCAAGGCCGTGGTGCTGTCGCACCGGAACCTTCTTGCCAATGCGATGCAGGCGGAAGCCCGCATCACTATCTCGCCGGTCGACATCCTGCTCAACGTGCTGCCCGTATTCCACTCGTTCGGGTTGACCGGCGGCACCATCCTGCCGCTGGTCACCGGAGTAAAGCTGTTCCTCTACCCCTCACCGCTCCATTACAAACTTATTCCGGAGGTGGCGCGCAAGGTCCGGCCGACGGTGATGTTCGGCACCGACACGTTCCTCGCCAACTATGCCCGCACCGCCAAGGACGGCGATTTTTCCAGCCTGCGCTTCGTCGTCGCCGGCGCCGAGGCGGTGAAACCGGAGACACGCCGCGTTTACCGTGAGCGCTTCCAGGCCGAGATCATCGAGGGTTTCGGGCTGACCGAGGCAGCGCCCGTCGTTGCCGTCAATACAGCCATCCACGGCCGCGACGGAACGGTTGGGCGGCTGTTGCCTGCCATGCGCATGAAACTCGAACCGATCGAGGGCATTAGCGGCGCCGGACGGTTGTGGCTCGATGGGCCAAACCTGATGATGGGCTACATGACGTCAGATCGGCCCGGCGAATTGCAGCCGCTCGACGGCTGGCACGATACCGGCGACATCGTTTCGGTCGACCGCGAAGGCTTCCTCACCATTCGCGGGCGGGCCAAGCGTTTTGCCAAGATCGCCGGCGAGATGGTGTCGCTGGGTGCCGTCGAGATGCTGGTGCAGTCGCTATGGCCGGAAGAGCATCACGCCGTGGTGGCAGTGCCGGACAGGCGCCGCGGCGAACGCATCGTGCTGGTCACCACCGCCACTGACGCCGATCCCGACGAATTGCGCAAATTCGGTAAACAAGCAGGTGCCGCCGATCTGATGGTACCGAACGACATCGTCAAGGTGGAGGAGATCCCGGTGCTGGGTTCGGGCAAGACCGACTATGTCTCGACTAGAAAGCTGGCACTAGAGAGGCTGGGACTGAGCGCAGCCGCCTGAGGTTTGCTGTCGAAAACTCTAGATGCGCGTCGCGTTCGACCGGTCGAATGCGACGCGCTTTGGATTCTTGCTTTTTATGCATGCCGTTACGCAAAACCGCTGCACACCCTCGGGTCGAGCCCGAGGGCATGCTTTTGCGCGATATGCATTAGAAGACCACCACCGACAACAGCAGAATGGCGCCGACGGCCATCATCAGCAGGCCCGGCCAGTTCTGCGACAGGCCGAGAAAACGGAGCCCGCGCCGCCGCGGCTCCAGAGTCGGAACTGGTGTTGCGAGATTGGGCGTCACACTGTCCGGCGCGGTGGAGACAGCGGCCGGCTCACTAAGCCGCCCGCGCATGATGGCTGCAACCGCCATATAGACGAGGCCGGCGACAGTCAGTAACGCGCCGATGAGGATGACAGCCATTTCTCCTCGTTTCCGATGTTCTGCGCCCGATGCGGGAGCTTGCGCGACGCTGACCGCGCACTAACAGCTGCCGCTTAAAACGGACCTACCAAACACAAACGGTCTAGCCGCCCAGCAAGTTCCGAAAACGGGTTTTTGAGGTGCATTCCACAGCGCCGCGCGCTCTGCGAGCCGGTCCTAAGTCTAAACGGATGACCCTTTTCGGAATCATGCACTGCCAGGCGCAACGCGAACTGGCACCAAATCTGTCAGCCAATATCCGAGGACGGCACCTTCTCGCCTTCGCGCTTGGCGCGTCTCGAATAGGCGCGCACGCTGAACGGCAAGAAGACCAGATAGCCGGCAACCGAGGCCGTCAGCGTATACCAGGGATAGGTCATCAAAAGCAGGACGTAGAGGACGACTGCGAGGATGATCGGCAGCACCCTGTCGCCCGGTATCCTGACGCTCTTGCCGGAATAGACGGGCAGTCTGCTGACCAGCAGGAACGCCACCAATATTGTAAAGCCGGTGGCAATGAAGGCCGCCAGGCGGCTGGGTTCAAGCCCAAGCCTGAGGAAGAACAGATAGAGCGGCAGCATCACCAGCACCGCACCCGCCGGCGCCGGCACGCCGACGAAATATTCGGTCTGCCACTGCGGACGGTCGAGCTCTTCGTCGAGCACGTTGAAACGGGCAAGCCTCATCCCACAGGCGATGGTGAACAGCAGGGCGGCGATCCAGCCCGGCGAACCTGCCCTGTCGAGCAGAAAGGCATAGAGCACCAGCGCCGGTGCCACGCCGAAATTGACGATATCGGCCAGCGAATCCATCTGGGCGCCGAATTTGGAAGTCGCCTTCAGCATTCGCGCCAGACGGCCGTCGATACCATCGAGGAAGGCGGCGAGCAGTACCATCACCACCGCTGGCTCGAAGCGGCCCTCAAAGCCGAAGCGAATACCGGACAGGCCGGCGCAAATGGCGAGCACAGTCACCAGGTTGGGCAGCACCATGCGCATCGGGATTTCGCGAATGCGCGGGCCACCGCCGCCATGCGCCTCGAATTTCTTGAACGGCGGCGCCACCGGTCAGGAGATCCGCACGAGCGGCGTTGCGGCAACGCCGCCGAATTCCGCCAGCACCGTCTCACCGCCGACCGCGGTCTGGCCGACGGCGACGCGCGGCGTCGCGGTCGAGGGCAGGAATACATCGACGCGCGAGCCAAAGCGGATCAGCCCGAAGCGCTCGCCGGTGCCGATGGCGCCGCCGGGCTCGGCCCAGCAGACGATGCGCCGCGCTACCAGGCCGGCGATCTGCACCGCGGCGACTGTTCCATTGGGGCTTTCGATGACCAGCCCGTTGCGCTCGTTCTCGGTGCTTGCCTTGTCGAGTTCGGCATTGAGGAATTTTCCTGGCCGATGCTCGATCCTGGAAATGCGGCCGCGCACCGGGGAGCGGTTCACGTGGCAGGAAAAGACGTTCATGAACACCGAGATGCGGGTCATTTCACCGCCGCCGAGGCCAAGCTCGCGCGGCGGCACGGCCGGGCCGACCGCCGAGACGATGCCGTCGGCAGGGCTGACAACCAGCCGGTCGTCGATCGGCGTGACACGCTCGGGATCGCGGAAGAAATAGGCGCACCAGGCGGTCAGGATGAGACCGATCCAGAACAGGGTCGAGGAGAAATAGCCGAGAAAGAGCGTCGCCGCGCCGAACGCAGCGATAAAGGGATAACCCTCGCGATGGATCGGAACGAACGCATTCTTGATCGTGTCGACGAGGCTCATGGGATGAGGATAACCTTGGTTTCCAAGTCCGGCTTCAATAGCGGAAACACCCCGCGCTCGCAACGCGACAATGGGAGCGCTTGGAGGTGGCGGTCGTCGCCGTCTCAGAACGGCCAAGCGAAATCCCCTCAGGCACCCGCTGCCGCCGCTTGGTCGAAATACTCCTCGAGCTCGCGCCGATCGGCCTCCGCCAAGCTCTCTTCGTGGCTGCCGCGTAGCACGCCGCCTCTCGGGGTCGACTGGAGGAGGAATACATGCTCGTCGGCCATAACCACCCAGTTCACAACCGCGCCGCCTTCCATAGGCACGACCGAGTTCGCAGAGACGACAGCATCGGTCGGATCGAACCCGGCCCTGCGCAGCAAGAGGTCGACAGCGACCGTGGATGCGCACGGCGCATCGCGCGGTTCCGTGCGGCTACTCAGGTCAAATATAAACGACGCCGTCGCAATCCTCGTTGTCGGAACGCAGCACTCTCGCCCGTCCTTGGTAAGACAGCGCCTCTCATTGGCCTTTCGGCCAGGACGATTTGCGCCAACCCGGAGGTTCTCGGCCCATGCAGAAATCAGCAGCTAGGCAAGTGCGAGTGGTGATGAACGGCTTGGCCTTCGGCGAGTCGCCGCGCTGGCACGATGGCCGGCTGTGGTTCTGCAACTGGGGCACAGGCCAGATCATCGCCGTTGACGCCCAAGGCAACAGCGAGATCGTGCTCACCGTGCCGGCCACCCTGCCCTATTCCATCGACTGGCTTCCGGACGGGCGCCTGCTTGTCGTCTCCGGCCGCGAAGGGCTGGTCCTCAGGCAGGAGGCAGGCGAGAGGCTGGTCACCCATGCCGATCTGAGACACCTGTCGAAGAGCCCGTGGAACGAGATCGTGGTCGATGGGCGCGGCAATATCTACGTCAATGGCGGTGGGCCTGCTCCGGCTCCCGGCCAGCATTTCGGCCCCGGCACCATCGTGCAAGTCGCACCTGATGGCTCGGTTCAGCAGGTGGCTGAGAACCTCGCCTTCGCCAATGGCATGGCGGTGACGCCTGACAACAAGACGCTGATCGTTGCCGAGTCCCACGCAAACAGGCTGACCGCCTTCGACATCGCTGCCGATGGTGGCCTTTCCAACCGAAGGGTCTGGGCCAATCTCGGCAACGGTTTTCCGGATGGCATCTGCCTCGATGCCGAAGGTGCGGCGTGGTACGCCGACGTTCCGAACCGGCATTGCGTGCGGGTGCGCGAGCGCGGCGCAATGCTCGAAAGCGTCGACGTCGATCGCGGCTGTTTTGCCTGCATGCTCGGCGGCGGCGACGGAAAAACGCTGTTCATCGTCGCCGCCGAATGGCGCGGCTTCGAACATATGATCAGCGATGCCCGTACCGGCCAAGTGCTCAGCGTCGAGGCTATCGCGCCGGGCGCCGGCTGGCCGTAGAGAGCTTACATCCCGGGGATCCGCTGATAGTTGGCGATATCGGCCTTGACGCCAAGTCGCGCAATGGTCTCCTGAGGATTGAAGCCGCTGCGCTCATGCGCAGCCTTGATGATCGGCACGACCTTGTCGACAGCGGCCTGCCCTTCCCATTCGACAATGGTCACGAGGTTGAACTCGCCCGGCCCCGAGAATTGCTCGAGCAGGAAATCCTGGACGAACCCTTGCTGTTGGCGCAGCAATTCATGCGTCATCCGGACCTTGGCAAGAATCTCCTCGCGGGCATTGGCCGGAACAACAAACTTGTCCACCCGGAATACGCTGCCGCCACTGACTGACTGATTTATCCCATTCATATCGATTGTCTCCGTTTTGAACGACGCATCTTGCTGCGATCCAAAACGGCCTACGATCTCAACTTAAGTTGAGGTCAAGCACAAATTTTCAGCTCACCTCCGAGGTGCGGCGGCGGACAACGACGCCGAACTCGTCGCTTTCGCGGGCAATGCGCAGCCGCTCCTCGGCCTCACTTGCCTCGCGCTGGCGGTCCCACATCGATGCATAAAGGCCGCGCTTGGCTATCAAGGCGACATGGGTGCCGCGCTCGGCGATCTGGCCGTCCTGCAGGACGATGATCTCGTCGGCCGAAATCACCGTCGACAGCCGGTGGGCGATGACGAGGGTGGTGCGGCCCTGGCTGACCAGGTCGAGTGCCGCCTGGATCTCCTGCTCGGTGTGGCTGTCCAGCGCCGAGGTCGCCTCGTCGAGCATCAGGATCGGCGGAGCCTTCAAGATGGTACGGGCGATCGCCACCCGCTGCTTCTCGCCGCCGGACAGTTTCAGCCCGCGCTCGCCCACCATTGAGCGATAGCCGTCTGGCAGCCGCTCGATGAACGGTCCGATCTGGGCCAGTTCTGCCGCCTTGCGCACATCCTCCTCGCTGGCGCCGATACGGCCGTAGCGGATGTTGTAGGCGATGGTGTCGTTAAACAGCACCGTGTCCTGCGGCACCATGCCGATGGCGGCGCGCAAGCTCTCCTGTTTGACGTCGCGAATGTCCTGGCCGTCGATCAGAATCTTGCCGCGCTGAATGTCGTAGAAACGAAACAAAAGCCGCGAAATGGTCGACTTTCCGGCTCCTGAGGGGCCGACGATGGCCACCGTCTTGCCGGCCGGCACCTCGAAGCTGATGCCCTTCAGGATCTTGCGGTTGGGGTCGTAGGAAAAATGCACGTCATGGAACTCGATCTTGCCGGCTTCGACGACCAGTGGATTGGCGCCCGGCCGATCGACGATCTCGCGCTTGACGTCGAGCAGATCGAACATGTTTTCGATATCGGTCAGGCCCTGGCGAATTTCGCGGTAGATCATGCCAATGAAATTGAGCGGCACCGAAAGCTGCATGAGCATGGCGTTGACGAAGACGAAATCGCCGACGCTCTGTGTGCCTGCCTTCACCTCGAGCGCCGACAGCACCATGACGACGGTCATGCCGATGCCGAAGATCACCCCTTGGCCGAAGTTCAGCCAGCCAAGCGAGGTCCAGGTCCTGGTCGCCGCCACCTCATAGCGCGCCGTGGACCGGTCGAAGCGCTCGGCCTCCATGGCTTCGTTGTTGAAATATTTGACTGTTTCGTAGTTGAGCAGCGAATCGATCGCCTTCGTGCTGGCTTCATTGTCGCTGTCGTTCATCTCGCGGCGGATCGAAATACGCCAATCGCTCGCCCTGACGGTGAACCAGACATAGAGCCAGACCGTGACCGCGATCACCAAGACGTATAGCCAGCCATAGGTGACGGCGAAGATGCCGGCGGTGAGCGCGAATTCGACGATTGTCGGCGCCGTGGCCAGCATGGTGAAGCGGACGATCGTCTCGATGCCCTTGGTGCCGCGCTCGATGACGCGCGACAGTCCGCCGGTGCGCCGTTCGAGGTGGAAGCGCAGCGACAGTTCGTGCATGTGCACGAAGGTACGGAAGGCGAGCCGGCGCACCGCATGCTGGCCGACCCGTGCAAACAGGGCGTCGCGCAACTGGTTGAAGCCGAGTTGCACCAGCCGCACGGCATTGTAGGCGACGACCAGCATGACCGGCGCCAGCAGGAAGGCCGGCAGCGGCGGCGGCGATTTGCTATCGCCGGCCAGTGCGTCGGTCGCCCATTTGAAGAAATAGGGTCCGGCCACCAGGGTCAGCTTGGCGACAACCAGCAGCACGGTGGCCCACACCACCCGCGCCCTCAGGTCGGCGCGGTCGGCCGGCCACATATAGGGCCAGAGATTGCGCAACGTTCTAAAGGTCGAGCCGGAATCGGCGGAAACGGTTTTCTCGGCCATTCTTGTTTACCTTTATGATTTTAGCGGCCGGAGCAGCAGGAATCGACCAGCGCGGCCAGCGATGCCGAAACATCGGCGAGCGCGGCGCGGTCGAGTTCATAGCGCGAGCGCTGGCGGTCAGGCTCGAAGCGGATCAGCCCGGCCTCGACCAGGATCTTCAAATGCTGGGAAACAGTGGACTGCGCCAGGTCGAGATGCTCGACAACCTCGCGACAGCAGCAGGAACGGCTTGCGGAAAGGTGTTTGAGAATTTCGATCCGCGCCGGATGCGAAAGGGCCGCGAGCCGGACAGCGACGGCGCGGCTATCCGGCGTACAGTTGGCCGGCATGCAGTTGGCCGGCGCGTGTTCATCTGCCGCGCGGCGTTGGTCCGTCACGAGGGGGGATTCGGTCATCGTCCATCGGCGATAAACGATGACCGGCCCTGCCGCAAGCTATCCTGATGGGCAGAACGCTACTCGGCCTTGGCTGGCGCCGTCGTCATCTGGTCGCCCATTGCCTTGAGATCGGCGGGTTCGCCTTCCTTCGATTTCTCCGGCACCTTGAACACCTGCCCCGGCCAGATGCGGTTCGGATTGCTGATCTGGTCCTGGTTGGCGAGATAGATGGTCGAGTAGCGCATGCCCTGGCCATAGACCCGCCGCGAAATCCGCCACAGCGTGTCATGGCGGCGGATAATGACTGCGCCATCGGCATGTTCGAGCTTTGGAGCCACGGTCTCGGGGGTTTCGCCCGAAGGCGTTGTGGCGGCCATTTCGGCCGGGGCTTCGGTTGTAGGAGTGGGGGCAGTTGCGGGCGTTTCGACGGCCGTTGCCGGCGCCGCTTTGGTCGCCGGAGCATTCGGCTCGGCGGGCGCCACGGCGGCAACCGCCTCACCAGGCTCGCGCTCGAACGGCACAGCGGCACGGGCCACCACCGTCACGCCGTCGGCGCCGAGCGCATCGACGTGGATGGTGTAGGTGCCGACCGGGATGTCACGTGTCGCTTCGACCAGGAAGTGGCGGTCGGGCGAGGTCTTCGCGTCGCCGAGCAGGATATCGTTGGCATAGGCGCGCACCTTGCGGCCGGGATCGGCGAGCCCGGCAACGAAAATCTTGTTGCCGTCGATTTCGACAGCTTCGACGACGATCTTCGGCTCCACCGCGGGAGTAGCGGGCGCTGCCGATGTGGCGGGTGCTGCCGGAGTCGGCGCGGCTTCAACAGCGGCCGGCGCGGCAGGAGCAGGCGCTGCTGGAACATCAGCCGCAGGCGCTGCGGCAGCCGGCAATTCGGTGCCGGTGGCGGGTGGCTGAACGGCCGCCTGTTCGCCGACGGGCGGCGAGGCGTCAGATTTCGCTTGAGGGGCCGGAACAGTGAGCAGTTCGGACGGCTTGCCCGGCTCCTCGACCATTGCCAGCACCTGGCCGGTGGAATTCTGGGGGATCGAAACGACGGCGGTCTGCGCCGAGGCGGTCACGACATTGCCAGCCGTCGAGCGCAGCGTGATCGTATAGTCGCCGGGCTTCAGCGGATCGTCGAGAATAATGGCAAAGGCGCCGTCAGGGCCGGCGACCGTCGAGCCGAGCACAGCCGAACCGTTGAGAATCTCGACCTTGGCGTTGGGCGCCGCATTGCCGGCGACGACGATCGAGCCGTTGCTTTCGACGCGCACGATGTCGAAGGTCGGCACGATTGCACCTGCTGCGGCCGGCGCGGCGGGCGCTGCGGCCTCGGTGGACGCGGCGGGCGCAGGCGGCAGCCGGCCCTCGGTCGCCGGAGCGGCCGGTTTCGAAGCCGGCGGCGTCAGCGCCGCGACCTCCGCAGGCCGGGTAAGATTGAGATACGGGTCGAGTGCGCCCGATACATAGGCGGTTCCCGCCGCGGCGACAGAGCCGCCAGCCGCGAACAAAAACGCCTTCAACGGATTAATTGCCATGTTTCCCTGCCCCTTAGCCACCTAATTTCGGTCTAGCCTGTTTTGCCAAAGCCGACAAGAAAAAGCCCGCCCCAGGGCTTGACCATGCCAATAGTCCCTATCACCAATCATAACATGAACACGATTCGATCTGTCTGCGTCTATTGCGGCTCCTCCCCGGGCCGAGATGAAACCTATATCAAGGCCGGACACCTGCTTGGCCGCTCGATCGCCAAGTCCGGCCTGCGTCTGATTTATGGCGGCGGCACTAAAGGTATCATGGGTGCCGTCGCTGAAGGGGCGTTAAAGGCCGGCGGCAAGGTAACCGGCATAATTCCACGTTTTCTGATCAACCGGGAGGCGACCGAAACCGCGCTTAACCGGCTCGACGAGCTCGTCATCACCGATAATATGCACGAGCGCAAACACAGGATGTTCGAGAAATCCGACGCCTTTGTGGCGCTGCCCGGCGGCATCGGCACCGTCGAGGAGATCGTCGAAATCATGACTTGGGCGCAGCTCGGCCATCACCGCAAGCCGATCGTTTTCGGCAACGTCGGAGGGTTCTGGGATCCGATGCTGGCGTTGCTCGATCACATGGCAACGGAGGGCTTCATCCACACCGCGCAACGGGTCAAGCCGCTGGTGGTCGAGGATCCGGAAGCAATCGTCGCCGCTATCATGGTGGCGGGATCCTCCGTCGATGCACCGACGGAGGGCGTGCAGTCGGTGATTGATAAGATGTAGAGTGAATGGTGACTAGTGAATAGCGAAGTACAAGACCTTCCGAATCGGCACCTGCCTACTGACTACTGACTACTGACTATTCACTATTCACTATTCACTCCTTCCCTACCGCCTTCCTTAAGTCCGCAATGACCGCGCGCTTGTCCTGACGCCGCCAGGCGAGATGGATCGAGACGGTGCGTTCGAACCACGGCAGATCGCGAAACACGATCTGAGGCGGCGCGGCACTCCGCAGGCTGGCCTGCACCGTCGCCAGCCCAAGCCCGGCGCTGACCAGGCCCAACGACGTCAACGGATCGGTCGTCTCATAGGCAATGTCGGGCAGGAAGCCGGCCTTCGCACAGGCGGCGAGAAATTGGCTGCGGTTGGTGTCGTCAGGCTGGCGCACCACCGTGATCCAGGTACGTCCGTCCAGTTGCTGCGGCAGTATCTCCGCGATTTCAGCCAATGAATCGCCTTCCGGCATCGCCAGAACCAGCGGCTCGCGCATGATGAGCATGGCGGCGATGTCGGGATCGTCGGCAGAAGGAGGCGTGTACACGAGGCCCAGATCGAGCGATCGTTCGCGCAGCGCTTCGATCTGCGCGGCGGAACGCTGACCCTTCAGTTGAAGATGAAATTCGGGCCGGTCGCGGCGAAACTGGCGCAGCATTCGAGCGACAAGCCCTGCATGGACCGCACCTTCGACATAGCCGATGGCGAGACGGCCGACCGTACCGCCGGCGAGATTGCGGCCGAGCTCCTCCAGCCGTCTTGCATGGGCCAGCAGCGCACGCGCCTCGGCAAGAAAAGCGCGGCCCTCGGCATTGAGATGAACACGCTGCCTCGCCCTCTCGAACAATGCGACGCCCAGTTGCTCCTCCAGCTGCATGATCTGACGGCTGAGCGGCGACTGCGAAATGTGCAGCAATTCGGCGGCACGCCCGACATTGCCGGCTTCGGCCACCGCGATGAAATAGCGGAGCTGGCGCAGGTCGAACATTGTTGCTCCGATGCTAAAGTCCCGTAAGGTCTCAACTTTAGCCTAATCAGTCTTGGACTGTCTGGCCAGCCGAAGCGAATATTTTCGGCATTCCAACGGCCAACATCAGGAGATTCCGATGCAGTTCTTTGCCCTTCTTGCGCGCAACACCGAAAAGTTTACCGACGCCGATTTTGCGCCGCTGCTGCCTGGCGAGGCCGAGCAGCGCCGCACGCTCTATGCCGAAGGCGCCGTGCGTCAGGTGTGGAATCGGGGCGACATTCCCGGCAGCGGCATGATGTTCGAAGCCGGCAGCGATGCCGATGTGCGCAACCATCTCGCAACTTTACCGCTGGTCAAGGCCGGCATGATGGACATTGCCGCCGTCGTGCCGCTGCAACCCTATCCCGGCTTCGGGCCGAAGCGCTGAGCGATCGTGAAAAGAGGCGGCAGCCGGCCTTTAGGACCGGCCAGCCGCCTTTCTTCGTTAGGCGGCTCGAGCGGATGCGGCAACGGTCTTGCGCGCCGTAGAAAACATCGACCAGGAGTACGTCGCCAGCGCCGCCCAGATCAGCCCGAAGGCTATGGCCTGAACGCTGCCGAACGGTTCGCCGAAAATCAGCACCGCGATCAAAAAGACGATTGTCGGCGCGATATACTGCATGATGCCGATGGTGGAGAGGCGCAGCAGCCTGGCGCCGAACGCAAACAACAGCAGCGGCACGGCGGTGACCGGGCCGCAGCCGATCAGCAAGGCGGTGTCGTTCAGCGAGCTGGAGACGAAATGATCCTGTCCTGTGGCGATCAGGAAGATGATGTAGCCGAGTGCCGGCACCGACAGCAGCAGCACTTCAAGCAGGAAGCCCTGGCTCGGGCCGATCGGCAGCGTCTTGCGGAAGAAGCCATAGGCGGCAAAGGAAAAGGCCAGCACCAGCGACACCCAGGGCAGCTTGCCGGCGTCGATGGTCAGCACCGCGACCGCGATTGCCGCCAGCACCACCGCCGCAATCTGCAGGCGGTCGAGCCGCTCGCCGAGCAGCAGCGCGCCGACAACGACGCTGACCAGCGGGTTGATGTAGTAGCCGAGCGCCGTCTCGATGGTGCGGTCGACCGCGATCGCCCAGACATAGATGCCCCAGTTGACCGAGATCAGCGCCGCCGTCAGCACCGCCATCGAAATGATGCGCGGCGAACGAACTGCCGCTTTGAAATCGGCAGTGCGGCCGGCCCAGACCAGGACGGCGGCCGCGATCGGCACCGACCAGACGATGCGGTGGGCGATGACTTCGGCCAGAGGCAGATGCGCGACAGCCTTCATATAGAAGGGCAGCAGCCCCCAAAGCAGGTAGGCGCCGAGCGCCAGCAGGAAGCCGCGACGAGCTTTGGTGCCGGCCTCGATTTGAAGTGCTTGGGTAGTCATGGCCCAAGGCTATGCGCCAGCGGCTTGCCCAAAACCATCGCAAATTGCTGATGGATAAATGGAGTCTCGCTGATGGTTCAAGAACCCGGCGTTTTCACCAGTTCATTGAGATGCGCGAAGCCCGCAGTCATTTGGTTTCGCCGGGCGCAGGCACCAATTCCATGAATTCCGCTCCAACGGTGTCGTGACGAAAGCCCGTCACGCATTCTGCCACCTCGATCGGAATATCTGCGATAAAGTCTATAGTGGCAGCACCGGCGTCCTCGCGATCCTGATCTGCGAAGCGCTCGCGGCGAATCTCCTCGAAACAGAATGGAAGGTTTCCTGTCGCTTCTAGGTTGCGCGCACCGTCTGCGCTGGTGTGTCGTATGCTCCAGACTTCGTGCCCGTCGCGCCACTGTTCGGCCCATTGCAGCATGACCGTGTCGATATTGTGAACGACGACAATGTCCCTGCCCGTCGAAAGGTTTGCTAGGCGCTTCTCGTCCACCAGGTCCATGTTCACGTCGTTAAAAATGACGACAGACCAATTTTGACCAACCGTCACGCCATTGTAGTCAAAATCAAAAACCTCGTCCGATTGTCCGCTTTGAGCCAGACCGAAAGCCAGCGCTGCCTTCGCGAGTGGCAGACCATTGAATGCGACCCAGCTTATCGTGAAGCCCATTTCCTCACTCCGCCGCTGCCAATCCCGCCATGTCGCGGTTCTTCATCAGCTTGTAGACGATCGAGTCCATCAGCGCCTGGAACGAAGCATCGATGATGTTTTCGGAGACGCCGACCGTCCACCAGCGCGCGCCGGTACCGTCATGCGATTCGATCAGCACGCGGGTGATCGCCTCGGTGCCGCCATTGAGGATACGCACCTTGAAGTCGGCCAGCTCGAGATCGGCGATTTCGCTCTGGAATTTGCCGAGATCCTTGCGCAGCGCAATGTCGAGCGCGTTGACCGGGCCATGGCCTTCGGCGACCGACATCTTCTCCTCGCCCTCGACCAGCACTTTCACAATCGCCTCCGAGACCGTCTTCAGCTGGCCGTTGGCGTCGAAACGGCGCTCGACCATGCAGCGGAACGAGGTGACGCGGAAGAATTCCGGCAGGCCGTGCAGCATCTTGCGCGCCAGAAGCTCGAAGCTGGCGTCGGCGCCTTCGTATGCGTAGCCCTCCGCCTCGCGCTCCTTGACCACGGCGATCAGCGCGTCGAGGCGATGGTCGTCCCGGGGCATGTCGATGCCGCGCCGCTTCAGCTCGGCCAGGAAATTGGCCTTGCCGCCTTGGTCCGAAACCATGACACGGCGGCGGTTGCCGACAGTTTCTGGCGGAACATGCTCGTAGGTCGCCGGCTCCTTGGCCAGCGCCGAGGCATGGATACCGGCCTTGGTGGCGAAAGCGGAGGCCCCGACATAGGGCGCTTGCGCTTCCGGCGCACGGTTCAGCAACTCGTCGAAGGCGCGGGACAGGCGCGATATACCGGTCAACGCCTCTGCCGAAATGCCTGTAGCAAAGCGGCCCGAAAAGGCCGGCTTCAACGCCAATGTCGGCACGATCGAGATCAGGTTGGCGTTGCCGCAGCGCTCGCCGATGCCGTTCAGCGTGCCCTGGATCTGGCGCACGCCGGCCTCGACGGCGGCAAGCGAATTTGCCACCGCCTGGCCGGTGTCGTCATGGGCGTGGATGCCGAGATGGTCGCCCGGTATGCCGGCCGCGATCACCTTTTCGACGATGGCGCGCAACTCGGAGGGCTGCGTGCCGCCATTGGTGTCGCACAGCACCACCCAGCGCGCGCCGGCATCGTAGGCCGTCCTGGCGCAGGCCAGCGCATAATCGGGGTTGGCCTTGAAGCCGTCGAAGAAATGCTCGCAGTCGACCATCGCCTCCTTGCCGGCCGTGAGCGCGGCCTCGACCGAGGCCTTGATCGCCTCGAGGTTCTCCTCATTGGTGCAGCCGAGGGCGACGCGGACATGGTAGTCCCAACTCTTGGCGACGAAGCAGATGGCGTCCGACTTCGACTGGACCAGCGCGGCAAGCCCAGGATCGTTCGAAATCGACACTCCTGCCCGTTTGGTCATGCCAAACGCAACGAACTTGGCATCGGCCGTGCGACGCTCGGCAAAGAAGGTGGTGTCGGTTGGATTGGCGCCGGGGTAGCCGCCCTCGACGTAGTCGATGCCGAACTCGTCGAGCAGCTTGGCGATGGCGATCTTGTCCTCGACGGAAAAGTCGATACCCGGCGTCTGCTGACCATCGCGCAGCGTGGTGTCGAACAGATAAAGGCGCTCGCGAGCCATGGTCATTTCCCGGCAAACGTGTCCGTCGCGCGGATCAGCCTGTCGAGGATGCCCGGCTCCGAATAGGCGTGGCCGGCGCCTTCGATCAGATGGAAATCCGCTTTCGGCCACGCCTTGTGCAGCGCCCAGGCATAGCGCGCCGGGCACGGCATGTCGTAGCGGCCGTGAACGATGGTACCCGGGATATCCTTAAGCTTCCATGCATCGCGCAGCAGCTGTCCCTCTTCCAGCCAGCCGGCATGGACGAAATAGTGGTTCTCAATGCGGGCGAAAGCCAGGGCATAATCATCCTGGCCGAAGGGACCACTGGTTTCCGGTTCCGGCAGCAGCGTGATCGTCTCGCCCTCCCACAGGCTCCAGGCGCGAGCGGCCTCGACCCGCGCCACAGGATCGCTGCCAACCAGGCGCTTGCGGTAGGCGGCCATCATGTCGCCGCGCTCAGCCTCCGGGATTGGCGCCAGAAACCGCTCCCACTTGTCGGGGAACATCTCTGACACACCGAACTGGTAGTACCATTCGAGTTCGGCGCGGGTCAGCGTATAGATGCCGCGCACGACCAGTTCGCTGACCCGCTCGGGGTGGGTCTCGGCATAGGCCAGCGCCAGCGTCGAACCCCAAGAACCGCCGAACACCAGCCATTTGTCGAAGCCGCACATTTTTCGCAGGCGCTCGATGTCGGCGACCAGATGCCAGGTGGTGTTGGCTTCAAGCGAGGCATTGGGCGTCGATTTTCCGCAGCCGCGCTGGTCGAACAGGATGACATCGTACAGCTTCGGATCGAACAGCCGCCGGTGCTTTGGCGAAATAGCGCCGCCCGGCCCGCCATGCAGGAATACAGCCGGCTTGGCACCGCGGGTGCCGGAGCGCTCCCAATAGACCTGATGGCCACCGCCAACGTCGAGCATGCCGGATTCGAAGGCTTCGATCTCGGGATAGAGGGTGCGGAATTCGCTGCTCATAGTTTCAGGCCCTGCTGCGGCCAGTTGGCCGTCTCGTGATCGGGATGCTGGAAGGAAATGATGGATTCCTGCCGCGCATAGAAATCCGGGTCGTCGTGGATCGGCGCGTCGAAGATCGTCTCGACCCAGGCCAGCCTGGCGGCGTAGTTGACCTGGATCTGCGGCGCCAGATCGGAACGGTCGTCGAAGGCGCCGATGGCGATCTCCAGCGCACCGGGCTGGCGGTAGGTCAGCGGTGTGCCGCAGCGGGCGCAGAAGCCGCGATCGATGTTGACCGACGACTGAAAGTAACTCGGCTCCTCGCGCACCCATTCGACGCCGTCGCTCGGCACTGTCACCAGCGCGCCGAAAAACGACCCGAACTGTTTCTGGCACATGCGGCAATGACAAATGGACGGGCGGCCGAGGGCGCCGTGGATGCGGAAGCGCACGGCGCCGCACTGGCAGCCGCCGGTACGAACGGTTTCGGTCATGATTTTTCCTCCGGCGGCCATTGTTCGGTGTCGTGGTCGGGATGTTGGTAGGAGACGAGATCGGCGAGATAGGAGGCAGACGAAACGTCGGCCATTGTCTCCTCACCGGGCAATTCGTGGACGTGATCTACGTAGGGGAGCTTGGCTTCGACACCCCATTGGATGGTCGGCGCGATCTCCTCGGGGTGGTCGAATGCGGCGATGGCGAGCGCCACGCCGTCGGGCGCTTCGAAGGTCAGCGGCGTACCGCATTCGGCGCAGAAACCGCGCAAAGCCGCGTTGGACGAGCGGAAGCGTTTGGGCTCACCGCGCGTCCAGTCCAGCCTTGCGCCGCGCACCGAGACCAGCGGCAGGTAGAAATTGCCGCTCGCCTTCTGGCACATGCGGCAATGGCAGACGGAAGCATCGCCGAGCGCGCCTTCGACGCGGAAGCGCACCGCGCCGCACTGGCAGCCGCCTGAATACACCGGTTTGTTGTCGAGGCTCATCGCGCATTACTCCGGAGCATGGCAGACCGCCTCGACATTGTTGCCGTCGGGATCGAAGACGAAGGCAGCGTAATAGTTGGGGTGGTAGTGCGGTCGCAGGCCCGGCCCGCCATTGTCCTTGCCGCCGGCGGCGATCGCCGCGGCGTGAAAGGCATCGACCTCGGCGCGGCTGCGCGCGGTGAAAGCGACATGCTGATGATCCTTCGGCTTGTCCTTGCCGGCATGCAGCCAAAACACCGGCCGGTCGCGGCCGTAGCCGCCGACCTTAGCGCCGCCGGTATATTCCAGCGGCACCATGTAAAGCAGCGAGGCGCCGAGCGGCGCCATCGCCCTGTCGTAAAAAGCCTTCGACGCGTCAAAATCCGAAACGATGATGCCGAGATGATCGATCATCTTTTTACCTCCCAAGTGGTGATGCGTTCGCCGGTGACGGGGTCCTTGCCGTCCTTCAACTGGATGCCTTGCGCCAGCAACTCGTCGCGGATGAGGTCGGCCTCGGCCCAGTTCTTGGCAGCGATCAATGCGAGGCGTTTGGCGATCGCCTTGGCAATGGCGTCTTCATCCACCTTGGCTGTTGCAACGTCGAAGCCGAGGAACAACAGCGATGCCTTCAGTGAAGCGGCAGCATCGTTGCCTTCGGCGGCTGCGTTGCCACTACCAGTGTTGAGATCAACAGCATCGCCAGCCAACTGCGTCAGCAACTGGAATGCGGCATAGGTGGCAAGGTCATCCGAGAGCGCTTCGATCACATCCGCCGGCACCGGCTTTGCCGTCGGCGGCGCCAGATCGGCCGCCCGCTTCCATTTGCGCAGCGTATTCTCCGCCTCTTCCAGCTTGCGCACGGAAAAGTCGATTGGCTCGCGATAGTGCGTCATCAGCATCGCCAGCCTGAGCACCTCGCCCGGCCATTTGCGGCCGCCAAAGGTCTCCGTCTCCAGCAATTCGGTGATCGAATAGAAATTGCCCAGGCTCTTGGACATCTTCTGGCCCTCGACCTGCAGGAAGCCGTTGTGCATCCACACCTTGGCCATCGTTTCGGTGCCGTGGGCGCATCGCGACTGCGCGATCTCGTTCTCGTGGTGAGGAAAGATCAGGTCGATACCACCGCCATGGATGTCGAACACCTCGCCGAGATAGGCGGCCGACATCGCCGAGCACTCGATGTGCCAGCCGGGCCGGCCCCTGCCCCACGGGCTGTCCCAGCCCGGTTCCTCGGGCGAAGACAATTTCCACAGCACGAAATCCTGCGGGTTCTTCTTATGCGCATCGACGGCGACGCGGGCGCCGGCCTGCTGCTCGTCGAGATTGCGCTTCGACAACTGCCCGTAGTCCGGCATGGAAGCGGTGTCGAACAGGACTTCTCCAGCCGCGACATAGGCATGGCCGCGTTCGATCAAGCGCTGAATCAAGAAGATCATGTCGACCTTGCCGTCGGGCCTGGGCTCGACGAACTCGGTGGCGCGCGGCTCGACCGTCGGTTCCAGGCAACCGAGCGCCGCAACGTCCTTGTGGAACTGGTCGGCGGTCTTTTCGGTGACCCGCCTGATCGCTTCGTTCAGCGACAACTTGCCAGAGGCAATCTCGCCGCCGAAATCGCGCAGTGCGCGGGCGTTGATCTTGTCGTCGACGTCCGTAATGTTGCGGACGTAAGTGACGTGCGCTTGCCCGTAGAGATGGCGCAGCAAACGGAACAGCACGTCGAAGACGATCACCGGCCGCGCATTGCCGATATGGGCGAAGTCATAGACCGTCGGGCCGCAGACATACATGCGCACGTTGCGCGGATCGATCGGGAAGAAATCCTCCTTGCTCCGCGTTAGCGTGTTGTAGAGGCGCAGGCTCTTCGATGCGTCAGACATACGTGCGTTCCCGGTGCATTACTTTGTTTGAGCATGACCTTTTGGGATCGTGCTCTGGATGGAGTCGGTTACGCCGAGGCGCAAATCGGGCTCCAGCCTGCTGGCCGGGGCGTTTGTCCAATCTGGGAGGAGATGAGGCGAAAACGTCCAGGACCAGTGCGAGGCTAGCCGATAATGCAAATGCCACAAATGGCGAAAGACGTTCTCATGGCCGGCGTTATCGCCTTGCCCGGTGTTGCCGTCAAGTCGCTACCTTCGCCAAAAATATCGTTGGCTCACAGGAATTGAGCCATTGAAACATTTTATTAAACAGGTCGGCACTGTGATGAAACATTCGCCGGCTAGATCAGCAAGCGTCACGATTTGGTCGGATTCGGCCAGCAAAC
This sequence comes from Mesorhizobium sp. WSM4830, assembly GCF_055811495.1. Lineage (NCBI taxonomy): Bacteria > Pseudomonadati > Pseudomonadota > Alphaproteobacteria > Hyphomicrobiales > Phyllobacteriaceae > Mesorhizobium > Mesorhizobium sp. WSM4830. Next base: position 248,463 of record NZ_JBVVQI010000003.1, on the reverse strand, counting down.
GCAGACACGAAGATGTTACCAGGGAAGAGACCAATGCCTAAGCAAGAATCCAACCGCGCCAAGCAACCGGCGCTCGCCAGCCACTACCGGGCGATCGGCCCGGCAGCAATCGTCGCAGCTCTTCTGCACACCGCGAAGAAGAAGAAGCCGGCGCAGAAGATCGTTTCGCCGCGCGCTGCCTGACAATGCCGTCGGGAAAAGATTGAGGCGCTCACGGCGAACCAGTAATAGTAGCTTTTGCTAAAATAAACTCATCTGACTGTCGTTCGCGCCGGACTTCTGGCGCTTGACCTTCTCGGGCTCAGGCTCGACGACGCCCTTCTCCTGAATCTCCGGCCCGGTATTGGCGACCTTGTTGACGAGGTCGGAAACCGGGATCGCTTCGAAGAAATCGGGCTGGGCGGGTCTCAGCAGATCGGCCACATCGCGCGGCTCGAGCGTGCGGCAATCCAGCCAGCGCGCGAAATCCTTGGGATGGATCACCACCGGCATGCGGTCGTGGATATGGGCAGTATCGGCATTGGCGTGGGCGGTCAGAATGGCGCCGGTGTCCATTTCCGAGCCGCCCGGCTCGGCATAGGTCTCAATCAGCCCGGCGAAGGCGACAAGCCCGCCACGCCTTGGCCGCACCCAATAGGGCTGCCCTCTTCTGCCACCGGTTTGGTGCCATTCGTAGAATCCCGAAGCTGGTACCAGGGCGCGGCGATGGTGCATGGCAGCGCGAAATGATGCCTTTTCCAAAGCCCCCTCGGAACGCGCGTTGAACAGCAGCGGGAAGTTGCGCGTATCCTTGACCCAGGCCGGGATCAGGCCCCATCGCACCAGCATCGAGCGGCGGTCGGGCAGGTTCGAGCCCGGCGCCTGCGGCAATCCGGCGAGCGCCATCAGCATCGGCTGCGTCGGCGCGATGTTGTAGCGGGCCGGAAACTCCTCAAGTTCCGCCAGGCCGAGAAAGGCGGCGGTCTGGTCCGGAGTGGCTGTCAAAGCAAAGCGTCCGCACATGAATTCAGCTCTCGAATTGGTGGCATGTGAAAGTGGCCATGGAACCCGCCTTTCGCAACCGCTAAAGCTGTCCGCCGATAGCCGGTCCACAACGGGCTGTGCCAATCGAGCGATCCGGAGCCCATGGAAGCACGCAAGATCATTCCGGCAGTCTCGGTCTGCGTCGTGCGCGAGAACACGGTGCTGCTGGTCAAGCGGGCCAGGCCGCCCTCGCAAGGCCTCTATGCCTTTCCCGGCGGCAAGGTCGAAGCCGGCGAGACGCTGGCACAGGCAGCACGGCGCGAATTGCTGGAAGAGACCGGATTGCAGGCGCGCAGCTACCGGCCGCTGCGGGAAATCCACATCGACGGCAGCGGCGACGGGCATCCGGTCGACTACTGGCTGACGGTGTTTGGGGCCGATTATGCCGGCGGCGAGGCGGTTGCCAGCGACGACGCCGAAACCGCGGCTTTCTATACGCTGGCCGAAATGACAGCGATGCCGCTCGCCGATGCGGTGTTTGAAATTGCCGACGATCTACTCGGCCCCAATAAGGACGGCGAGACCTGAGCCAGAGAATCGCCTTGCAGGCGACAAATTGTTTCAGCACAAAGCCTCATGAGCCGCACGTCCTCGTTTCTCGCCGCCTGCCTCGCCGTCAGTGTGAGTTTCGGCGTGCGTCCGGCAATCGCCGCCGAAGCGCCATTCGAGCCTGGGCTGATGCGGCTGGCGGAAGTGCTCGGTTCTCTGCATTTCCTGCGTAATCTGTGTGGCGAGAAAGGCGACCAGTGGCGAGCCGAGATGGAAAAACTGATCGCATCGGAAAATCCGAATCCGGAGCGGCGCGCCCGCTTCATCGCCAGCTTCAACCGCGGCTACCGGTCGTTCGGCGGCACTTATACGCAATGCACGGCCTCGGCGACGGAAGCCATCAGCCGCTACATGAAGGAAGGCGAGACGCTGTCTCGCGACATAGCCTCTCGTTACGGAAACTGACGGCGGCAGCTGCCGTTCCGGCAAACCGGCATCAAGCGCCGGCGCTGTGGGCGGCGGACGCGTTGGACACTTCTCCGCTTGCCTCGGGTGAGGTCTTGGTGCAAACCTGATGTTGCACTTTTGCAACTATGTTAACGAAACGTTAGCGCGCAGATGTGAAATTAACTCAAACTGAAGGTTTCCGTCCCCTTGGCCGGCCTAATCGGCTAAGTTTGAAACGGATCGGACGCAGGTTTGCCGGACGCGACGGAATTTGTAGAAGACGACCAAAAAAATGTCGTATTTACAAATACTTACTGCGCCTGCGCGTAAAAGGGACAACTCAAGCTTGATCCCTATCCAACGGATCACCGCTTGAAAGGGTGGACATCGCAATGGAACATGGCGTCAACGACATCGACGCGCTGGTCAGGGAAGAAAAGCGCCTGACCGCCGTGGAAAGCCACAGCGAAGCCTGGGCAGAAGGATTGTCGGCCGGGATCGAGCCGGAAATCATCGCCGAGGCAGCCCTCGAAACGGCATTCGGCGAAATGCTGCGCACCAATGGCGAGACCTCGGCGCTTGCCCTGCTGGATCGCATGCGTGAAAAGGTGATTGCCGGGGCCTTCGAGCCCGAAAGACTGCGGCACTGACCCCGGTTCTTTGACGACGGCGCGCCGCCCGGACATCATGTCCGGGCACATGGATGGGCTGGAACCAGGGAGTAGCAGGCGGTGAATTTTTCGATATCAGGCAAGCCGCGCGGCCTGGTCCTCAGCATTTGGCTTACTGCTTCCTGCGCCACAATTCCCCTTGCACTGCTACTTGCGAGCAGTCCCGCTCACGCCCTCAGCGAGATCAAGCGCGAAGACCTGCCTTCGCCGGTCACGCCTCCGCCCGACGGCGACATGTCGCCGCCTGGAAGTACAGTGCCGATGCCCGGCCCGCTCGGCACGACGCCACCTGCAGCCAGCCAGCCGACTCCGTCCGACGGGCCGGAGCAAACCGAACCGAAAGGGCCAGCGGACGATGGTGGCATGGCCAATCCGCATGTCGATCCGGATGCGCCTGTGCCCGAAGTCGTCTACGACCTTGCCAAGTTGCCGGAACCGGTCAGGCGCATGCACGATCTGATCGTCGAGGCCTGCAAAAGCGGCGACATCGAAAGACTGCGGCCGCTGATCGGCACGGGTAACATGATGACCCAATTGTCGCTGGGCGACATGGAGGGCGACCCGATCGCCTTCCTGAAAGGCCTTTCCGGCGACACGGAGGGCCAGGAAATCCTCGCCATCCTGGAAGAGGTGCTCAATGCCGGCTATGTCCACGTCGATGCAGGCACTCCGCAGGATCTCTATGTCTGGCCCTATTTCTTCGCCCTGCCGCTGGACAAGCTCGATGCCAAGCAGCGGGTCGAGTTGTTCAAGATCGTCACCGCCAGCGACTATGACGATATGAAGCAGTTCGGTGCGTACATCTTCTACCGAGTCGGCATCACGCCGACCGGACAATGGACGTTCTTCGTCGCTGGGGATTGAGTGGTTTTAGCCTGTCCCTTATCGAGGCAGGGAGCTTAGCCCGCCAACGCCTCGGAAAACTCCACCGCCCTACCCTGGCCCGGCGCGACGATCTCGCCTTCCCACATCACGCGCCGGCCGCGAACGATGGTGCCGACCGGCCAGCCGGTCACCTGCCTGCCGTCATAAGGCGTCCAGCCGGCCTTGGAGCCTTGCTGGGCGTTGGCGATGGTCTCGCGGCGCTTCAGATCGACGATGGTCAGATCGGCGTCGTAGCCGGCGGCAATACGGCCTTTCCTCGCGATGCCGAAAATACGCTGCGGGCCGTGGCTGGTCAGGTCGACAAAGCGCTGCAACGTCAGCCGGCCGGCGTTGACATGGTCCAACATGATCGGCACCAAAGTCTGCACCCCGGTCATGCCGGACGGCGACGCCGGATAAGGCTTTGCCTTCTCGGCCAGCGTGTGCGGCGCATGGTCGGAGCCGAGCACATCAACGATGCCTTGGGCAACACCGTGCCAGACCCCGTCGCGATGGCGCGTGGCGCGCACCGGCGGGTTCATCTGGATCAGGGTGCCCAACTGCGCATAATCATCGGCGCTCAGCGTCAGATGATGCGGCGTCGCCTCGCAGGTCGCAACATCCTTGTGCTGTTCGAGGAAGCTTATCTCCTCGGCGGTCGAGATGTGCAGCACATGGATCCGGGCGCGGACCTGGCGCGCGATTCGCACAAGGCGCTCGGTGCAGCGCAGCGCAGCGATCTCGTCGCGCCACACCGGATGTGAAGACGGATCGCCCGCGATGCGCTCGCCAAGCCGTTCGCGCAGCCGGAACTCGTCCTCGGAGTGAAAGGCGGCGCGGCGGCGTGTGTTCCTCAGGATCGAGGCAACGCCTTCGTCGTCCTCGACCAGCAGGTCGCCGGTGGACGAGCCCATGAACACTTTTATGCCGGCCGCACCCGGCAGCCGCTCGAGATCGCCGGCGTCTTTCGCATTGTCGCGGGTGCCGCCGACCCAGAAGGCAAAGTCGCAATGCATGCGGCCGGTGGCACGCCGCACCTTGTCGGCAAGGGTTGCCTCGCTGGTGGTCAGCGGATTGGTGTTCGGCATCTCGAAGACGGCGGTGACGCCGCCGAGCACCGCTGCCCGCGAGCCCGTCTCGAGATCTTCCTTGTGCTCCAGGCCCGGCTCGCGGAAATGCACCTGGCTGTCGACGACGCCCGGCAGGATGTGCAGCCCGCGGCAGTCGATCGTCTCGCCGGCCGACGCCTGGCGGAGGTCGCCGATGGCAGCGATGCGCCCACCATTGATGCCAACGTCGCGAAAACCCTCGCCGTCATGGTTGATCACGATGCCGCCTGTCAGGATGAGATCGTAGATGGGGGCCATGCGGGTCCGGTCTCTTGCGGGGGAAGTGCCAGGGGCTTACGTAATGGCCGATAGTTTTGCAAGATCAGGCTCGTTTCCCACCATGCCCTTTGCCTCGCTCAGAGATCGCGCACTCGTTTCCGTGTCCGGGCCGGATGCCGAGCACTTTTTACAGAACATCCTGACCACCGACCTAGACGTGCTCGGCAGCAGCGAAGCAAAGCCAGGCGCGCTGCTAACGCCGCAAGGCAAGATCCTTTTCGACTTCCTGATCTCGCGCGCCGGCGAAAATGCTTTCCGACTTGAATGCCGTACCGAGACCGCCGATGATTTCATGCGCCGGCTGACGCTCTACAAATTGCGCGCCAAAGTCGAAATTGCCAAGCTGGATCAGCCGGTTGTGGCCGTCGCATGGGGAGGCGATTCAACCACTTCGCAATTTGAATCAGCACCGTTTGCCGATGCGCGGTTTGTCGATACTGCCGTCAAGCGCTTCTATGGTGGCGCCGCAGATGGCGGCGACCTTGCCGCATGGCAAGCCTTTCGCATCGCCCATGGCATTGCCGAAAGCGGCAGCGACTATCATCTCGGCGACGCGTTTCCGCATGACGTGCTGCTCGACGAGATCGGCGGTGTCGGCTTCAAGAAAGGCTGCTACGTCGGCCAGGAGGTCGTCTCGCGCATGCAGCATCGCGGCACTGCCAGACGCCGGGTGTTGATTGTCTCGGCCGAACGCCCCCTGCCTACTTCGCGCGCAGAGTTGACGATGGAGGGGCGACCGGTCGGCACGCTTGGCTCGACCGCCGGCAGGACAGGCCTTGCCATTGCCCGCATCGACCGGGTTAAGGCAGCGCTCGACGCCGGCCAGCCGATCCTGGCGGAGGACGTCGCCGTGTCGCTCGCTATCCCGTCCTGGGCGAAATTCAGCTTTCCGCAGGAAGCCGTCGGCGCGGAGGACGCCTGATGGCTGCCGATCGCGCCGGGGCGCCGCCGCGCGCCTGGCAGCGCATGCTGTCTGGCCGCCGGCTCGACCTGCTCGACCCCTCGCCGCTCGACATCGAGATCTCCGATATTGCCCATGGCCTTGCCCGCGTCGCACGCTGGAATGGCCAGACCAGAGGCGATCACGCCTTTTCGGTCGCCCAGCATTCGCTGCTGGTCGAAACGCTTGTCGGCGAACTGATGCCGGATGTCGACGCCGACGCGCGGTTGGCGGCGCTGCTGCACGACGCGCCGGAATATGTCATCGGCGATATGATCTCGCCATTCAAGTCCGTGATGGGCGGCAGCTACAGGGATTGCGAGATCAGGCTGCAGCGCGCCATCCATCTGCGCTTTTCACTGCCGGCGGAACTCGACGCGGGGCTGCGCAAGGAAATCAAGCGAGCGGATCAGATCGCCGCTTATTTCGAAGCGACGCTGCTTGCAGGTTTTTCGACGGCAGAGGCGACCGAGTTCTTCGGCAGGCCGCGCGGCTTCAACGCCGAGCGCTTCGATGTCACGCCCCGCTCGGTGACCTGGGCGCAGAATGCCTTTCTCAAGCGCTTTGCGGCCATCGAAAGGTCGCGACGCCAGACTGCCGTTCCAGCCGGCTGAAAACGGTAAATTAACCGGCAGGGACAACAGTGCCGTGGTTAACCATGGTCCATAGGCTGCCCTCATGCCCGTTGCCGGTATCAAGGCTGGTTCGTCCGTCCGCCGACGGAGGGCCAAAGGCGTTGGTCTGCCGCAACGGATCGAAGACGAGCTGCGCGAACAGAACGAGCGTTTTTCGGCAGCGGTCGAGAACATGTCGCATGGCCTGTGCATGTTCGATGCCGATGAACGGATGATCATCTGCAACAGGAACTACATCAGCATCTTTCGCCTCGACGCCGAAGTGGTGCGGCCCGGCATCCGGTTTTTCGACATCCTCCAGCATAGCGTGGATATCGGCATCGCCTCGCAAAGCGCCGAGCAACTCTATGCCATCCGCAAGCCCTATATCGACCAGGCAAAACCTTCCACCTATGAGGAAACGCTTGCGGACGGGCGCATCGTCAACATTTCGCACCGGCCGCTGGCGTCAGGTGGTTGGGTCTCGATCTACGAGGACATCACCGAGCAACGGCGCGCCGAGCAGGAGTTGAAGGAGCAGCACCGCCGTTTCGACGCCGCACTTGCCAACATGTCGCAAGGCCTTTTGATGTACGATGCGGACGGCAAGCTGATCGTGCGCAACGAACGTTTCCTGGAGCTTTATCATGTCAGGCCGGCCGACTTCCCGCTTGGCATGAGTCACCACGATGCGTTCAAGCGGCTGCTGGAACTGGGCATTTACACAAAGCTCGACCCCGACAGCGAAATCTCGCAAATCGAAGCCTGCCTGCGGGCGGGGAAAACACACGTAACGCATCGCCATCTCGCCGACGGCAGGACGCTGCTGGTTGCACGCCGGCCGATGAGCGGCGGCGGCTGGGTCGCGACGTTCGACGACGTCACCGAGCGCAGGCGTGTGGAAGAGCGCATGACTCATCTTGCGCACCACGACACACTGACCAACCTGCCCAATCGCTCGATGCTTCGCGAACGGCTGGACCAAGCCCTGAGCGAGACGAGCGACGGATCGCTGGCGATATTCTCGCTCGACCTCGACCACTTCAAGGCAGTCAATGATAGTTGGGGACACCCCGCCGGCGACTGGCTGCTGAAATGCGTGGCGGAACGGCTGCAACGGTGCCTGCGCAATGAAACGGACGTTGTCTCCCGCTTCGGCGGCGACGAATTCGTCATCATCCAGTTCAATCTCAAAAGCCCGGGCGACGCGGAAAAGCTGGCCAAACGCATCGTCGAGATCATTGGAAAGCCGTTTCGCGACAAAAGACACGACATGCGCGTCGGCATCAGTCTCGGCATCGCGCTGTTTCCGAATGACGGCAAGGACGCCGACACGTTGCTGAAAAACGCCGATATGGCGCTCTATCGGGCAAAGAGCGAAGGGCGCAACCTCTACCGCTTCTTCGAACCAGCCATGGACGCGATGGTGCGGGCACGCCGGGCGCTCGAAATCGATCTCAGGGCAGCGCTGTCGCGCCGCGAATTCGAGCTGGATTTTCAGCCGATCATGAACATCGCCTCCGGCGAAATCGTCGGTGCCGAAGCCTTGATGCGCTGGCGTTCGCCGGTGCGCGGCCTGGTACGGCCAGACGACTTCATTCCGGCCGCCGAGGAGACCGGGCTGATCGTGCCGCTTGGAGAATGGGCGCTGCGAAAAGCCTGCACGACCGCGGCAGGCTGGGCGTCTTGGCGCATCGCAGTCAATGTCTCCGCCGTGCAGATCAAAAGCGGTACCTTTGCCCGCAGCGTCATTTCGGCACTGGCGTTCTCGGGCGTGCCGGCCAACCGGCTTGAACTGGAAATCACCGAAACGGTGCTGATGGACGAGAGCGATCTGGTGCTCAAGACACTCAGGCAGCTACGCGATCTGGGTGTCCGCATCGCGCTGGACGATTTCGGCACCGGCTATTCCTCGCTGGGCTATCTCCGGCGCTTTCCCGTCGACAAGATCAAGATCGATCGTTCCTTCATCAGCGATATCGACAGCCGCGATACCGCGGCGATCGTGCGCACCATCATCGGGCTTGGCGCACAGCTGGGCATCACCGTCACCGCCGAAGGTGTCGAGACCGAGGCGCAGTTTGAATTCCTGCAAAAGGAGGGCTGTGTCGAGGCTCAAGGCTATTTGATCGGCATGCCGTCAAAGGCGTCGGACATCAACCGGCTGCTGAGGTCGAGCGCGACGATCAGGCAATCCGGCTGAGTACGGCGGCCTGGCGAGCCGGCGGCTCTGCCATCAATACAATTTCCGGATATTACTCGTCGAAGCGCGCGGGTCAGAGGTGCCCGCTCAATGCCTCCACCATATCCTTGTTCGTCGCCACGGGAACGATCTCGAATTCGACCAGATCCGCCCATTCGATGACCCACCGCTGCAGGAGCGTGACGTCAGCGGCCTCCACGAGGAGGAAGCAGCGGCTCATATCCGCCGCGATCCAGCTGTGGTGCACGACAAGCGCGTCCGGCTTCAGGCGGCCCTGGTCGCGGAAACGGCGGTAGATCTCCTTGCGGTCGCAGCCGCGAAAATCCTCGGTTACGAAGAACAGCATCTTTTTTGCCCTCAGTTCGGATATTATCGCCCCGGCCGGTCCAGCCGCTCCAGGAACCACTGCGTTAGCCGCACCCAGACCTCGTCTTTCTCGCCGGAGTCTTCCCAGCCGTGGTCGAGGTTGGGGTTATCGTTGACCTCAATGACGAAAACGCCGTCCCTGGTTTCTTTGAGGTCGACGCCGTAGAGGCCGTCGCCAATGCAGCGCGCCGCGCTCACCGCCGTCTCGACGACATGCGCCGGCGCTTCCTTCAGGGTGAAGGTCTTGATGCCGCCCTGGTCGGGCTTGCCGTTGGCCTTGTGATTGACGATCTGCCAATGTTTCTTGGCCATCAGATAATGGACGGCAAACAAAGGTTGGCCGCCGAGGACACCGACGCGCCAGTCATATTCCGTCGGAATGAATTTTTGCGCAATCAGGAGGTCGGAATCTTCCAGCCATTCGGTTGCGAGCGTCTTCAACTCTTCGAAGGTGCCGCATTTCTTGACGCCGCGCGAAAACGAGGAGTCCGGGATCTTCAGCACCAGGGGGAAGCCCAGTGTCTGCGCCGCAACTTCCAAATCCGAGATGCCGGCTATCATCACCGTCGGCGGCACCGGTACCTTGTTGTAGGTCATCAGCTCGTTGAGATAGACCTTGTTGGTGCAGCGGATCATCGACAGCGGATCGTCGATGACCGGCATGCCTTCCTGCTGGGCGCGGCGGGCAAAGCGGTAGGTGTGGTTGGAGATCGAGGTGGTCTCGCGGATGAACAGCGCGTCGTAATTGGCGAGCTTGGCCAGATCCCGCTTGGTGATCGGCTCGATTTCGACGCCCATCTTTTCAGCGATCTTGGCCCAGTGGCGCAGCGACGAAATCTCCGACGGCGGCAATTCCTCATGCGGATCGACCAGCGTGGCGAAAGTGTAGCGCGCCGGCGTGCGGCCCTTGGTGTCGCGCCACTCGCGGTTGGTGTAGGTCTCCAGGCACTGTAGAAAGTGCGTCTCATCGTCCTCGGTCATCCTGGCCAGGGGATGGAAGCCAATCTTGCGGATCGAGGCCCATTCGGCGCTGTCCCTGATGTGAACCTCGAGCGCCGGGGCACGAAACCAGTCGAACAGCAGCTTGGCGAAGCGGTCCCAGATCCTGGACGGTCCGATGCCGAAGAAGATGCAGACCTTCTGCGGGAAAGCGCCGCCAAGGTCCTTGCGGCACTTGTTGAGTGCGAGTTCGAGTTCCGGCAACGCGTGCTCATAGAGCTTGCGCTCCGACAGATCGATCATTGTTTCGACCGTCGGGATGACCTTATGGCCTCGCGAACCAGCAAGCAGCGACGCGTAATAGCCGCGGCTCTGGTAGCCATAATTGTTCGACAGGTTAATGACCTTCGGCCGCTGACCGCGAAAGAGTGCCGGATGGGCAAGGTAGTCGCGATTGGTGATGATCTTGTGCGGTGTCGCCACTTGGTCGAGATCGTTCTGCCGGCCGGTAAGGATGACCCAGGTCATTGGCTGTCGCGCTTTCCGAGAGTGATGGCGGCGCGCAATCCATCGCGGCCGAATTGCGCCATGTTCATGAAGATGCCGTAAGGCACGGGAATATTGGCAGCATCAAGGATCGTCTCCTGCCGCTCGTCCTCGACCCAGGGGTCGTGTATCAGGATATGGTCGCCATCGTCACCGATGGCCAATACCCAGTGCGGAACCTTCTTGCCGAACATCAGGAAGCCGCTGATCAGGACCAGCACTAGTTTTCCATCTGCGATCGCGGTACGAATGTCGTCAAGCCCGAATGGACGGTAATTCACCGGGATGCCGTAAAGTTCCGCGCGGCGGCGAAAGTCGACCTGCGCCAGCTCCATGACCCGGCGCTTGTCCTCGCTGCGCACCGACTGCAGGAACAGCGCTCCGTAGAAAGAGACATAGATCTCAGCAGCAAGCCCGCTCTCATAGCCGGCGACGGCCAGCCCGAACGGTTCGCAGCCGCCCGGCCCCGACATCATGAAAACGGTCGTCGCCTCACGCCACAGCCGGATTTCCATCACCGGGTCCGGCACGAATCCGGGGCCGAAGTAAGCCATTGCCATCATCAGACAGCATGGTCCGCAGGTGAATTCGCAAGTCTGCTGATAAAACGGCACTTCGGTGGCGACCGGAATGTCGCCGCGCAAGGTCTTTTCATAGCGCAGCGCCGTGGCGCCATCCTCGTAATAGTCCGGTTCGCGGCCGATCTTGCGGTAGCCGCTCTGCTCGTAGATCTGGATCGCGCGCGGGTTGTCCTCGCGGACTTCCAAACGAAGCATCATGCGGCCGTGCTCGAAAGCGGCGGCCTCGGCCTGTTCCAGCAGCAGGCGGCCAACGCCGCGGCCGCCGAAAAATGGACCGACGGCGATCGAATAAAGCCGCGCGACCCCGCTGCCCTTGCGAAACAGCACGACTGCATAGCCGGCGACTCGGCCATCGTTTTCGCCAACCAGCAGTTCGGCGGTGTCGCGGTCGATCAGTTGTCGAAAGGAGCGGCGAGAAATGCGATCGCTCGAGAAAACGGCTTTTTCGATGGCGGCGAGGTCATCGACGTCGGACGCGCGGGCCTTGCGAATCTCGGCAGGCATGCGGGCTCAGAAAACCTCGATTGGGTTGTGGAAAAGGCCCTAGACTAAACATCGGTCACACCAGCCGAAGTGCCAGCATTCAGCAAGCGCTATCGCACCTCGATTAGGGCCGAATTGTGACAGTTTTGACGGCAGGCAGGTCGCGCAAAGGCTTTGAGCGACCTCTGTGTTTCTGCATCGGCGCGGCTCCGGAAAACGAGAGCCTGCTCAGCTTTGCAAGCCCGCCAGAAGCTGGCCATAGGCGCTCTTGGCCACCGCGGCCAATTGCTCGCGCGGCAGCGAGCCGACGACGGCGCAGCCATAACCCTTGTCCAGCCAATAGACGGCCTCAGGACCATCTTCCTCAGACCCATAGGTGCCCTTGGCCTTGGCCGCTGATTCGGCGATGACGAAGAGCGATATGCGTTCACCCTTGACGTCCTCATAAAGCAGCATCGCGGCCTTGCCCTGGCCTGCAGGCAGCAGCCGGCCACCGACCAGTTGGAACCCTTGCGCCGCCAGATCCGGCGCGACCAGCTTCAAACCCACCTGGTTCGACAACCAGCTCTGCAAATGATCCTTGTCGCTTGCCGGCACTTCCACCGCATGCCGCTTTTCGGCGGCATAGATAACGTGGGCGGCGATCGCCTCTTCGGCAAGCTGGTCCTCGGCCGTATTTTCCAGGCCAAGGCGGCCGATGCCGGCAAGGTAGCCGCCAGCGCCGCCAATCATCAGAATGACGGCAGCGGCGGCCGCAAGCCACCAACGCGAGCGCGACGGCGACACCCTGACCGCTGGCGCCTCGCCAAGCACCACCTTGCTCAGCCGCACCGGGACGGGTTCGTCCAGCACGCCGTTAAAGGCTGCGCGCAATGCTGCCCGGTCGGCGGCGTAGCGTGCGCTCTTGGCCTTCATCTCGGCATTGGCCTCGAGCCATGCCTCATAGGCCGTCCGCTCGTCGCCCGGCAACTCGCCATCGAGAGCCAGGTGGATATCGCGTTCGGAGAAATCGCGCCGGCTCATTTCTAGACGATCCTTATCGAGCGGCGGCGCGCGGTATCATCCAGCAGCGCGCGCAGTTCCTCACGCCCGCGCGCGATGCGCGACATCAAAGTGCCGGCGGGAACCCCAAGGATGTTGGCGGCTTCGGCATAGGAAAACCCTTCGATGGCGACCATCACAAGTGCCGCCCGCCGGTCAGGGCTGATCGCCTGCAGCGCGTCGACGATCTCGCGCGAGGCGATGCTCTCGACCTGCTCGGCGGGTGCTGCCTGCGCCTCGCTTGCCTCGAGCGGCAGCATCGCCGCCTCGCCGCGCCGGTTCACCTTGCGCATCTGGTCGATGAACAAATGGTGCATGATCGTAAACAGCCACCTCCTGGGGCTTTCTCCTGTCTGCCAATTGTCGAGCCGCACAAGTGCGCGCTCGAGACAATCCTGGACGAGATCGTCAGCGGAATCACGGTCGCGCAACAGCGAGCGTGCATAGCGGCGCAGACGCGGTATTTCGCCAAGGATTGCTGCCTTCTTTTCGTCCATGACCGCTGGTTCTGGGGCCCCTGTCCGTGGTGATTGAACGCGCCTTTGCAGCGCGGCGCAAGCGGCCAGCGCGAAGCGGTCCGCCGCCCCGGTCACCCAAGCAACTAAGTAACGCCGCCAGTGGCAGGTTTATTCCCGGCCAAATTGAAATCGTCAGCTATTGCTCGTCTCGAGCTTTGCTTTCGCCGCCCTTGTCAGCAGCCGCTGATAGAACAAGCCGATGCCGATGAGCACCGCGCCGAGGCCGATGAAGGACAGCGCCCGCAACACGCCTTCCAGCTCCGACATGTCGAAGATGAAGACTTTGAGCACGGCGATCGAGATCAGCGCCGCCGACGCTATGCGCAGCACCTGCGACTTCAGCCAGACACCGGCGATGAGCAGCACCACGCCAATGACCAGCCACAGTGCCGAATAAGTATAGGTCTCAAGCTGGCCGAGACCGCTCCACAGCCCAATGAACTCGCCCTTGAACAGGCGCCTGACCGACAGCGTGGCATAGGCGAAGCCGAGCACCGCCGCCGCCACCGCCAGCATCGCCGCATACCATTTCGGCCGTTTGTCGCGGGCATAAAGCGCCAGTGCGCCTGCCGCAACCGCCGGCAAGAGGTAGGCGAGGAACAGAAGGTTGAACACTGGAATGCTGCCGGTCGATTCATCCGTCAGCAGCGGGTTCAGCGCCAGAAAATGCTGGAGGACGATGAACGCGACCGAGACCACGCCCGCTGCAATCGAGCCGTAGCGCAGCACCGAACTTGGCGAGCGCATGTCGATGGCGACCAGGATGGCACCGGCACCGATGGCGATCAGCGTGTAGATCGCCTGTTCGGCAAGCGTCGCAGCAGCCGTATCGATGACGCCGCCATGCATGGCATGGCGCACCAGCATGGCGACGGTGAGCAGGCAAAACAGCGCGGCGCCGGCCTCCATGGCGAGGCGCGGTCGGCCATTGGTGGTTCGGGCAAGCTGCCAGGCGGCAAAACCGAAAGCGAGCGCCGGCACGCCATATCCAAGCAGCAGCCAGTTGAACACCGGCGTCTTCGACAGGAACTCGGCACCGACGATGGTCGGGTCGAAGGCAACGCGGCCGAGCACTGCAATCACCGTACCAACGGAAATCCAGCCAAGCACCGGATAGTTACGCCAGCGCGTCGCCAGCGCCGGCGCGACGGCGGCTGCCCCGAGCAGGATGGTTGTCCAGCCCGAACCAAAGGCCATGTGCAGCATCAGCAGGCCGGCAATCGCCGCCCCGCCGAGCGCGAAGGAGACGGCAGCGCCGCCGGTCAGCGGCGGCGCTTCGCCGCGCGCTATCCATTCGCCGCCGGCGACGAAGACGCCGACCAAAACGGCTGCGACCGCCGCATAAGCAAGGTCACGGTCGAGATTGCCGAAGGTAGACCAGAGCGCCAGCAGGATGACCAGTGGCGCGACAGCGCTCCAGGCCGCCCATGTGGCGGCGCGCAGCCAGCCAGAGGCCGCAAAACGGCGCGCCGCCCAAAAACCAGCGCCGATGAAGACCAGGCCCAGCGCGATGCCGACCCTGAGCATCAAGGCATCGGACGCCACGACCGGCATGCCGTCGACGCCGAGAGCGCCACTCGAAAAATCGGAAGCGATCGTGGTCGGCGGAATGATGCCGAGATAGACCAGTACAGTCGCCAGCCCGGCGGCGTGCAGCAGTGCAACCGCCCGCGGCCGGTAGAGCGCCACCGCCACCAGGGCTGCGACAAGGGCTGCGCCCTGCAAGGCATCGCCGGCGGCGGCAAAGACCGGATCGACGAACAGGGCTAGCGCCGAAAGCGCGACGAAGAAGCCCGGCGCGATCGACGGCCAGTCGAAGCTGCTGCCGGCGACCGCTTCGCCGCGGCGGCCGAGCCAGACGAAGGCGAGCACGGCCAGTGTCGTCCCGTCGATAAAGAGGATGACCGCAAGGTTCGCCCCCGGCGCGTCGGTCATGTAGAAGATGGTCCAGATGCCCGTGGCGACGAAGGCTGCGGCCATCAAAAGCCTCCAGTCGCGGATGCGGGCAATGACGCCGGTGGCGGCGAGCACGATCGCCAGATAGCCAAACAGCGCCCACGGATTGGGCGCCTGCGAGGCGACCAGTAGCGGCGTCACCATGGCGCCGAGCAGGCCGACGCCGGCCAGCGCCTGACCATGGACCAGGCTTGCCGCGATCGTCGCCACGCCGATGGCGCCGAGCAGCGTGAAAGCGAGCGTCGGGCCGATGAAGCCGTAAATGCTGTACGCGGCGTAGACGGTACCGAACAGGATGAAGGCGCCGGCCGCCGTCAGCATCGCCGGGATATAGGCGCCGGCGGCACCTTGCACCGGCACCCTGAAGCCGGTGCGCCGGATGAACTCGCCGCCGGCGACCAGCACCAGCCCGAGTGCCGCCGCCATGGCAAGCCGCACGCGTGGCCCGAAAATGCCGGCCTCGATGGTGTAGCGGATCAGGAACAACCCACCCAACGCCAGCGCGATGCCGCCGACCCAGACCGCCCAGCGGGTACCGAGAGCCGTTTCGACGTCGGACTGGCGGGCGGCCTTCGCGGCTGCCGCCGGTTGCGCCGGCTCCGGTGCGGACGGCGCCGTTGTATCGGCATCGGGTTCTGTGGCTGATGCTACCGCTGCGGTCCCTGGCGATACGGCCATGTCGGCCGCCGACGGCATTACGGCATCCGTCGGTTTGCTGTCGTTTGCAGCCGGTTCCTTGGCTTGCGGCGGCAGCACAGGCGCGCCTGAGAGCACAAGGCTGCGCAAGGCGCCAAGCTCGCGCTCGATCAGGCCGATGCGGCTCTGCTGGCGTGAAATGATCACGAACAGCGCGATGATGGCGACCAGGCCGATCAGGCTTTCGAACATGGCGGTTCCCCCAAACCAGGCCAGTTGTCACTGACATTCAATCTTCAGTGACATTCAAATGCGGCGGCCAAACGGCCGGTCCATTCAACGTGCCGCCAGATTGGCCGCCGGAAAGATCGAGCATATTTCGGTGCCGAAAGCCAGCAGCTTGCCGTTGGCGTCCTTCAGCGCCGCTTCCGAAACGGCCAGCGTGCGGCCCTTGTGCCAAGGCCGAGCGGCGAAACGTTGCCGGGATAAGGTTCAACGTCGCTCATCTGGTGGTCTCCCCGGCGGCGGTTTCTGCGGCGCTCGGCTTGCCGGATTCATGGCCGGGCGGATGGTGCCTGCGCAACGCGGCGAGGAAGCCGGCGCGGGCGCCGGGAGGTTCGATGCCGCGTGGTTCGTAGACGTGACGGGTCAAAAAGAAGCCGGTTAGCCGGAAGGCGTCCTCGATCGCCGCCGGATCGGCGCGCAGGCCCGAACCGCGCTGCAGGAAGGCAGGCAGCGCCAGCATCTTGTCGCGCCACGGCGCCCCTGCCGCCCGCGACACGGCGCGGCCGGATTTCGGCGAGACATAGGCAAGATCCTGCCTGGTGCCGGTCGCCGCACACTGGCTGAGATCGAGGCCAAAACCGAGTTCGTCGAGGACCAGCAGCTCGAAGCGGGCCACCAGCTCGCCGGCGGCATCGGCATCGTCGAGATGAGCGATCATCACCGCAAGCGTCTCATAGAGACCGCCATGGGCGTCGCGCTCAGGCAGAAGACGCAAATGCGCGGCCATCGTCTGCAGGCCGTAGACGGCAACGGCGCTGTCCATCAGCCGGGCGGCGTTCATCTCGATGGCCTCGACCTGGAAGGTGCCGAGATGCTCGTCGAGCCGCGCCCGCCACAACAGGTCGACGCGATTGCCGGGCTGCAAGACAGGCTGCTGTTTGCGCGAGCGGCCGCCGCGCACGAGGCCGAGATGGCGGCCATGCACGCGCGTCATCACCTCGAGAATGGCGCTGGTTTCGCCATGCTTGCGGGTGCCGAGAATGATTCCCTCGTCTCGCCATTCCATGACGAGAGCTTGTCACCGGTTGGATGGCGAAATCAAGATGAGCGACATATCCGCTGCAAACCGAAACGGCCCGTAGCGTATCGCTACGGGCCGTTTTTTGCGAGATCCTCGTTTGATCAGAACGAGCGCTGGAAGCGGAAGATGCCGCCGATTGCGTCGGCATCGTCGGCATCGAAATTGTCGTAATAATCGACTTCGGCGGTGATCGTGTAACCAGGAACGATCGTGTAGGCGACGTTGGCCGCAACGGCGAAGTCTTTGTCGTCGGTATAGGAGACCTGGGCGTTCAAAGCGGTCTTCTTGTTGACGGCATAGCTGCCCCCGCCCCAGACGGCAAAGTTGCCAGTCCACGGTTTGTAGAAGTTCATTGCGACGTTGTCGTCGCTGCCGTAGCCCGCCATCACGAACAGGGTCAGGTCAGTAATCGGCTTGACGTCGAGGCGGGCTTTGCCGGCCCATTCTTCCGACGTGCTGTTATAGGCGCCGACCGCGGTGATCGCACCCCAGTCACCCTTGTATTTCACGCCGCCGACGACAAACGGAACGTAGCTGTCGATCGACTGGTCAGCGCCGGAGCCCGTTTCGACCGAGGCGACTGCCGTAAAGCCATTACCGCCGTCGAAATAGTAACTGATCAGGTTGGTGTCCTTGGTGCCGTAAGGAATGATAGTGTCCTGGACGACGCTGCCCGCGTAGCCGATGAACGAATCATAGACAGTTTCATCCTTGCCGACGCGGAAACCTCCAAGCTGGATCCAGGCGAAGTTCAGGGTAACCGCCTTGTTGTCCTGCACGCTGAAATCAACACCGCTCACGGTGCGTTTGGTATTGCCGAAGTTGAAACGGGTCTCGGTGTACGTCTTCAACGTGCCGAGTTCGGTTTCCTGGCCTGTCCACGTCTTCAAATTGAAGCGCGCATTCTTGTTCCAGGTCTGCTGTTCGTCACCGTCCATAAGGTCGTGTGTCGTCGCGCCGTCGAAAACGCGGCCACCGTCGCCGAAGCTGGCGTCATAGCGGACATAGCCGCCGATGCGCAGGCAGGTCTCGGTGCCGGGGATGTAGTAGTAGCCGGCGCCGTAGACGTCACAAATCTTGACGTATTCGGCGGGTTCCGGCTCGGCGACCACAACAGCGTCGGCGGCGCGCGCGCCGGAGACCGCGACGAATGCCGCGGCTGAGCCGAGAAGAAGGCTCTTGATATTCATTTTCTGACCTCTCCAGTCAAAGTTAAAATGGCTTTGAACCCATGGTTGAACGGCTGAACGCCTCACCCACGTCGAAAAAGGCGCGCACTGCACCCCCTCTTCAGGCGGCGAACATACTCATCGGCATTCCAGTCTCAATGGCGATTATAAAAATAATCAATGTTTTCATAACAGAAGAAATCCATGTTGCACAAATATCACTTCATATTTTCTTCATAATCGCTCCCGGCACAAACGAGACATTGTCACAATTGTACGAAAATATACTTGTACCATTAGCCGGCAAACCGATCTGAATCCGACAGACATTCCTTTTACTTGTTCTTTTTTTGGAATGGACTTCTAACGTTGGCAGCGAGATCAAGCCAACTTCGCCATCGCTGCGTTCTGTGCGGCAAGAACGACTTCCGCCACCAGATCCTGCTTGAGCATTTCAATGGGAGTACGTCCGGCGAGGCCGGGCGCGGGGCCGATCAGCCACGCCCAGGCATGCCGTGGCTCAGGCATCGCGGACAAGACTTCCTTGATACCCGGAGCCGGCCTGCCGTCGACGAACTGGGCCAAGGGAAATACATGTTTGCGGCCACCGGTGCGCAACGCAACGACCGTGCCGCTCCGCTGCCAGCGATGCAGGGTCGAGCGCGATATGCCGAGATTTTGCTGCAGGAACGTCGACCCGGCGACCCGACCGGCCCAGTCCTCGACCCGCATCGCATCGAGGTCGCCGCTTCCAGCCGGTTGGACGTCCGTCCCTTGGCCTCCGTGTGCGCTCGACAGACGCGTCCGGGCACTGCGTTCCGCAGCTTCGGCCGCCAATATCCGCACGAACCGCGAAGCCATGCCGGGCAATCTTTCCTGCATGGTGTCGATCGCTCTGATGTCGGTCGGCGCAAGCAGGGCGACGGCGGCGGCAACGGCGCCGGCGACCCTACCCGCTGCAACGATCGCATCGCTGTTCGTCACCCCATTTTGCCGCGCCAGCGCCTGCTCGACCTCAACAGCGACGACGTTTGCAAACTCGATTTGACGGATGGGGTCGAAGCGATTCCAAGTCCTGGTCATGTCCTGATCTGGCTGCTTGCCCGCCGGTTCCGGTTTGCTCGGAAGCGGGTCTTTCGCACAGCCTATAGGCAGGGTGTGTGACGGAGAGACGACAAACGGGAACGCTGGACGACCGCAGTGTCGGCAGGTGCTCCAGCCGGTCTGACTGGCCGGTTCTGCATGAAATATCGGAAATTTCTCAGAACCCGCTCAGGATTTCGGGGCGCGCCGGTGCCAATAAGAAACCGGTCGACCGAGGTGGTCGGCGCATGGCCTCCCGGAACGATTCGGCCGGCTGTTCAAGATGCAAGTCGACCGATCGGGCAGCCCGGCGACCTCTCATTGTCATCTGCCCGTGAGAGGCCCGACATGACTTCTTTCCTGCTCCTGGTGCGGCAGCATCAGTTGGCCGCCTTCTTTTCGTTGACGCTTGTCCTGACCTGGTTTACCTTCATCCCGTTCTTCTTGTCGAATGGCGATAGCATTCCCTGGTTTACCTTCGGCCCGATGCTGTCCGGATTCGTTGTCGCAGCCGTTTCCGGAGGCTGGACTTCGGTCAGGGGTATTCTCGCTTCCATGGTGAAGTGGCGGGTATCTCCACTATGGTATCTGGTGGCATTCGGCCTGCCATTTGGCACACAGCTGGCCTCGATCCTGGTCAATCCGCTGTTCGGCTCGGCGACGCCGGCCTGGAGCAACATTCCAGCCGTCACTGAGATACTGCCGATCATCGCGCTGTATGCGGTCTTCAGCGGTCCACTTGGCGAAGAGCCGGGATGGCGCGGCTTTGCAACACCGCGTCTGCTAGGCAAGCATTCGGCGCTGGCCGGAAGCCTGATCCTCGGCGCGATCTGGGCGATCTGGCATCTTCCGCTCGGCCTGATCGGCGACCTCAGCGTCTACGGCACGGTCAAAGTCCTGCTGGCGGCAGTGGTATTCACCTGGCTCTATCAGAACACCGGCAGTGTGCTTCTCGCCATTCTCATGCATGTCACCCATCAGAACAGCGTACGCTTCCTGGGCAAGGTGTTCATCGACGCCGACCATGTGCAGCAGCAATGGATCGGTGTTGCGATCTGGGCGGTGGCTGCGGTCGCCATCGTCGCCGTCTACGGCACCGAGAGCTTCGTCCGCAGGTCGGCACCGCAGCGCGCCCTCGCTGGCGCCGTCTAATTTGCGGCGCCCAAATCCAAAGCACCGCTTTCGGCGGCGACAGACCTTGACCCAGCCCTCCAGCCGTAGACCAATACAGGCACGGCTTCAGGGAGCGGGCCGTTTCGATGGCGGTTTCGGCCACTGATCAGGTTTTTCAGTTCGGCGGTTTCACACTCGATCTGGGCAAAGGTACGCTCGGCCGGGCCGAACAGCCGGCCTTCCTTCGGCCGAAAGCCTACGCATTGCTGACGCATCTCGCCCGCCATATCGGCCGTGTGGTGCCGAAGTCGGAATTGATGGATGCGGTCTGGCCGGGTGTTTTCGTCACCGAGGACTCGCTGACACAGTCGATTCGCGAGATCCGCAAGGTGCTCGGCGAGGAAACGATACGGACCGTATCGAAGCGCGGCTACATGCTGATCCCTGAAATCGAACCGGTGCCCGAACCCGGCGCACAGCCGATCGTGGCGGTGCTCAGGTTTCGCAATGACGGCGCCGATCCGGCCGACGACGCGATCGTCGACGGTATTGCCGAAGACATTATCAACGGCCTCGCCCGCTTCGGCACGCTGACGGTCCTGGCGCGCAATTCGAGCTTCTCGTTTGCCTCATATTCGCCCAGCGAATGGCCTGTCGTACGCTCGCGCATCGGCGCCGACTATCTCGTCGAGGGTTCGGTGCGGCGGCAGGCAGACAGCATCGTGTGTGCGGTCAATCTGGTTGACGCAGCCAGCGCTTCCCAGCTCTGGGGCGATCGCTACCAGGCCAATTACGCCGGGCTGTCCGCCATCCAGCAGGAGATCGTCGAAAAGATCGTCGGCCGGCTGGTGGTTCGAGTGAACAATGCCGGCCTGCAACGTGCCTCGCGGCAGCCGGTAGCCAGCCTCGCCGCCCATGAACTGGTGCTGCGCGGCGTCGCTTTGCTGCGCGATCCAGCGCAAAGCGAACTGAAAGAAGCGGCGGCGTTTTTCGAGGCGGCGATCGTCAGGGACCCGGCCTATGGCCTTGCTTACACCTACCTGGCGCTGGCGCATGTGCTCAACAGCGAATTCGGGCCCGTCAGCGGCGCCGTTCTGACGAAGGCCCGCGACCTGGCCGCCCGCGGCATCGCATTATCGCCGGATCAGGCAACGGCACACCGCATCCAGTCGCTGGTGCGGCTCAATATGCGCGACCACGAGGCGGCCGAGCATCATTTACGCATGGCGCTCGAGCTCAATCCTGGCGACGCTGACTGTATCGAGCAGATGGGGCATCTGTTGACGATGCGTGGCCGGCCGCTCGACGCGCTGGCCTGGCTGGCGCGCGCCATCCGCATCAACCCGCTGCATCCCCATTGGTGTCAGTACGATCGCGCGCTCGCGCTATACATGCTGGGCGAATACCGCACGGCTGCCGAGGCGCTGGAGCTGGCGACGCGACCGACGCCGTGGATCCGCACCCGGCTTGCCGCCTGTTACGCTCAGCTGGGCGACATGCAGGCGGCAAGGCGCCAGGCTGCGCTGATCAACGCCGACGGCTCCGATTTCTCGCCGCTCGACTATGCAAGAACGGGCATCCCGTTCGAAAACGTCTCCGACGCCGAACATCTTGTCGACGGCGTGTCACTGGCCCTTGGGTATCGCTCAACATCCTGAGGCGGCCAACAGGCCGCCCGGCGGATCGCCCAAACAGGCTCAGTGCGGAAATTCGAGCCCCATTTCCCGGTAGCGCTCGGGATCGTCGCCCCAGTTCTCGCGCACCTTGACGAACAGGAAGAGGTGCACCTTTTGCTCGAGTATGCCTGCGATCTCCATGCGCGCGGCCTGGCCGATGGCGCGGATCGTCTCGCCCTTATGGCCGAGCACGATCTTCTTCTGGCTGTCGCGCTCGACATAGATTGTCTGGTCGATGCGCACCGAGCCGTCCTTCTTCTCTTCCCATTTCTCGGTCTCGATGTGGGACGAATAAGGCAGTTCCTGATGCAGCCTGAGATAGAGCTTTTCGCGGGTGATCTCGGCCGCGAGCTGGCGCATCGGCAGGTCGGAGATCTGGTCCTCCGGATAGTACCAGGGGCCGGCCGGCAAGGTCTCGGCGAGATAGTCGAGCAGGTCCTTGCAGCCGGACCCGGTCAGCGCCGAAACCATGAAGGTGCGCTTGAACGGCACCCTTTCGTTGGCTGCCGCCGACAATGCCAGCAACGTCTCGTGCTTGACCCGATCGACCTTGTTGAGGATCAACACCATCGGCTGCCGGACATCCTTCAGCCGCTCGAGGATGGCGTCGGCATCGCCCCGGATGCCGCGCTCGGCGTCGATCAAGAGCAGCACGACATCGGCGTCCTTGGCACCGCCCCAGGCTGTGGTCACCATCGCGGTGTCCAGCCGGCGCTTCGGCTTGAATATGCCCGGCGTGTCGACGAAGACGATCTGCGCGTTGTTGTGGGTGGCAATGCCGCGCACGATGGCGCGCGTGGTCTGCACCTTGTGCGTCACGATCGACACCTTGGCGCCGACCAATTGGTTGACCAGCGTCGATTTCCCCGCATTGGGCGCACCGATCAGCGCGACGAAGCCGGAGCGGGTAGCGGGAGCTTCTGTTGCCGGAGCTTCGGTGGCGGTCATGCGGCACTCCCTTGATTGAGCCAGACGCCTTCCCGCTGCAGAAGTGCCGCGGCTGCAGCCTGCTCCGCCTCGCGCTTGGAGCGCCCGCTGCCGGTCGCCGGCGGATAGGCGCCGACCTTGACGCTGACGGTGAACAGCGGATCGTGGTCCGGTCCCTCGCGGCTGTCGATTATGTAAACCGGCACTGCGCCTGCCGCCTGATGCGCCCATTCCTGGAGTTCGGTTTTCGCGTCGCGACGGGCGGCGTCAATGGCTTGCGAACGCGGCTGCCAGTATTTGTGGATGAAAGCACGGGCCGCTTCCAACCCGCCGTCGAGATAGAGCACGGCGATCAGCGATTCCAATGCATCGGCGCGCAGATTGACGCGCTTGCGCCCATCGAGGCCGCGTACGTCCGAACCGGCGCGAATAAGTTCCGGCAGGCCAATCTCCTCAGCGATATCCGCCAGGGCCTCCGCGTTGACCAGCGCATTCAATCTCAGCGACAGCTCACCCTCGGCGGCGTCGGGAAATGCCGCCAGCAGCATATCGGCAACGACAAGGCCGAGAACGCGGTCGCCCAGGAATTCGAAACGTTCGTAGTCGATGCCGGCATGACTGCCGCGAGCGCTGGCATGGGTCAGCGCCCGCTGCAGGCGGTGATGGTCGCCAAAACTGTGGCCAGTGCGCTCCCTAAGCGCCTCGGCGAGCGCATCGGCGGTCAGCCGTTTCGTCGCCGCCATGGCCCTAATTGACGAAATGGAACAGGCGCGAGGCGCGCATCAGTGACGGCCATTTCCAGATTTCGAGCGGGCTGGCGCTGCCGCCGATCGAGAAGAAAATGAGGTTGGCGCGGCCGACCAAATTCTCGTCCGGCACGAAGCCGACGGTGAAGCGGCTGTCCGACGAGTTGTCGCGATTGTCGCCCATCATGAAATAGTGACCGGGCGGCACCTTGAACTCTTTGGTATTGTCGCCGATCGAAGCCTGCGTCAGGTCGAGCGTGTCGTAAGTGACGCCGTTCGGCAGCGTCTCGCGATAGACATCGACCGGCCCATTCTCCTCGGTGATGTCGCGGTTGTCGATCTGCCCGACCTTGACGCGCGGCACGCCTACGTCATTGATGAAGAGCTGGCCATCCTTGACCTGGATCTTGTCGCCCGGCAGGCCGACGACGCGCTTGATATAATCGACGGAAGGATCCGGCGGAAACTTGAACACAACCACGTCGCCGCGCTTCGGCTCGGAGCCCCAGATGCGGCCCGAAAAGATGTTCGGCCCGAACGGCAGCGAATAGCGGGAGAAGCCGTAGGACCATTTGGTGACGAAGAGATAATCGCCTTCGAGCAAAGTCGGCCGCATCGAGCCTGACGGGATCGAGAACGGCTGGAACAGGAGCGTGCGGATGACCAGCGCAAGCAGCAGGGCCTGGACGATGACGCTGACGGTTTCGCCAAGTCCGCCGGATTTCTTCTGGGTTTTTTCAGCCACGCTCATGTCGTCCTCGATTGTGCGTTGGATGGTATAGAGTCTCGGCGCGCGCTGGGCAACGTCATGCCGGTGGTCAGATGCAATCAATGTGGCGCTTCTTCGACCGGCAACGCTTCAACGATCACAAAGGCTTGAGCGAGCGGAAAATCATCGGTGATGGTGAGGTGGATTACGGCGCGGTGCCCTTCAGGCAGGATTTCGTCCAGCCGCGCTGCCGCCCCGTTGGTCAGCGCCATGGTCGGCTTGCCGCTGGCCAGGTTGACGACCCCCATGTCGCGCCAGAACACACCCTGCGCCATACCGGTGCCCAATGCCTTGGCGCAGGCTTCCTTGGCAGCGAAACGCTTGGCGTAGGAGGCCGCACGCGCCGCGCGGTTTTCGGAGCGCGCCTGTTCGATCTCGGTGTAGATGCGCTGGATAAAGCGCTGGCCATGGCGTTCCAGCGACTTCTCGATGCGTCTGATGTCGATGAGGTCGCTGCCGATACCGATAATCATTCGGCGGGAACTTCCGGCCCGGTTTTTCCAGCCTTTGCCGCTCTTTCGGCCAGACGCTTGCGGCGCTGCTCCTGGAAAGTGACCATGCCCCAGCGGGTGATGCCGTAAAACAGCAGGCCGAAAGCCAGGCCGAGCGGTATTGCGCCGATTGTCATCGGCTTCAGCACCGGCCCCCACAACTGCGCAAAGGAAAGATTATGCAGCATGTCGCCGAGATGCGCGGGCGGGCCATGCGCCGGCAGGTGTTCATGCAGGATCAGCTTGCCGACCTCCCAGGAGGCGGCCCATAGCAGCGGAAACGTCAGGGGATTACCGAAGACCGTGCCGAGTGCTGCCGCGACCAGATTGCCGGCGATCAGCCAGCACAGGATGGCAGCAATGATGAAGTGGAAGCCAAGCGGGAAAAACGACGCGAATACGCCCGCCGCAACACCAGCGGCCACTGCGTGCGGCGTGGCCCTAAGCCGCAGGATGCGCTTGGAAAAATACCGCAGCGAGCGCGAGAACGAGCGGCGCGGCCACAAATAAGTACGCACCCGCTCGAAAAAAGCATCAGGCTTGCGCCGTCGAAAAAGCACTCTGTTCCTGTTCCTAGTTCCATCGATGGCTTCACGCCGGCTTTTCCAGCCAGGCGCGACAGCCCATGCTGCGCTCTGCGGTCGCCGAAAAGCAACTACGACGTTGATATAGCGATGCGCTGGCCGAAGAACAACGAGGCCGAGGGCATCCGCTCGGTGGCCGGTCGCGCCAGCCCTGGGTATCGCCGTTCTGAACAGGGTATGATCGCGGCGAATTTAAGGAGCGCCGCTTAGCATCGATATTCGCTGACCTCGACGAGGTTGCCGTCCGGGTCGCGGAAATAGACCGATATCATCGCGCCACGAGCGCCGGCACGCTCGACCGGGCCGACTTCTATCACCACGCCATTGGCGGCGAGGCTGGCACATATCTCGGCGAGCGGACGGGCAGCAATCAAGCAGAAATCTCCGGAACCCGGCGTCGGCGCCTTGGCCTTCGGCTCGAAGGTACGCCCGACCTGATGCACATTGACCTTTTGCGTTCCAAACAGCAGCGCCGTTGGTCGGTCCGGCTCGTCGAGGCGCTCGAAGCCAAGCACGCGCTGATAGAAGGCGCAGGTATCGTCCACCGAACGAACTGTCAGCACGAAATGATCGATGCCGGCAATCACGGCAGCGCCTCCGTCATATATTGCGGCTGCCGGGCTTGATCGCCGGTATGGCGGCGAGTTCGGGCGGCAGCCTGTCGGCCGGATAGGCCGGAACTTCATATTCGGCGAGCGCGATCAGCGGCACGCCGACATCGTTCTTGCCGGCCGAGCGGTCGATGATGCATGCGGCGGCAACGACCTCGGCGCCAAGGCCGCGCAGGCAGTCGATGGTCTCGCGGATCGACAGGCCGGTGGTGACGATGTCCTCGACAATGACAACGCGCGATCCTTTGGGGATCTCGAAACGACGCAGCCTGAATTCGCCCCCTTCCCGCTCGACCCAGATCGCGGGCACACCAAGATGGCGCGAGGTCTCATAGGCCGGGATCAGCCCGCCGATTGCCGGACCGACGACGTAGTCGATCCTGCCGGGCACGCCAGCGCGAATCTTTTCGGCCAGCGCCTTGCACAAGCGCTCGGTCTTGTCGGCATGCATGAAAACGCGCGCCTTTTGCAGGAAGACCGGGCTGCGCAGGCCCGACGTCAGGATGAAATGCCCTTCGAGAACGGCGCCGGCCTCGCGGAAAATGCCCAGCACTTCGTCGGTATTCATTGTTCGCCCCATGTCCATGGTGAATG
Organism: Mesorhizobium sp. WSM4830; assembly: GCF_055811495.1. NCBI lineage: Bacteria > Pseudomonadati > Pseudomonadota > Alphaproteobacteria > Hyphomicrobiales > Phyllobacteriaceae > Mesorhizobium > Mesorhizobium sp. WSM4830. The sequence continues at coordinate 221,689 of NZ_JBVVQI010000003.1, read as the reverse complement.
GTGAATGGTGAATGGTGAATGGTAGTGAGAGCACCCTCTTTAACTATTCACTATTCACTATTCACTATTCACTATTCACCCATTCACGCGCCTTGCATCGCTGACGCTCGAATTGTCCTTTAGCTGCGACAGCAGCCGGTTCAAGTGCTTGAGGTCCCACACTTCGAGATCGATAAGCATTTCGGTGAAATCGGGCGCCGTGCGCACCATCGACAACGTGTGGATATTGGCGTCGTTGGATGCGACGACTTGTGCAATGTCGGCGAGCGAACCCGGTGCGTTGATGGCGGTGACAGAGACGCGCGCCGGGAACCGCTCCTTGGTGCGCTCGTCAATATCCCAGCGCACGTCGATCCAGCGCTCGGGCTGGTCGTCAAAGGCCTGCAGCGCCGGCGACTGGATCGGATAGATGGTGATACCGGTTCCCGGCTGCACGATGCCGACAATGCGGTCGCCAGGCACTGCCCCTTCCGGCGCGAAGCGCACCGGCAGATCGCCGCGCACGCCGCGGATCGGCACCGCGTCGTCGCGCGGCTGGTTCTTGTCCTTGCGCGCGGCGCGGCCCGGAATCTGGAACAGCATGCCGGCGGCGTTGCGGATCTTCGACCAACCCTCCTCGCGCTGCTTGGGCGCGACCAGCGTGACGCGCTCGTCCTTGTAGTCGGGAAACACCGCCTTCATGACATCGGTGGAGGCAAGTTCGCCACGGCCGACCGAGGCCAGCACATCCTCGATATCCTTGCGCGCCAGCCGGTGCAGCACCGGCTTCAGATTTTCCTTGGTAAAGGTCTTGCCGGACCGTTCGAAGGCGCGCTCCAGAATTCGGATACCGAGACCCGAATATTGCTTGCGGATAGCGTTCTTGGTGGCGCGGCGGATGGCCGAGCGCGCCTTGCCGGTAACGACCACCGATTCCCACGCCGCCGGCGGCACCTGCGCCTTTGAGCGGATGATCTCGACCTCGTCGCCGTTCTTCAGCTCCGTCATCAGCGGCATGATGCGGCCATTGACCTTGGCGCCGACGCAAGTGTCGCCGACATCGGTGTGGACGGCATAGGCAAAGTCGATCGGCGTGGCGCCGCGCGGCAGCGCGATCAGCATGCCCTTCGGCGTAAAGCAGAATACCTGGTCCTGGAACAGTTCCAGCTTGGTGTTTTCGAGGAAGTCCTCGGGATTGTCGCCTTCGGCAAGCTGCTCGATGGTGCGGCGCAGCCACGCATAGGCATTGGTCTCCTTCGAGATCGCATGGGCGGCGCCGTTCATCTTGCCGCCGGTATCCTTATAGATCGAGTGAGCGGCGACGCCGTATTCGGCGATCTTGTTCATCTGGTAGGTGCGGATCTGCAATTCGACGCGCTGGCGCGACGGGCCGACGATGGTGGTGTGGATCGAGCGGTAGTCGTTCTGCTTCGGCGTCGAGATGTAATCCTTGAAGCGGCCGGGCACCATCGACCAGGTGGTGTGGATGGCGCCGAGCGCGCGGTAACAGTCCTCGACCGTCTCGACAACGACGCGGAAGCCGAAAATGTCGGACAGCTGCTCGAACGACAGCGCCTTGGCCTCCATCTTGCGGAATACCGACCACGGCTTCTTCTGCCGGCTCTTGACCTCGGCCTTGATCGAGTATTTGTCGAACAGCGTGGAGAGCGCCTTCTCGATCTCGGACAGCACGCCCTTGTTGCGCTCGAAGATTTCGGCGAGCCGTGCGGTGACGGCGCGGTAGGCTTCCGGATTGATGAAGCGGAAGGCAATCTCTTCCAGCTCCTCGCGCATGCCTTGCATGCCCATGCGGCCGGCCAGCGGCGCATAGATGTCCATCGTCTCTTCGGCAATGCGCAGGCGCTTGGCTTCCGGCACATGGTCGAGGGTGCGCATATTGTGCAGGCGGTCGGCGAGCTTGACCAGAAGCACGCGCACGTCTTCCGAGATCGCCAGCAACAGCTTGCGCAGGTTCTCCGCCTGCTCGGCCTTTTTCGAGACGAGGTCGAGCTTCTTCAGCTTGGTCAAGCCTTCGACCAGCTTGCCCATTTCCGGGCCGAACAATTCGTCGATCTCGGCCCTGGTCGCCGTGGTGTCCTCGATCGTGTCGTGCAGCAAGGCAACAGCAATCGTCGCCTCGTCCATGTGCATTTCGGTGAGGATGGCGGCGACTTCGAGCGGATGCGAGAAATAGGGATCGCCGGAGGCACGCTTCTGGTGGCCATGCTTCTGCATGGCGTAGACATACGCCTTGTTGAGCAGCGCCTCGTTGACGTCAGGCTTGTAGCGCTGCACGCGCTCGACAAGCTCATACTGCCGCATCATGGGCGGGATCTCGCAATGCTGAAATGAATCATGCGCCGCACTGGCGTACGGCGCATGTCATAGATAGCCACGAAACTGCCGACGCGAAAGTGTCGGCAGTTGTCGCTAAGATCAATAATCGTCGCTTTTTTCTGGTGGCACCAGGCCCTCGATGCCGGCCAACAGGTCTTCTTCGGTCATGCGATCGAAGGTGACGTTGTCCTCGCCGTCGTCGGCATCGGTGGCCACAACGGCGCTGCCGGTCTGGTCGGCAATCGCCTCGCCATCGGCTTCCGGTTCATCGACCTCGACATGCTTCTGCAGCGAATGGATGAGATCTTCCTTGAGGTCGTCCGGCGACAGCGTCTCTTCGGCGATTTCGCGGAGCGCAACGACCGGGTTCTTGTCGTTGTCGCGCGGTACGGTGATCTGCGCGCCCTGGCTGATCTGACGGGCGCGGTGGCCGGCCAGGAGCACCAGCTCGAAGCGGTTGTCGACCTTGTCGATGCAATCTTCAACGGTTACGCGGGCCATGAGTTGCCCCTTTCATGCCTGGAATTGATGGAAAACAGGCGCGGTCCATAACCCGAACGCCGCCAAAATACAAGCTTTTATGGCGGTGCGCAGCTCTGACGCGGGCCGCCTGCGACGACACAGCGCCGATCACAATTGCTTGCGGTGCGGCATGGTGCCTTGGATTGCCGTAAAACTGGCGTTATCTCGAACGATGAAGGCCGACAGGTCTATTATCAGACCGGTCGATAGTAGCCACGCATTTAGACGACCGTTTATTTCGAAAAAGGACATTTTTCCATGTTCGATCCTCGTGAAAAAATCGCTCTCTTTATCGACGGTGCAAATCTCTACGCCACCTCGCGCGCGCTGGGCTTTGACATCGACTACCGCAAACTTCTGGCGAGCTTCCAGAAACGCGGCTATCTGCTGCGCGCTTATTACTACACCGCGCTAGTCGAGGATCAGGAATACTCCTCGATACGGCCGCTGATCGACTGGCTCGACTATAACGGCTTCAAGGTGGTGACCAAACCGGCCAAGGAATTCACCGACTCGACCGGCCGGCGCAAGATCAAGGGCAATATGGATATCGAGCTGACCGTCGATGCGCTCGAGCTTGCCGATGTCGTCGACCATTATGTAATCTTTTCGGGCGACGGCGATTTCCGCACGCTGGTCGAGGCGCTACAGCGGCGCGGGCGCAAGGTGTCGATCGTCTCGACCATGGCCTCGCAGCCGCCGATGATCTCCGACGATCTGCGCCGTCAGGCCGACCATTTCATCGACTTGATGACGCTCAAGAATGAAGTCGGCCGCGATCCCTCGGAGCGGCCGGTGCGTCGGCCCGAGCCGGCCGAAGTCGACGAGGAAGACTATTGACGGTCGTTGCCTTGACCGCGCCTCTGGTCGTCTCGCCCGAACCCGATCGCGATTGCCCGCTCTGCCCGCGGCTGCACGACTTCATCGCCGAGTGGCGGCGGCGCGAGCCGTCCTGGTTCAACGCGCCGGTGCCGACCTTTTTGCCGCCGGAAGGCGAGGATGCGGTGCGTCTGCTGATCGTCGGGCTGGCGCCTGGTCTGCGCGGGGCAAACCGGACCGGGCGCCCCTTCACCGGAGATTTTGCCGGTGACCTGCTCTACAACACGCTGATCGCGCACGGCTTTGCGCGCGGCGAATTCAAAGCGCGACCAGATGACGGGCTGGAGCTTGTCGGTACGGCGATTACCAATGCGGTGCGCTGCGTGCCGCCGGATAACAAGCCGGTTGGCGCCGAGATAGCGACCTGCCGGACGTTCCTGGTACCGACGATTGCGCGGTTTCCAAACCTGCGCGCTGTGCTGGCGCTGGGCTCGATCGCGCACCAGTCGACCGTGCGGGCGCTCGGCCAGCGCGTCGCCGCCTTTCCGTTCCGGCATGGTGGGCAGCAGCAGGCCAATGGCATCACGCTGTTTTCCAGCTATCATTGCTCGCGCTACAACACCAATACCGGCGTGTTGACGGAAGCGATGTTCGTCAATGTCTTCAGTCAGATAGAAACTTTTCTGAAGACATAGAGTCGGACGAGGCCCGCCGGCAAGCCCTAGATTCGGGCAATCGCGAACAACCAGGCCAGGATGTCCAGCAACCACAGAAACAGTGCAAGCTGCAGCGCAACGCGCAGGCGTTGGATGATCCGCCAATTGCTGGCCATGTCGGATTTGATGCGCAGCGCAAGCGCTCGGTGCATCCCGTCCATGGTTGCGGGAGGGTGCTGATCGACGAAGTCCTGGAGCAGCTTCTCTGGATCGAAACGGAACGTATAGTATAATATGGCCACACCATAATCGCGACCAGCAGTCCGATAAGAAGAAGCAATGTCAGCGCCAGCCAGTCCCAAGGCCCTACGCCATCCAGGAGCGCCCTGCCTCCAAGGAGAGAACTCGCGAACGCGGTTGCGAAGATCAGATTGCCGGCGCGCGCATTGAGACTTTCAACCACGCCCTGCTGGTGTTGGAGGCCACCACCGCCTCCGCATAGACAAATGCCAGGCGGGGGTCGCCGCCGTCCGTCGCAGCAGGCGGGGCGTTGCTGTCATTGGTTGATGAGGGGCGCTCCGGCATCAAATGCACTTAGTACGGCGCCGCCCGCGATATGAATAGCTACATGGGAAGGCTTCGTCGCTCTGTCTTCGTGCCATCGAGGGTGCTCTCGTTGGACAGGAATAGCGTCAATTCGACGACATCGCTCCAGGCGCCGCGGCAAACAACGCGGCCAGCGTCGCAGGTCCGCCCTGGAGAACGTTCAGGTCGACGTCGCCGCTGATGCCGTCGACGCGGCCCCGGTTGTGGTACTGCCAGTAGATCCAGTCGTCATGGTCCGGCCGCAGCGCCAGCGAACGCAGCCAGCGCGGGCGGCCGGCTAGCTGCCCGGCATAGGCTTGCGCCGCCTCGTCGGTCACATAGAGGATCGCCGTCTTGCCGAACGCCGCCTCGACCGGGCCGAGGAAGGCGGAGAGTTCGGCGCTCAGCTGTTCGGGAGTTGGCCGCTGCGGGCAATTGCCGCCGAACTCGATGTCTACCACCGGCGGCAGCAAAGGCTGATCGTGTGGCACCACCGAGATGAAATTGCGTGCCTGATCCGCACCCGGTCTGCAGAAGGTGAAGAAATGATAGGCACCGACGGCAAGGCCGGCGGCGCGGGCCGCGCGCAAATTGGCGGCGAAGGCATCGTCGACATGGTCGCCGCCCTCCGTCGCCTTGATCACGGCGAAGGCGACATCGTCGGCGGCAACACGCCGCCAGTCGATCTGCCGCTGATGATGGGAAACGTCGATGCCCCTGACCGGATATTTGCCGCGGTCCGGAGAAAACGTCTGGAAGTAGGTATAGCCGCCGGCCAGGACGAGGCCCGCCAGGAGCAAACCTGCCGCGCCCCATAAGACGATCCGGTTTTTCAAATGAGACCTATCCCTTTTGGTCCGCCCTGCCCGCCGCTATGGCTTCGGGCGCTCGTCGCTCGAAAAGCCAAATCGTTGGCTCCGCTTCGCGGACCGCTTCTCACCCTCGCTCCTTCAGCAGCCGGCCCTTCTCACGCGACCAGTCGCGCTGCTTTTCGGTCTCGCGCTTGTCGTGCAGTTTCTTGCCGCGGCCAACGGCGAGCAGCAGCTTGGCACGGCCCTGGTCGTTGAAGTAGATCTTCAGCGGCACCAGCGTCATGCCTTCGCGATCGACGCTTTGCGCCAGCTTGGCCATCTCGCGCTTGTTGAGCAGGAGTTTGCGGCGGCGGCGCGGCTCGTGGTTGAAGCGGTTGGCCTGCAGGTATTCTGGCAAATAGGAGTTGATCAGCCAGATCTCGCCGCCCTCGACCGAGGCGTAGCTGTCCTGGATATTGGCCTGGCCCTGGCGCAGCGATTTCACTTCTGTACCAGTCAGCACCAGGCCGGCCTCGATCGTGTCGAGCACCTCATAGGAAAATCGCGCCTTGCGGTTTTCCGCAACGGTCTTGTTGTTGGGATCGGCTTTTCTGACTTGATTCATGATGCGGAGAGGTGGCGCCTCATCCCTAGTTTATCAAGCCTGCGTGCTTCATCGCGGCGTCGATCTTCTCGGCGGTCGACGGCTCGACCGTCATCAGCGGCGAGCGCAGCACATTCTCGACCTTACCCAGCTTCGACAGCGCATATTTCGCGCCGGAAACGCCGGGCTCCATGAAAATCGCCTTGTGCAGCGGCAACAGACTGTCCTGCAGGTCGAGCGCCTTGGCGCTGTCACCGGAAAGCGTTGCCTCCTGGAATTCAGCGCAAAGCCTGGGCGCGACATTTGCCGTCACCGAGATACAGCCGACGCCGCCATGCGCGTTGAAGCCGAGCGCCGAGGCGTCTTCGCCGGAGAGCTGGATGAAATCCTTGCCGCAGGTGGCGCGCTGCTCCGAAACCCGCTCGACCTTGCCGGTGGCATCCTTGACGCCGACGATGTTCTTGAAGTCGTGCACCAATTGCCCCATCGTCTCCGGGCTCATGTCGACCACCGAGCGCGGTGGAATGTTGTAGATGATGATCGGCAGGCTGGTTGCCTTGGCGACGGCGGCGAAATGCGCATAGAGGCCGCGCTGCGTCGGTCTGTTGTAATAGGGCGTGACGACAAGGGCCGCGTCGGCGCCCGCCTTCTCGGCATACTGGACCAGGCCGACCGCCTCGTCGGTGTTGTTGGAGCCAGCGCCGGCGACGACCGGAACCCGGCCCTTGGCGACCTCGATGCAAACCTTGACGACCTGGCGGTGCTCGTCATGCGACAGCGTCGGCGACTCGCCGGTGGTGCCAACCGGGACCACGCCCGTCGTGCCTTCGGCAATCTGCCAGGCGATGAACGCGCGAAAGGCTTTCTCGTCGAAACGGCCGCTCTTTTCGAACGGTGTGACGAGCGCGGTCAGCGAGCCTCTCAGCATAGTCGTCCAACTCCTTGGGACCTGTCGGTTTTGTCGTGCGCGCCTTCTAGCCGAAAGCGAAGCGGCGCACCATAGTCTCGACATTGTTGCGCGGCAAGCATTGCGCCAGCAATTGCAATTCGAACGACCTCGATAAGGTTTTCTTTACGGGCCCTTCATCACAGACGAATAGGCTGCAGTTCATCTGTGCCAGTTGTAGCCTCGAAGAACGGGGATGACCAAATCCATGCCGATCAGGCGGCCGCATCTTTTCGCACTTATCGGCGCGATCGTTGTGCTGATCCCCGGCGCCGCGATCGGCAGCAGCGTCGATGTGCAGGTCACGTCGGCGATCCCGATGACGGAGCCGCAGAACGATGCGCTGCAGCAGTCCCCGTCGCCATCCGCCAACGTCGCGGTGCTGAAGAGCGGTCTCGACGCGCTGGCGGCAAGCGACATTCAGCGCGCGCGCCAGGTGCGCGAGGCGCTGCCGGCCAAGTCGCTCGACCGGCACATCCTTGCCTGGGCGATTGCGCTCTATGGCGGCGACCAGGTGCCGAGCGGCGACATCGCCGATGCCGCGAAGATGCTGCCGAACTGGCCGGGTACGATCGCCTTGCGCAAGAACAGCGAGCGTGCGCTCTATCGCGAGAACCCGGCGCCACAAGTCGTGGTGCGGGCGTTCGACGGCAGCCAGCCGCTGACCTTCGAGGGCGTGGTGATCCTGGCTCGCTCCTATGTAGTGCTGGGCGATACCAAGGCAGCGCGCTCGGTGCTGTCGCCGTTCTGGCGCAGCGAAAAGCTCGAAGCCAGGGACGAGGCGGCGGTCATCCGCGAGTTCGGCGGGCTGATCCCGGCCGCCGACCATCGCTTCCGCATGGAGCGCATGTTTTATGCCGACCGGGTCGCTTCGGCGCTGCGCGTCGCCGATCTCGCCGGCGCCCAGCAATTGGCCGATGCCTGGGCGGCAGTCACCAAAGGCGACAAGAACGCGGCCAAGCTGCTGAAGGCGGTGCCGGCAGCGCAGCGGGCGGCCGGCTATCTCTTTGCCGAAGCCGAATATCTGCGCAAGCAACGGAAATTTACCGACGCCGCCGCGCTGGTGATGAAGGCGCCGGGCGACCGTGACGCTCTGGTCGATCCGGATGCCTGGTGGGTCGAACGCCGGGTGCTGTCGCGCGAGCTGGTCGACCAGGGCGACATGAAGACCGCCTACAGAATAGTCGCCGCGCATGCTGCCGAAAGTCCCGCCAATGCTGCCGAGGCGGAATTCCATGCCGGCTGGTACGCGCTGCGCGGCCTCAACGACCCGAGCATCGCCGCCAAGCATTTTGCGCGAATCGCGGAGCTCGCCCAAGGGCCGATGTCGCTGTCGCGCGCCTATTATTGGCTCGGCCGCGCCGCCGAACTCGGCGGCCCCGGCAGTGCCAAGGATTATTTCAGCCGTGCCGCCAGCTACGGCACGACCTTTTACGGCCAGCTTGCCGGCGAGCGCGTCGGCCGGCAGACCCTCAATATCGTCTACCCACAGCCAAGTGCCGCCGACCGCCAGAATTTTGCCGCCCGCGAGGCGGTCGGCGCCATCAAGCGGCTGCAGGAGGCCGGCTATGACCGCTATGCCGAGACGCTCTACCGCGACCTCGCCGGGCAGTTGAACAGCCCCGGCGAACTGGCGCTGCTTGCGGCGCTCGCGGAAAGACAAGGCAACCACTTCATGGCGCTGAAGGTCGGCAAGATCGCCGGCGCCCGCGGCATCGATGTCGGCGCGCTGTCGCATCCGCTCGGCGTCATTCCCGACACCGCCAACGTCTCCGGCTCGGGCAAGGCGCTGGCCTATGCGATTGCCCGCCAGGAAAGCGAGTTCAACATCGGCGCCGTCTCCAGCGCCGGCGCGCGCGGGCTGCTGCAACTGATGCCGGGCACGGCCAAGCAATTGGCGAAGAAGGCCGGCATGACTTTTTCTCAAGCCCGGCTGACCACCGATGCCGGCTACAATGCAACACTGGGCGCCGCCTTTCTCGGCGAGCAGCTCGGCCGTTTCGACGGCTCCTACGTGCTGACCTTCGCCGGCTACAATGCCGGTCCTACCCGCGCCGCCCAATGGGTGGCGAAATACGGCGATCCGCGCGGCAAGGACGTCGACGCCGTCGTCGACTGGATCGAGCGGATTCCCTATACGGAAACAAGAAGTTACGTTCAGCGCGTGATGGAGAATTACGAGGTCTACAAGATGCGTATCTCCGGCAAGTACGATATCGTCGGAGATCTGGTGAACGGCCGGGGGTGACGACATTCCTTTCCTTCTCCCCTTGTGGGAGAAGGTGGATCGGCGCGCAGCGCCGAGACGGTTGAGGGGTGTTGGCCGGAGTGCCGGCGGTGCCAAGCTGGAACACCCCTCATCCGACCGAGCTTCGCTCGGCCACCTTCTCCCACAAGGGGAGAAGGGGAAGCTAGTCTCGTCCCACCTGTAGCTGTCGGAAACGACCCGGACGAGGCAAGGGAACACCATGGCAAGCCAAGGCTTCTCCGATTTCTTCTACGCCGCGCCGGACGGGCTGTCCCTGCACGCCCGCATCTACGGCGAAGCGAATTCCGGCCGCTGGCCAGTCGTTTGCCTTCCCGGCCTGACCCGCAATTGCCGTGATTTTCACGATTTGGCGCTTTATCTGTCGACGCAGGCGAGGCGTAAGGTTGTTGCTTTCGACTATCGCGGGCGTGGGCAATCCGCCTACGATGCCGATATCGGCCATTACACTGTCGGCATCGAAGCCGGCGATATTCTCGCCGGGCTGGCAGCACTTGGCATCGAGCAGGCTGCCTTCATCGGCACATCGCGCGGTGGATTGATCATCCATGTGCTCGGGGCGATGCGGCCGGCCGTGCTGAAGGCCATCGTCCTCAACGACATCGGCCCGGTGATCGAGGCGCAAGGTCTCGCCCATATCCGCTCCTATCTCGACCCCGCGCCCACGCCGAAGACGTACGCAGAGGTGGTCCGCGACCTACGCAGCACCCATGGCGCGGATTTTTCGGCGCTGACAGATGCGGATTGGGAGCGGATGGCGTCAGCCCTCTACCGCAAGACCGAGGAGGGATTTTTGCCTGATTTCGACCCGAGACTGGTTGAGACGCTGGCGGGCCTAGACCTCACCCAGCCGCTGCCCGATCTTTGGCCGCAGTTCGACGCACTGACCGCGATCCCCTTGCTCGTCATATGCGGCGCCAACTCGAAGCTGCTGTCCGCCGAAACGCTCGAGCAGATGCGGACGCGTCATACCGATATCGAGACGATCACAGTCGAGGGCCAGGGGCATGCTCCGTTTCTGGAGGCCGGCAGCCTGCCGGACAGGATCGCTGACTTTTTCGATCGGGCGGAGCGACGAGGTGGGAAGTAACGCTCGACCGAGTGAAGTAATTCACGCGCTAGTTTTGCGCCGGTCAAAGCATTCCGACGGACATTGACAGTTCCATTGGAGTTAGCGGTGAAATTATTTCATCGATGTCGGCGCTGCCCCTCATCCGCCTGCCGGCACCTTCTCCCCGTAGGGACGGGGAGAAGGGGCTGGCCGCAACGACGGCGACTTTCTTGCAACGCTGGGGATTAGCGAAATCTTTCGCAAGGGCGCCTTTCTCCCCGTCACTATACGGGGAGAAATGCCCGGCAGGGCAATGAGGGGCAGCACTAACCTGAAGCAACTGCCCTGAAACCCAATGCCAGATCCACCCAAACCGTCAGGATTTGGCGCTTCTCTTCGCGGGCTTTGGGGCCTTGCTTGGGGCCGGCTCGCTTTTTGGCTCTCGCCTTGCCGGAGGTGGAGAAGACAAAGCGCTTGCGCCGCCGCTGTCCGCGCCACTGCACCGCGGCGTCTCCAGCACGGTAACGCAGCCGTCCAGGTCGTTGGTGGCCAGATGGGCGTAACGCATGGTCATCGACAGCGTCTGATGGCCGAGCCACATCTGCACGCGCCTGATATCGATGCCGCCCTGGACGAGACGCGAGGCGCAAGTATGGCGCAATATATGCGGCACGACCTGATCGTCGGCGCCAAGCCCGACCTCGGCCTTGGCATCGTTCCAGATGGCGCGAAACTGCGCCTGGCTGAGCTTGGTGAACGGGCCCTTGGGCCGGCGGCCCTCGGTGGCCGGCAGCTTGATCACCTCTTTTACCCGCTCGGTCATCGGGATGGTACGACTGCGGCCGGATTTGGTGATCCAGAAACTGACGCGGTGCTCCTGGATATCGTTCCAGATCAAGCCCAGCGCTTCGCCGAGGCGGCAGCCGGTGTCGACGAGAAAGACGGAAAGCCGATAAGCGTCCTCGCTGCGGCTCTTGATGGCGGCGAACAGCCGGGCCTCCTCGTCTCTTTCGAGGAAACGAATCCGTCCCGCCCGCTCCTTCTGGCGGCGGAACTCGGGCAGGCTGTGGATATCCCCCATCTTGTGAGCCTTGCGCAGCAGTTTGCTGAGGGCAGCCATCTTCCGGTTGATGGTTGCATTGCTGTTGCCGCGCTGGCGCAAGGTACCGATAAGGTTGTCGAGGGTGCTTTGGTCGAAAGCGCTGAAACGCTCCCCAAGGAGAATCTCGTCTATTTCGCCGATGAAGGAGCTGACATTGTATTTGTGCCGCCCATCATCCCAAAGTATGTCCCGGTATACTGAAAACAGTTCTCCGATCCTATGCGACTTTACTTCTCGTATCTTGTTATAACTGTATTTTATTTTTGCAGTTTGAGAAGAAAACATCGAAAAATGATCAGAGGTTCCTCCCTCTTGAATCGCATCGTTCGTCATTATTCGCCACACCCCCGAGTGGATAGGCCTAGACCTACCTGCTTGGCGGTGCCCTTTCAAGAGTTTTAAGCGTTGCGGCCGATTTCATCCACCAGTGGCGGATCCCAACGACATCGTTCCACAACCCTGTTCAGCTACCGAACCCCCTTTTCCTTCTGTTTGCTACCAGTCGCGAAAACAAAACAGCCCGGGCGTTTAAGCGCCCGGGCTGGATTTCACTTGCTTTAAGTCCAGCCCTTAGAACGAGCGCTGGAAGCGGAGCATGCCGCCGATGGCGTCCTTCTTGTCGCCCGGGATGCCGGTCCAGTTGTATTCATAACCGGGCAGCGAGTCGCTATCGATGTGATGATCGTTATGGGCATAGTCCACTTCGGCCGTAATCGTGAAGCCGGGAACGATGTCGTAGGCGATATTGGCCGCGACACCAGCTTCCTTGGCTTCATCATACGACACCTGGAGGTTGAACGAGGTCTTCTCGTTGATGGTGTAAGTGCCACCACCCCAGACTGCCCAGTTACCGCCCCACTGCTTGTAGAAGTTGCGCGGGAGATTGTCGTCAGTGCCGTAGCCGGCCATCAAGAACAGCGACAGGTTCTGCATCGGCGTCACGTCGAGGCGAACCTTGCCGGCCCATTCTTCCAGGCTGCTGTCATAGGCAACAACACCGCTGATGGAGCCCCAGCCCTGCGTGTACTTCACGCCGCCGACGACATACGGGACGTAGCTGTCGACCGAGTCGTGACCGAGATTGAGGGCAGTATTGGCGCTGTTAAGGATAAAGCCTTCACCGGTTTCCAACGAAGCCACGGCCGAGAAGCCGTTGCCGGCATCGAAGTAGTACTGGACGACGTTGGTGTCGAAGCCGCCGTAGGGAACGATCGTATCCTGGATGACGTTGCCGGCGTAGCCGGTGAACGTATTGAAGGCTGTTTCGTCCTTACCGACGCGGAGACCACCAAGCTGGATCCAGGCGAAGTTCAGCGAAACGCCTCTGCTGCCAAAGCTGGAGAAGGGAGTGTCGAAACCGGCGACGGAATGATAACCGGTTCCCCAGTTGAAGCGGGTCTCGGTGTAGGTCTTCAAGGTGCCCATCTCGGTTTCCTGGCCGGTATAGGTCCTCAGCGTGAAGCGAGCCTGCTTGTAGTAGCCGTCGTTGACGTTGTCTTCACCATTCAAGGCATCCAACAGGTCCTGGTACCTGGCGCCGTCGAACGAGCCAGCCTGGCCAACGCCGATGTCATAGCGGACATAGCCGCCGATGCGCAGGCAGATTTCGGTGCCGGGGATGTAGTAGTAGCCAGCGCCGTAGACGTCGCAGATCTTGACGTATTCAGCGGGTTCCGGCTCGGCGACGACGACGGCGTCGGCGGCGCGCGCACCGGAAACTGCGATCAGTGCCGCAGCGGAGCCGAGAAGCAGGCTCTTGATGTTCATTTTCTGACCTCCAGTCAGAATCGAACAAAAGAGCGGAGTTGGCGCCGTGTGTTTCTGTAGTAAGTAGCTGAGATTGCGTTGTTATTTTCGGAAAATCGTTGATTTTTGTACGATCACGTGAGCGGCCGCAGATGTTCACCAGAGGCGTTTGCTGGCAAAAGCATGCCCGGAACCGGATTTGAGATAACGCTCGAATGAAGTCGCCTTGGATTGGTTCGAGAAGGCGATACAGGTCACGACCCGCCACGGCAGGAATTTGGACGTGTGGCTGGATTTTCCGGCGTTGTGCTCGGCGATCCGTCGCTTCAGGTCCGAGGTCACACCGATATAGCGCTCGCCTTCCGCGCTCTTGCTTTCCAGCAGGTACACATACCACACGAACCGGCCCTCCCTCGCGAAGGCATCGGAGTACATCCTTCTTCGCAAGGAAAGATATGCCAACCTGATTTTGCAAGCGTTCCAAGAGGTTGCGGCCCTC